>JBJMSU010000053.1:0-39606 GCA_045801465.1 Xanthobacteraceae bacterium | reverse complement strand
GCGGCCCGGTCGCTCTGCGCGCGGCACCCCGGACAGCCACAACGCGACGCGCAGGTTGTTGCGCACCGAGAGGCGCAGCATGAAGGGCCGCTGGAACACCATCGCCTGGGCCTCGCCGCCGGCGCCGACGCGGCGCGAGCCGGCATGGGCCACCAGGCCGTGCAGCGCATGCAGCAGGGTCGTCTTGCCCGAGCCGTTGGCGCCGACCAGGGCGACGAACTCGCCGCGGTGGATGCGCAGCGCGACGTCGCGCAGCGCCGTCACCGGCCCGTAGGCGACCGAGACGCCGGCGAGGTCGAGCAGGGCGTCGCTCATCGGGCGCCGCTCAGGGCCTGGCCCTTGAGGCCGGGGCTGACGGAGACGGCGGCGTTGACGACGCCGACGACGGCCAGCAGGATCAGGCCGAGCGCGAGGGCCAGCGGCAGGTCGCCCTTGCTGGTCTCGAGGGCGATCGCGGTGGTGATGACGCGCGTGACGCCGTCGATGTTGCCGCCGACGATCATCACCGCGCCGACTTCCGCCGCCGCCCGCCCGAAGCCGGCCAGCAGGGCCGTGACCAGGCTGAAGCGCGCGTCGCGGATCAGCGTTACGACCCGGCGCAGCGGTCCGACGTTCATGGCGGCCAGCTCGTCGCGGTATTCGATCCACAGATCCTCGATGGTCTGCCGCGCCAGTGCGGCGATGATCGGTGTCACCAGGACGGCCTGCGCCACGATCATCGCCTGCGGGGTGAACAGGAGCCCGAACGAGCCGAGCGGCCCCGAGCGCGACAGCAGAAGATAGATCGCGAGGCCGACCACCACCGGCGGCAATCCCATCAGCGCATTGAGCACGACGATGACGGCTTGCCGGCCAGGAAAGCGGGTGAGCGCCAGCAAGGCGCCGAACGGCACACCAATCATGGCCGCGCAGGCCGCCGCGATCAGGCTCACGGTGAGCGAGAGCCGGACGATCGCCATCAGCGCCGGGTCGGCGGAGAGCAGGAGATCGATGGCGGAAGTTTCCGGCATGGCGCGGTAAGATGTTGCACCGGCTTCCAAATCAGTCAAATCTAGGAGCGACAGCATAAATCTGCAGGTCTGTTCATGGCTGATCTGCTCAATACCGATGAAGCGGCCGCCTATCTGCGGCTGAGCGAACGCAAGCTTTACGAGCTGGTTGCCAATGGCGCGGTGCCCTGCACCAAGGTGACGGGACGCTGGCTGTTTCCCAAGGCGGCGCTCGACCGCTGGCTGGCGGCCGGGCTGGCGCGACCGGCCGGCTTTGTGCCGGCGGCGGCGCCGCCGATCGTCGGCGGCAGCCACGATCCGCTGCTGGAATCGACGCTGCGCGAGAGCGGCTCAGGGCTCGCCAGCCTGCCGGAAGGAAGCGAAGCGGGGCTCGGGCGCTTGGTCCGGGGCGAGGTGGCGGCGGCGGCGATCCATCTGCACCGTCTCGATGGCGACGACGACACCGCCAATCTGGATGCCGTCGCCGCGGCGCCGGGTCTGCACGACGCGGTCGTGATCGCATTTGCCCGGCGCGAGCAGGGGCTCATCGTCGCGCCGGGCAATCCGCTGCGGCTCTCCGACCTTCGCTCGGTGGCGGAGGGCCACGCCAGGATCGCCTTGCGGCCGCAAGGGGCGGGCGCTCAGCTCCTGCTGATGGCGCTGTTGCGGCGCGACGGCCTTTCGCCCGCTGCTCTGGCAAAAATCACGCCGCCATGTGCCACCGGACCCGACATCGCCCAGGCGGTGCAGGCGGCGCGCGCCGATTGCGGGATCGCGACCCGTTCGGTCGCGCGCAGCGCCAACCTCGACTTCGTTCCGCTCGTGTGGGAGCGCTTCGACCTCGTGCTGCGCCAGCGCGACTACTTCCTGCCAGCCCAGCAGGCCCTGTTCGCGTTCCTGCGCACCAAAACCTTCGCCGAGCGTGCGCGCGAGCTCACCGGCTACGACGTGGCGGAAGCGGGGCAGGTGCGATTGGTGAGTTGACGGCGGCGCCGGGGGCCGCTCCCAGCACCAGGACGACGCTGCAAAGCCAGAAGCCCGCGCCAATCAGAAACATTGCCCAGGGCCGCCCTGATCCCCATCTGCGATCGACCGAAAATATTATTCACCCGGGAATAGCGTTCTGGTTGTGGGGTTGATCAGGGCGCACATACCCCCGATCGGGGGTTGCATGCGAGATGCGTAGGGATGCGTCGAGCGCAGCGAAACCCATCGTGAAATTCATCGCACGCGAATCACGGGAGGACCTTCATGAACAAAGCACTCTCTGCCTGTCTGCTGTCTGTCGCGCTGTCGTTTCCGCTCGCCGCGAACGCCCAGAGCCCGCTGGTGCGCTTCGATGGCGGCATCGGTGTGGTCCCGGTGCGGGCCGGCCCGGCGGCGAACATCGTTCGTGGTGTGAACCCCGGCGGTGTGCCGTGGGTCATTTCCCGCTTGATCGTGGACGTGAAGATCGATGGCAGGGTCTCGGTGGATGGTCGTGGCCTGTTGCTGGGGGGCACCGACAACATCGGCACGCCCGGTGGTCAAAGCGTGAAGGCAAGATTATTCTGCGGCGCCAGCCTCGCATCTAGCGATTCGGCCGTCGTGCCGCTGGAGGCTAACGGCGATTTCCGCATCGATGGGGTTCTCGCGCCAGTTCCGCCCACGCCCTGCACGACTCCTGTCCTGCTGATCGTCAGTGGCGCCAACGGTAACTGGTTCGCTGCTGGAATTCCCAAGCTGTAGAGGCGATTGCGCGACATCTCGCGAAGCGGCGAGTTCTAGGCATGGTGCTTCATGCCGGGCGGCGCTGCAGCGACAGCCACATTCCGCCGCCGATCAGGACCGCACCCGAGAGGCGGCCGATGAGCTTGGCGCGCGCCGGTTTCATGAACCAGGCGCGGCCGCGGCCGGCCGCAATTGCCCAGCCGCTGTCGGTCATCGCTGCCATCAGCACGGACACCGCGCACATCACGCGGCGTACGCTCTCTGGAGCCTCGTCGTGTCGCAACTCGTTTCCTACAATTTGCGGCACGAATACCTTCTCAAAGAGGGCAGGTAGAAGTTCGACTTGCCCAATCAAGACGAGGTAGTTCAGGGGACTGGTGTCGGCGACGACGAGCCGCATCGGCGGTCAGAATCTGCGGTCAGAATCCAAGGCGCCGAAGATCATTCCTATCGTGATTCAGGTCGTCGACTGTAAACGGAATGTAGACCTCGTCGGCCTTGAGGAACGCGTCCAGCGCTTGACGCGTCGGTAATCCAAGCAAACGGCGCAATTCCGGCTGCGTGAGGCGCCCCAATCGGAACTCTTCGACCGCGAGTGCCTCGAGCACCCGGCGAGGCAAATCGACGGCTGTCCCGAGCCGGGTCGCGAGATCATCGGGAATGTGAATGGTCACGTCCATGGCCTGCATTTTATGGAGCCATGCGCTGACAGTCAAAACACCTGCTGACAGTCAAAATGCGCAGCAGTTCCGGCGGAAGCGGCGCGTCGACACGTGCAACATGAAATCGCCGCGCGGCGCATCAGCGCCACGGGCGCAGCGATGCTCACAACCCGCCCAGCCGGATCGCCGCGCGGAGGAATCGCTGCGGATCGACGGCGTCGCCATCGACGCGCGTCTCGTAGTGCAGGTGCGGGCCGGTCGAGCGCCCGGTGGTGCCGACCTTGCCGATCATCTGGCCGATACGGACGGTCTGTCCCTCCGCGACATCGATCGCCGACAGATGGCCGTAGCGCGTCGAAAGCCCATTGCCGTGATCGATCTCGACCATCTTGCCGTAGCCGCCGCTCCAGCCGGCGGTGACGACCTTGCCGGCCGCCGTGGCGCGCACCGGCTCGCCGGTATTGGCGCGGAAGTCGAGGCCCGTATGCATTGCCAGCGAGCGGACGAACGGGTCCATGCGCACGCCGAAGCCCGAGTTGGTCTCCAGCTCGCCCGCCAAAGGCCGGCGGATCGGCACCGCGACCAGAGCGCGATTGAGGTGCTCGACGTGGGCGCGAGTGCTGTTGATCCGATAGAGCTGGCGCTCGAACGCGCCGCTCTCGCCGCGCGGCGTGACCGGCACGAACGGACCGCCGGTCGAGCCTGGCGTGCCGATGCTGGGCATCTTGCCGACGTCGAGGCCGAGGTCGCCAAGCACCCGGCGCATGCGCCGCGCCTTGGCGTCATAGGTCTCTTCCAGTCCATTGAGCAGTGCAGCCTGACGTGCTTCGACGCGATCGAGCGAGTCCTGCAGCCGGGCCAGCGTGGCTTCGACCCCGCCGCCGGTCTTGCTGGCGCTCACGCGATTGGCGAGCGTCGGCAGCGCGCGCGATTCCAGCCGCGCCTCGCGATCCGGCGGCGGCATCAGAATCAGCCGGTCGCTGATGGGCGAGGGCTTGGCGGGCGCGGTTTCCGTCGCGGTGGTGCGGGCAGGCGGCTTGACGGAGCCGGTGGGGGTCGGATCCGCCACGCCGGAGAGCGCCGTGGCGCGGGATTCGAGCGTCGACTGCCGACGGGTCAATTGCTCGAGCTTCTGTTCGAACTGCTCCTGATCCAGCAATTGGCGACTGGTCAGCCGGTCCATCTGCGATCGGAGCTCAGCGATGCGGTCCTCATAGGCGTACTGCATGTCCGCCTGGCGGGCGATCAGCCGGGTCAGCAGGTCATCGCGAAAGGCGAAGTAGGTCGCGGTCGCCACCGACCAGACCGCCATGATGACCAGCGTGCCGACCACGGTCCAGAAGGCGACCGGGCCGAGACGCACCTGGCGGGCGCCGTGACGCAGCGTGAAATCGGCTGGCGCCGGCGATCGGCGACTTGGCACCGTGGGTGCCGGATGTGCCGGCGCGGCGGCATAGCCGTAACCGTAGGCCTCGCTGGCATAAGCCTCGCTGGCGTGGCGGCGATCGGTCCAACGGTGCAACATCGGCGCTCTCCCGCCGATCCGAACCGGACCGACGCACGCGGAACTCACGCCGCCGATCTCAGCAAGTCATGGTTAATTTTCCGCAAACCAATCGTGTTAGACTCTTATCACCCGTATCCGACAGGACGAGACCTTGCGCCGCTTCGAGCTCCCCGAATCACAGTGCCTTGGCGGCGGCGAGCACCTCCTCGGCATGCCCGTCGACCTTCACCTTGGCCCATTTGCGGGCGATTTTGCCGTCGAGACCGATGAGGAATGTGGTGCGCACGATTCCCATGAAGGTTTTCCCGTACATCGACTTCTTGCCCCAGACGCCGTAGGCCTGGAGCATCTTGTGTTTCTCGTCGGAGGCGAGCGGGATCGCCAGCTGGTATTTCGCCTTGAAGGCGTCCTGCGCGGCGACCGGATCGGCGGAGACCCCGAGCACGGCCGTGCCGGCAGCGGCAAACGCCGGTGCCAGCGCCGAAAAAGCCTGAGCCTCGCGCGTACAGCCAGGGGTATCGGCGCGCGGGTAAAGGTAGAGCACGAGCTTCTTGCCGTGATAATCGGCGAGCGAAACCGTCGCGCCGCCGTCGCTCGGCAGCGTGAAGGACGGGGCGGCAGCGCCCGCGGCAAGCTCGCTCATGTGCCTTCCTTTCGTCGCTTTCACAGGGTCATTTGGGCCGCCTATACATCGGGAGAGGGCTGAGGAATCAGTGGGTTTCTGCGCGAACCTCGCGCAGGGGGCGGCCGGGCCAGGGCGGTCGAGCCGGACGACGGCGTTAAGGGGGATGTCCAGCGACGAATGACAAAGAGGCACGTGAGAGCAGGTGTCTCGGCGCTGAGCCGGACGTGGGCCGCCATGCATCTGCATTGGCGTGCGCTCATGGCCGTACGCGCAGCGCGCCGTCACGACACCTGGCCGACCGAGCATTGCCTCGCCGAGCTTCTCCACATGGAGCGCCCGCTCGTTCATCGGCTGGCCGAGTTTCTGCACATGGACCGTCCGCTGGTCCGCCGCGTCGTCTATGCGGGCAGCGCAGTGTCCGCGGTTCTCCTGGTCGCGACCGCGCTCCTGTGGTGGCGGCTCGCCAGCGGGCCCTTATCGCTCGACATGGCCACGCCGTGGCTCACTTCGGCGATCGAGGAGCGCCTGGGCGGCGGCCACCATATCGAGGTCGGCGGAACCCAGCTCGAGCGCGACGATGACGGCCGGACCGCTTTGCGGCTGCGCGACATCGTCGTGCGCGACCGCGCCGGCGCCATCGTGGCGAACGCCCCCAAGGCGGAGGTCGGGCTGTCCGGATCGAGCCTGCTGATGGGGCAGGTGCAGGCCGTGCGCTTGAGCCTGATCGGCGCCACCATGGCGGTCAGAGTCGAATCCGACGGTCAGGTGAACGTGTTCGCCGGCGCCGAGCAGCGCGCGATCCCGGCGTATCCGGTCATTGCCGCCATTCCCCAAGCCGGCATGATCACTGGCTCGGTACCCGCCCCGCGCGGCGGCGATGCCAATGCGGCGAGCCAGCAGAGCACATTCTCGGCCCTGCTGGCGTGGCTCGACGGTCTCGATGCGCTGGGATTCGACGGACGCGACCTTACCGAGGTCGGCCTGAAGAACGGCGCCCTGGTGGTCGACGATCAGCGCAGCGGCAAGCAATGGAATTTCCAGAACATCAATTTCAGTCTCACCCGGCCGCGCGAAGGCGGCGTCGCCTTCGCCGTCACGTCGAGCGGCACCGACGGACCGTGGTCCTTGACGGCGACGGTCGCACCGCGCGGCGAAGGACGCCGCGCCATCGAGGCCGTCGTCCGCGACGTCTCGCCCAAGGACATCCTGCTGGCGCTGCGTGTTGACGACGACACGCTTGCTGCCGACGTGCCGATTTCGGCCATCGTGCGCGCGGAGATCGCCGCCGACGGCAGCGTGCACATGGCGGAAGGCCGGATCGTCGGCGGCGCCGGTTTCATCGGCACCGCCAATGTCCCCGCGTCCCGCGTGCTCGTCGACGAGGCGCAGCTGGAGCTGCGCTGGGATGCCGCCAACCGCGTTCTCCACCTTCCTTTCGAGCTGCATTCGGGGGGCAACCGGATCAGTTTCCTCGGCCATCTGCAGGCGCCGCGGCGGCCGGACGATCCCTGGGGGCTCAGCGTCAATCGAGGATTGGTCGTGCTCGGCGCCGGCGAGCGCACGCGCGAGCCGCCGCTGGTTCTCGATCGTGTCACCGTCCGCGCCCGCATCGATACGGCCAAAAAACGATTCATCATCGACCAGGGCGATCTGAGCGGCATGGCGGCCGGCGTGGCCTTCTCGGCGGCGGTGGACTATGCCGACGAGGCGCGCCTGACCATGGGCATGGCGGCAACCCGCATGACCATGGTCACGCTCAAGCGGCTGTGGCCCGTTTTCATCGTCCCGCCGCTGCGCGCGTGGGTGATCGATCATTTTACCGCCGGCACCGTGGAGCGGCTCGAGATCGCCACCAACGCCCCATGGCATACGCTGAAGCCGGGCGGCCCGCCGGTTCCGGAGGACGGTCTGTTCGGCGAGATTGTCGGCACGGCGAGCCTGCGGCCGGTCGATACGCTGCCGGCCGTCCGCGACGCCGATCTCGTCGCGCGGTTCAGAGGGCGGACCGCAACCGTGACGCTCGGGCGCGGCACCGTCGACTTGCCGTCCGGTCGCAAGGTCACCGTCTCCAACGGGACGTTCGAGGTGGCCGACACCGAGGCCAAGCCGCCCTGGGCGCGCGTGAAGATGCGCCTGGAGGGGCCCGCCGATGCGGCGATCGAGCTTGCCGGCATGGAACCGCTCAAGGGAGCGACCGGTTTCCAGATGGACGCGGCGACGACGCGCGGCGCCATCTCGGCGCAGTTCTCGCTGTCCCTGCCGCTCAAGAATGATCTCACCAAGAGCGAAGTCGCGTACAATTTCGATGCCGAAGTGACGAACTTCTCCGCCGAAAAGCTCGTGCGCGGCTTGAAGGCGGAGGCGCCGATCCTGCGCGTCAACGCCAGTCCGCAAGGCTTTCGGGTCAATGGCGACGCGCGGATTGGCAACGCCGTGGTGGCCGTCGACTACCGCAAGAAACCCGAGGGCGATGCGGAAGCCCGCGCCCAGACCGTGCTCGACGACGCGGCGCGCAGCTATCTCGGCTTCGAGCTCGGCGGCGCGCTGACGGGACCGATTCCGGTCAAATTCAACGGCAAGATCGCCGCCGGCGAAGGCGACAACCGCTACGCGGTCGATGCCGATCTTACCCAGGCCAAGGTCGCCGATCTGCTGCCCGGCTGGAACAAGGCGGCCGGCAAGCCGGCGCGCGCCACCTTCACCCTGATCGAGAAGCCGCAGTCGCGCCGCATCGACGATCTGGCGCTGGAAGGTTCCGGCGCGCGGGTCAAGGGCAACATCGAAATCGACGCCGCGGGCGAGCTCGTGTGGGCGAATTTCCCCAACTTCGCGCTCTCCGACGGCGACAAGGCCTCGGTCAAGGCCGAGCGCGGAGCCGACGGAACGCTCAAGGTCACCGTGCGCGGCGATGTCTATGACGGCCGTGGCTTCATCAAGTCGATGGCGGCCGGTCCGGCCGATCCGAATGCACCGCGCCCCTTGTATGACCTCGATCTCGACATCAAGGTCGGAGCGGTCGCCGGCTTCCACGGCGAAGCCTTGCGCGGCCTCGAGCTGAGATTGTCGCGGCGCGCCGGCCACATCCGCGCCTTCGGCATGAATGCCAAGATCGGCCTCGACGCGGCGTTGAGCGGCGACTTGCGCGGGCGTTCCGGACGCCAGGTCATGTATGTCGAGAGCGCCGATGCAGGCGCGCTGTTTCGTTTCACCGATATGTATTCCCGCATCTCTGGGGGCCGGATGTGGGTCGCCATGGAGCCGCCGAGCGGCGACCAGAGCGCGAAGGAAGGGACCCTCAACATCAGCGACTTCAGCGTGCGCGGCGAATCGGCGCTCGATCGCGTCGCTTCGAGCGCGCCGCCGCCCGATTCGGCGTACCGCACCGGGCCGATGCGCAATATCGGCGTGGAATTCTCGCGCATGCGGATCGAATTCACCCGCTCGCCCGGCCGGCTGTCCATTCGTGAAGGAAACGTGTGGGGGATGGCGGTCTGCGCCACCATGGACGGCCAGATCGACTTTCTGCGCGACGATACGAGGCTGCGCGGCACCTTCATTCCCGCCTGCGCGCTCAACAACCTGCCGGGCCAGTTTCCGGTCCTCGGCATGTTCTTCGGCGGGCCGAGAGAGGGGCTCTTGGGAGTGACCTACGAAGTCGTCGGCCCGCCCAACGGCATGGTCCTGCGGGTCAACCCAATGTCGGCGGTGGCGCCGGGATTCCTGCGCAAATTGTTCGAATTCCGCCACGGCGACGACGGCATCGTCACCGGCGAGTCGTCCCGGCAATAGCCGCTTCGCGGGGTGGGCGAGCCGCCGCAGACGCGACGATTCACACCGGCTTCAGCAGCACGTGCCGTTTGCGCCCGCGCGACAGCTTGATCACGCCCTCGGGCGTGAGATGGCGCGGCGTGAGCACCATGCGCTCGTCGCTGACGGTCTCATCATTCACGCGTAAGCCGCCGGCTTGGATCTGACGGCGCGCCTCGCTCGTCGAGGTGACGAGGCCGGCGCGCACGAAGGCGGTGAGAACGCCGAGCCCCTGCTCCAGCTCCGCGCGCGGGATCTCCACCGACGGCAAAGTCTCCGCCACCGCACCTTCCTCGAAGGTGCGACGCGCGGTCTCGGCGGCCTGCTCGGCCGCCGCCCGCCCGTGCACGAGGGCAGTGGCCTCGGTGGCGAGCACTTTCTTGGCGTCGTTGAGCTCTTGGCCTTCGAGTGCGGCGAGGCGGCCAATCTCGTCGAGCGGCAGAATCGTGAACAGCTTGAGGAAGCGCGCCACGTCGCCGTCTTCAGTGTTGCGCCAGAACTGCCAGTAGTCGTACGGGCTCACCATGTCGGCGTTGAGCCAGACGGCACCCGTCGCCGTCTTGCCCATCTTGGCGCCCGACGAGGTGGTGATCAGCGGCGTGGTGAGGGCGAACAGCTGCGCGTTCATCATGCGGCGGCCGAGGTCGATGCCGTTGATGATGTTGCCCCACTGGTCCGACCCGCCCATCTGCAGCACGCAGCCATGGCGCTTGTAGAGCTCGACGAAGTCGTAGGCCTGCAGAATCATGTAGTTGAATTCGAGAAACGATAGCTCGTGCTGGCGCTCCAGCCGCAGCTTGACCGAATCGAACGACAGCATGCGGTTGACCGAAAAATGTTGGCCGACGTCGCGCAGGAAATCGATGTAGTTGAGGGTGTTCAGCCAGTCGGCATTGTTGGCCATCACGGCATGCTCAGGCGCTTCGCCGAAGGTGAGAAAGCGCGCGAACACGGCCTTGATCCGCTCGAGGTTCTGGTTGATCGCCGTGTCGCTCAGGAGCCTGCGGCTCTCGTCCTTTCCCGACGGATCGCCGACCCGTGTCGTGCCGCCGCCCATCAGCGCGATCGGCCGATGCCCGGTCTGCTGCAGCCAATAGAGCAGCATGATCGACAACAGATTGCCGACATGCAGCGAGGGGGCGGTGCAGTCGAAGCCCACATAGGCGGTGATCCGGCTCGCGGCCGCGAGCCGGTCGAGCGCCTCGGGCTCGGAGACTTGATGGATGAAGCCTCGGCTCGCCAGCACGCGTAGAAAATCGGACTTGTAATCGGACATGGGTTAGTCTCGACGCAGCGCTTGGCGGTGTTTATCAGGTCCGCCACGCGATTTAAACCTGAGACGGAGATGCTGTGCGCGCGATCGGCCTCATGAGCGGGACGTCGCTCGACGGTATCGATATTGCTCTGGTCGAAACCGACGGGCGAGACTTGGTTCGCCTTGGGCCGAGCGGCTACCGGGCCTATAGCGAGGCCGAGCGGGCAAAGCTGGCGGCGGCGTTGCGCCAGGCAGTGGATGTGTCCGACCGCAACGCGCGTCCTGGCGCGATCGGCGAAGCCGAGGAATTGCTGACGCGGCTGCACGCCGAGGCAGTCGCAACGTTTCTGGCCACCCATGGCGTCGACCCCGCGACGCTCGACGTGGTCGGCTTTCATGGGCAGACGCTGGTGCATCGTCCCGAGCGGAAGCTGACCGTGCAGATCGGCGACGGTGCCGCGCTCGCCGCCCGTCTCGGTATCCCGGTCATGTTCGACTTTCGCGCCGCCGATGTGGCGGCAGGCGGGCAAGGGGCGCCGCTGGTGCCGGTTTTCCACCGCGCCCTGGTGGCGCAGCTCGAGCGACCGCGGCCGGTTGCCGTGCTCAATGTCGGCGGCGTCGCCAACATCACCTATTGCGACGACGAGGGCGATCCGATTGCCTGCGACACCGGACCCGGCAATGCCCTGATCGACGACTTCATGCGCCTGCGCACCGGTGCGGCGCTCGATCGCGACGGCGATCAGGCGGCGCGCGGGGCCGTCGATGCGGCGTTCGTCGCGCGCGCGCTGAACGACCCGTTCTTCGCCGCGCCAGTGCCGAAGTCGCTCGACCGCAACGCCTTCGCGCATGTCGGCAAAGACTTGGCGCACCTTTCCGTGCCCGACGGGGCGGCGACGCTGACGGCGCTGACCGCCAAGGCCGTCGCCCGTGTGGTGGCTCACCTTCCGCGCGCGCCGTCCACATGGATCGTAGCCGGCGGCGGCGCGCGCAATCGCACCCTGATGCGCCTGCTTCGCCAAGAGCTGTCGCCCGCGACTGTCGAAACCGCAGACGCCGTCGGCTGGTCGGCGGATGCGCTCGAGGCGCAGGCTTTCGCCTATCTGGCGGTGCGAACCTTGCACGGATTGCCGATCACGTTCCCGACCACGACCGGCGTGGCGCAGCCGCTGACCGGCGGCGTGTTGGCAAAGGCGCTACCACGCGCGAACGCATGAGGCTAGAGTTGCCTGCGGGCTCGAGGCCGAGCATCGCAACATGAAGGCAATGTGAGGCTCCGCGGCCCGCGAGGTGTGAAGCCCGGCTCACGCGCGTCCGGACTCGCTCTGCCGGACGCACCGTCTGGGAGAGACGCCATCTTGGGATTGGGGGCCAGGTTGTCCTCATATTGGCGGCGCGAGCAGGCCATGTCATAGCTCGACGATCAACAGTACGGAGCGCGTCATGAAACGAACTGCGTCTGCACGCTGGCGTGGCGATCTCAAGCAGGGGACGGGAACCATCTCGACCCAGAGCGGCACGCTCGAGGACACCGCCTACTCGTTCGCGGCGCGCTTCGAGAGCGGCACCGGCACCAATCCGGAAGAGCTCATCGCAGCCGCGCACGCCGGATGTTTCACCATGGCGCTGGCCGCGGCGCTAGGTCGGGCCGGGTTTGCGCCGCAGGAGCTATCGACGCAGGCGACCGTCACGCTGGAGCAGGTCCAGGGCAATTGGACGATTTCCGCCATTCACCTGGAGCTGAACGGGCGCGTGCCGGGCATCGAGCGGGCCAAGTTCGACGAGCTCGCCGCCGACGCCAAAGCCAACTGCCCGGTCTCGCGCGTGCTGAACGCCAGCATCACGCTCGATGCACGGCTGGAGTGACGATCATTTCGTCGCGATGCGCGCATCTCGGATGACGCGTTCGATGCCCGTGACGACGCGCGCCAACCGTTCGAAGTCCACCTTGTCGGGCGTATCGCTGGGCAAGTGATAGTGCGGATAGCGAAACAGCGCCGTGTCGGTGATCATCACGGCCTGGAAACCGTGCTGCGCGAAGGCCCAATGATCCGACCAGTCGATCCCGGGAATGATGCCGGGCGCAACTCCGCCGATGCTGGGAAACGACGTGTGCGCCCGGAATGACCGCATCGTCTGCTGCAGCAGGGGACGCGAATTGATGAGGCCGACGAAGGCGACGAAATCGGCACGATCGGGAAACATCATCGCGAACGGCGCCGGATAGCGCTGGCTTCCCGGCTCGCTCGAGTAGAATCCGAGGGTCTCGAGCGAATACATCGCCACCACGCGCTCCCCGCGCGCCGCCAATGCGCGGGCGTATTGCAGGCTGCCCATCGCTTCCGTCCTGAAATAGGGCGGTTCCTCGTTGACGAAGAAAACGAGGCGGATGCGTTTGCCGCCCTTGTCCCTGCCGTCGGCGAGACGGCGCGCGAGCGCAAGCACGGCGGCAACGCCGGTCGCATTGTCGTTGGCGCCCGGGCTGCCCCTCACGCTGTCATAATGCGCGCCCACCACGACGACGTCGGGGTCCGGCGTGCCGGGCGATGCCTCGATCGTGGCATCGATGTTGCGCACCGGCTTGCCTTCGACGGTGAACACCTGCCGGCCGACGGCATAGCCGTAAGCTTCCAGGCTGGTCTCGATGTAGCGCGCAACTTTTTCAAGCTCGTCGTAATGGGCGAGATTGTGCTCGCGCGCGGCGATCGTCTCGACATGGCGCTTGAGCTCGGTGGCCAGCGCCATTTCGTCCGCCGTGAGCGGCGGCAGCGGACCGCGATGCGGCTCGCCCGGAACGCTCGTCATGTAGCGAAGCGCGCCATAGCCGATGGCGACAACGAGCAGCACGACGGCGGCGAGTACGAGAACGGATCGAAGCATGGTCGTCGCGCGACCGGAGAATTCTTGCTAGGCTGCGCTCGGCTTGCGTCCGCCGCCGCCCACGGTCGTGCCCTGGCGCTTGTCGAGATAGGCGCCGACCGTCTGCATCAATTGCTCGAGCCGGCCGTCAAAGAAATGGTTGGCGCCCGGGATGGCCTTTTGGTCGATGACGATCCCTTTCTGGGTCTTCAGCTTCTCGACCAGCGTGGTCACGTCCTTGGCCGGCACGACGGCATCCTTGTCGCCGTGCACGATCAGCCCCGAAGACGGGCAGGGCGCCAGGAACGAGAAATCATAGAGATTTGCCGGGGGGGCAACCGAGATGAAGCCCTCGATCTCAGGGCGCCGCATCAGCAGCTGCATGCCGATCCAGGCGCCGAAGGAGAAGCCGGCAATCCAGCAGCTGCGCGCTTCCGCATTGATCGACTGGGCCCAGTCGAGCGCCGCGGCGGCATCCGACAATTCCCCCAGGCCGTGGTCGAAAGCGCCTTGACTGCGCCCGACGCCGCGGAAATTGAACCGGATCACGGAAAAATTGCGGTGGGCGAAGGCATAGTAGAGGTGGTAGACGATCTGGTGATTCATCGTGCCGCCGAACTGCGGATGCGGATGCAGCACAATGGCGATGGGGGCATTCCTCTGGCGTGCCGGATGGTACCGGCCCTCGATTCGTCCAGCCGGACCGGCAAAGATGACCTCGGGCATGAGCCTCCTCGAACAGGGAAACCGCCTCGGCACCTGGGCGCCGCGGACAGGTCACCTACAGCGCGCTTGACGGGAGCAGTGGGCGCACGTAACTATTTAGAACCATTCTAAATTTGGACGGGCTCGGCGGCCAGGACCGCCCTCTTGGGTAACGGGGGCCGAGCGAGCTGCAACGCTTCTAGCACGACCCCGGGGGCAAAAAGCAAGCTTTTCCGCACGTTGCGATGGGATGAATGGATGGGCCACCGCGCCTACTTGGACTGGAATGCGACCGCACCGCTGCGCCCCGAAGCGCGGGCTGCGCTGCTGGCGGCGTGCGACGTCATGGGCAATCCGTCCTCCATTCACGCCGAGGGGCGCGCGGCGCGCGCCATGATCGAGGAGGCACGCCGGCAGGTTGCCGCCCTGGTGGGAGCCGAGCCGCGCAACGTGATCTTCACCTCGGGCGGGACCGAGGCCAATCTCATGGCGCTCTCTCCAGCCCTCGAACAAGGCGGCGATCGGGCGCCGCGTGACCGGCTGCTGCTGTCGGCTATCGAGCATCCTTCGGTGCGCTGCGGGGGGCGGTTTCGCGCCGCTGCCGTCGAGGAGGTGCCGGTAGGGCCTGACGGCCGTGTCGATCTTGTCGCCCTGGAGCAGCGGCTTGCGGCGGTCTCGAGGGCCGGTGAGCGGCCGCTCGTCTCGATTATGCTCGCCAACAATGAGACCGGGGTGATCCAGCCGATCGGCGAGGCGGCCCAGCTCGTACATCAGGCGGGCGGGCTCCTGCATGTCGATGCCGTGCAGGGGGTAGGAAAAATTCCCTGCAACATCAGCGAAATGGGTGCTGATCTTATCGCGATTTCCGCCCACAAACTGGGCGGGCCCAAAGGGGTTGGCGCCCTGGTCCGGCGCGACGAGATGCTGCATCTAGGCGATCCGCTGGTCAAAGGCGGCGGGCAGGAGCGGGGAGGCCGCGCCGGGACTGAAAACGTTGGGGGAATTGCCGCCTTCGGGGCGGCGTCCGCGGCGGCCGCGGCGGGGCTGTCCCACGAGCGGGCGAGGATCGTTGCGTTGCGCGATCGGCTGGAGGCGGGCTTGCTCGCCATCTCGCCCGGTGCGGTGATCTTCGGTGCGGGCGTCGAGCGGTTGCCCAACACCACCTTGTTCGCGGTGCCTGGCGTGAAGGCGGAAACCGCGCTGATCGCCCTGGATCTCGCCGGCGTCGCCGTGTCATCGGGATCTGCCTGCTCGTCCGGCAAGGTGGCCGCCTCGCACGTGCTCACCGCCATGGGTGTGGCGCCTCGCCTCGGCGCCGGCGCGATCCGCGTCAGCCTCGGATTTTCCACGAGCGACGAGGAGGTTGATTGCTTCCTGGAGGCTTGGAATAAGCTCGTTCGCGCATTACCTAAGAGTACACACGGCATGGCCGCGTGAGGCGGCCTGGCGAGAGGGACAACCCGAGCAGCAGACACAAACCATAACCGACCAATCCAACCCGCGGTCCTTGAAACCGTGAGCGGAGGGAAATATGCCGGCCGTGCAAGAGACGGTGGACCAGGTCCGCCGCATCGATGTCGATCAATACAAGTACGGGTTCGAGACGCTGATCGAATCGGAAAAGGCCCCCAAGGGCCTGTCCGAGGATACGGTTCGCTTCATCTCGGCGAAGAAGAACGAGCCCGAATGGATGCTGAACTGGCGGCTCGAAGCCTATCGTCACTGGCTGACGAAGCGCGAGCCGAAATGGGCGCGCGTCAATTACGGGCCGATCGACTACCAGAACATCTATTATTATTCCGCGCCCAAGCGGGATCCGCTCAAGTCCCTCGACGAGGTCGACCCCGAGATCCTCAAGACTTACGAGAAGCTCGGCATTCCCTTGCGCGAGCAGGAGGTTCTTCTCGGCGTGCAGAAGGCCGACGGCGACGGGGAAGGCACCAACGGCTATGGCCGCGTTGCCGTCGATGCCGTCTTCGACTCGGTGTCGGTGGCGACCACGTTCAAGGAGGAGCTGAAGAAGGCGGGCGTGATCTTCATGCCCATCTCGGAAGCGATCCGCGAGCATCCTGAGCTGGTGAAGAAATATCTCGGCTCGGTAGTGCCGATCACCGACAACTTCTTCGCCACGCTCAATTCGGCGGTGTTCTCCGACGGCTCGTTCGTCTACGTGCCGGAAGGCGTGCGCTGCCCGATGGAGCTGTCGACGTATTTCCGCATCAACGAGCGCAACACCGGCCAGTTCGAGCGGACGCTGATCATCGCCGACAAGGGCTCCTATGTGAGCTACCTCGAGGGCTGCACGGCGCCGTCGCGCGACGAGAACCAGCTGCATGCCGCGGTGGTGGAGCTCATCGCGCTCGATGATGCCGAGATCAAGTACTCGACCATCCAGAACTGGTATCCGGGCGACGCGCAGGGCCGCGGCGGCGTCTACAACTTCGTGACCAAGCGCGGCATCTGCCGCGGCAACAACGCGAAGATCAGCTGGACCCAGCTCGAGACCGGGTCGGCGATCACGTGGAAGTACCCGAGCTGCATCCTGCGCGGCGACAATTCGCGCGGCGAGTTCTACTCGATCGCCATCTCCAACGGCCACCAGCAGGTGGATTCCGGCACCAAGATGCTCCATCTCGGCAAGAACACGACCAGCCGGATCATCTCCAAGGGCATCGCGGCGGGTCACTCGAACAATACCTATCGCGGCCGCGTCTGGGCGCATCGCAACGCGAGCGGCGCGCGCAACTTCACCAACTGCGACTCGCTGCTGATCGGCAACAAGTGCGGCGCCCATACCGTGCCCTATATCGAGGCGCAGAATTCCTCCGCCGTGTTCGAGCACGAGGCGACCACGTCGAAGATCTCCGAGGACATGCTGTTCTACTGCCGGCAGCGCGGGCTCTCGGCGGAGGAAGCGACCGCCCTCGTCGTCAACGGCTTCGTCAAGGACGTGCTGCAGCAGCTGCCGATGGAATTCGCCGTGGAGGCGCAGAAGCTGATCTCGGTCAGCCTGGAGGGCAGCGTTGGATGACCGACAAGCCGATCGTCAATATTGACGACGTGCCCGTGATGGACCGCCGTCACGGCGAGAAGTTCGCCGTCAAGTGGGGCCGGGTCGGACCGCTGGTCGGCTTGACCGGGCTCGGCTGCGCCGTTCACGTGGTCCCGCCTGGCAAGCGCGCGTTCCCGTTCCACCGCCACCACGTCACCGACGAGATGTTCTTCATCCTCTCGGGGGCGGGCAAGTATCGGTTGGGCGACAAGACCTACCCGCTGCGCGACGGCGATTTCGTCGGCGCGCCGGCGGGCGGCGAGGCGCACCAGATCATCAATACCGGCACGGAGGATCTGCGCTATCTGGCGTTCTCGACGATCGGTTCCGTCGATCTCGTGGACTATCCGGATTCCGGCAAGATCGCGGTCGCCGCCGGCATCAAAAATGCGGACTTCAAGACCGCCACGTATGCCAAAGTCGGCCGCATGCAGCCTGCCGATTACTACGACGGCGAAGTATAAGGAAGAGATAAAAACGCATGGCTTTGTTGGAAGTCAGAAACCTGCACGTGACCGTGGACGGCAAGGCGATCCTCAACGGCCTCGACCTCCTCGTGAACAAGGGCGAGGTGCACGCCATCATGGGCCCGAACGGCTCGGGCAAATCGACGCTCGCCTATGTGCTCGCCGGCAAGGAGGACTACGAGGTCACCGAGGGCGAAGTGTTGTTCGAGGGCGAGAACGTGCTCGCGATGGAGCCGGACGAACGCGCGGCACGCGGCCTGTTTCTCGCCTTCCAGTACCCGTTGGAGATACCCGGCGTCGCCACCATGACGTTCCTGCGCACGGCGCTCAATGCCCAGCGCAAGAAACGTGGCGAGAACGAGCTCACCACGCCCGAGTTCATGAAGAAGGTGCGCGAGGCCGCCAAGGCGCTCGGCATCGACCAGGAGATGCTCCGCCGCGGCGTCAATGTCGGGTTCTCGGGCGGCGAGAAGAAGCGCAACGAGATCCTGCAGATGGCGCTGCTGCAGCCGCGGCTGTGCGTGCTCGACGAGACCGATTCCGGCCTCGACATCGACGCCCTGCAGGTCGTTTCCGAAGGCGTCAACCGCCTGCGCTCGCCCGAGCGGTCGATCGTCGTCATCACCCACTATCAGCGGCTGCTCAACTACATCGTGCCCGACGTGGTGCACGTGCTCTCGCGCGGCCGCATCGTGAAGACCGGGACCAAGGAGCTCGCGCTCGAGCTCGAAGCGCACGGCTACCGCGAGTACCGCGAAGAAGCGGCGTAAAGGCCGAGCAATGGCTGAATTGAGCTTGATCAGGACCGCCGCCGAGCAGCAGATCGCGGCCCAATGGGAGGCTGCCAAAGGCCGCCTGCCGGGACCGGCCGCGCTGCGGCAGTCGGCGTTCGCGTGTTTCGCCCAGGCTGGGCTGCCGCACCGGCGCATCGAGGAGTGGAAGTACACCGATCTGCGCGCGCTCATGCGCGAGGCCAAGCCGCTGGCGAACCCGCCGGATGCCGCCGCCAAGGCGCGTGCACGCGACGTCGGCAGGGCGCTCGCCGATATCGAATCCCGCCGCCTGACTTTCGTCGACGGCGCTTTCGTCCCCGAATTGTCGCAGCTTGCCGGCCTGGAACCGGGCCTCACGATTCGATCCATGGCGGCGGCGCTGGCTGATGGCGATCCGCTCGTGGCCGCGCGTCTCGGCAAGGTGGTGCCGGCCGCGGACGACATCGCGGTTGCGCTCAATACCGCCTTCATGGGTGACGGCGCCGTGATCCATGTCGCCGCGGGTGCGACCGTCGAACGGCCGCTCCACCTCGTGTTTGCGGCAACCGGTGAGGCGCCGGTATCGATCTTCACACGCTCGCTCGTCGTCATCGAGAAGGGCGCGCGCGTGATGCTGGTCGAGAGTCACGGCGGAACCGGCGGCGATTATCAGGTCAATACGGCGATCGAGCTGGCGATCGAGGACGGCGCCCATGTCGACCATGTGAAGATCACCAGCGAGACCGGGACCGCCCTGCATGTCTCGACCCTGATGGCGGCAATCGGCGCCCACGCGCGCTTCAACGCCTTCACGTTCACGACCGGCGGTGCGGTCGTACGCAACCAGCTGTTCGTCCGCTTCGACGGTGAAGAAACGATCGCGGGAATTCGCGGCGCGAACCTCATAAAAGGGCGCCAGCACGTCGACACGACCTTGGTGGCCGAACACGTTGGCGGCGGTTGCCAGAGCCGCGAGGTGTTCAAGTCCGTGCTCGACGATGAAAGCCGCAGCGTGTTCCAGGGCAAGATCATCGTGCGGCCGCAGGCGCAGAAGACCGATGCCAAGATGGCGACCCACGCGCTGCTCCTGTCGGAAGCCGCCGAGGCCGACAACAAGCCGGAGTTGGAAATCTTCGCCGACGACGTGCAGTGCGGCCATGGCGCCACGGCCGGCGCGCTCGACCAGACCCTGCTGTTCTATCTCAAGGCGCGCGGCATTCCGGCGAAGGAGGCCGAGGCGCTGCTGATCCAGGCCTTCGTCGGTGAGGCCGTCGAGGGTATCGAGCATGCCGGCCTGCGCGAGGCGTTGATGGACGAGGTATCCGGCTGGCTCAACGTGCGCACGGGGTGAGGCAGCGATGCGGTTCGGCAGCGTTGCCAGGGATGTCGAAGCCATGAACGAGATGCGCCCGGTCTATGACGTGACGCGGATCCGTCAGGATTTTCCCGCGCTGGCCATGCAGGTCTATGGCAAGCCGCTGGTCTATCTCGACAATGCCGCTTCGGCGCAGAAGCCCAAGGCCGTGCTCGACCGGCTCCAGCACGCCTATACGGCCGAATACGCCAACGTCCATCGCGGGCTCCACTACCTCGCCAATGCGGCGACCGAGGCGTACGAGGGCGCGCGGGAAAAGGTGCGCGGCTTCCTCAATGCCGAGCGGCGCGAAGAGATCGTGTTCACCCGCAACGCCACCGAGGCGATCAACCTGGTCGCCTATACGTTTGCCCGCGAGCGCATCAAGCCGGGCGACGAGATCGTGCTCTCGATCATGGAGCACCATTCCAACATCGTGCCTTGGCACTTCCTGCGCGAGCGTCAGGGTGCGGTGATCAAATGGGCGCCGATCGACGATGAGGGCAATTTCCTCATCGACGACTTCGCGAAGCTTCTCACCGACCGCACCAAGATGGTTGCGATCACGCACATGTCGAACGCGCTCGGCACCATCGTGCCGGTCAAGGAGGTGGTGCGCCTCGCGCACGCGCGCGGCATCCCGGTGCTGATCGACGGTGCCCAGGCGGCGGTGCATCTCGACGTCGACGTGCGCGATATCGGCTGCGACTTCTATGCCTTCACCGGGCACAAGCTCTATGGACCGAGCGGCATCGGCGTGCTGTACGGCCGCTATGGCCACCTCGAGGCGATGCCGCCGTTCAACGGCGGCGGGGAGATGATCCGCGAGGTGTTCGAGGATCGCATCACCTACGGCGACCCGCCGCACAAGTTCGAGGCGGGCACGCCGGCGATCGTGCAGGCCATCGGCCTCGGCGCCGCGATCGACTACGTCAACGCCGTCGGCAAGCCCCGCATCCGGGCGCACGAGAGCGATTTGATCAAATACGCGCAAGATCGCCTGCGCGAGATCAACTCGCTGCGAATCTTCGGGACCGCGCGGGAGAAGGGTGCGATCATCTCGTTCGAGATGAAGGGGGCCCATCCGCACGATGTCGCCACTATCATCGATCGATCCGGCGTGGCGGTGCGTGCCGGCACCCATTGCGTCATGCCGCTGCTCGCCCGCTACGGCGTCACGGCGACCTGTCGCGCCTCCTTCGCCCTCTACAACACGCGGGAAGAGGTCGATCACCTCGCACAGGCGCTGGTGAAAGCACAGGATTTCTTCACATGACGAGCAACCCGAGCGACTTAGAACCAACGCCCGCTCCGGCCGAAGCCGCGCCGGACGCGGCGGACTCCGCTGCCAATACCGCATCGGCGCTTCCGGCGGACGAATTGGCCAGGCTCACCGACGACATCGTTGCCGCGCTCAAGACCGTTTACGATCCGGAAATTCCGGCCGACATCTACGAGCTCGGCCTGATCTACAAGGTCGATATCGCCGATGACCGCGCCGTGGCAGTCGACATGACGCTGACGACGCCCAACTGCCCGTCCGCCGCCGAGCTGCCGCATATGGTCGAGGACGCCGTCACCAGCGTGGCGGGGGTGCGCGACGTCAAGGTCAATCTCGTCTGGGATCCGCCCTGGGACCCCAGCCGCATGTCGGACGAGGCCCGGCTTGTGCTCAACATGTGGTGAAGGCATTGCCCTATGGTCGGCCTAACCCCAAATAGATGTTAAAGGAATCCGCTGGTACGGTGGCGCCCGCCAGCCCCGAAGCTGAAATGGATTGAGGAGAACGACATGGCCGTCCGGCCCAGCCCCCAGGTAATGCGGCTCACCGACGCCGCCGCGGCGCGCGTCAGGGACATCCTGGCGAACGCCGACCGCCCGGTCGTCGGCGTGCGCGTTGGCGTGACCAAGGGCGGTTGTGCCGGCATGACCTACAAGATCGAATACGCCGACGCCGTCAAGCCCGGCGACGAAGTCGTCGAGCGCGAAGGCGCGCGCGTGCTGGTCGATCCCGCCGCCGTGCTGTTCCTGCTCGGCACCGAGATGGATTACCGCACCGACAAGCTCTCGGCGCAGTTCGTGTTCAAGAATCCCAACGAGACCTCGGCCTGCGGCTGCGGCGAGTCTGTGCAGCTCACGCCGGCCGACCAGGAGGGTGCGCCGACCCCTTGAGCTTCGGTGTACGCCGGCGTCATCGCGCCCACCCGTCGCGAGACCGGCACTAGGCCACTTGGCTCTCGCCGATGGGCCTGACTTCCGGATCGGTCTCGCACACCACGAGATTGCGGCCGTTGCGCTTGGCTGCATAGAGGCAGGCGTCGGCACGCTCGATCAGCGGCTGGACGGCGTCGTTCTTGTGCAGCATGGCCACGCCGGTCGAGATCGTCACCCGCCCGAGATTCTCTCCGGTCGAGCGCTTGATCAGCTCCTTGGAGGCGACGGCACGGCGGATGTGGTCCGCCACCGTCAGTGCCTGTTGCAGGGCTGTCTTCGGCAGAATGATGGCAAATTCCTCGCCGCCATAGCGGGCCGCGATGTCCTGCCCCTTGACGTTCTGCTTCACCGCCTGCGCGACGAGTCGGAGCACCTGATCACCGGTCAGGTGTCCGTAGGTATCATTGAACGCCTTGAAATGATCGACGTCGGTCATGAGCAGCGACAGCTGTTCGTCGTTGCGCCTGGCCTCGGCGACGGCGCGTTCGACCATCTGATCGAAATACTTGCGGTTGGCGAGACGGGTCAGCGGATCGGTGAGGCTTTCGTTGCGGACCGTTTCGAGATTTTCCTGCAGCTGGTTGATCTCTTGTTTCGAGGCGCGCAACCGTGCTTCGAGCGCCTGGTTGGTCTGCTCCACGTCGCGCGTCGAGCGCACCAGGATCTCGACGATCGCGCGCAAGCCATCATGGTCCCCGGCATTGCCGAGCCTCTGCGAGACATCGGCCAAGCTTTTCGTATAGCTCGATGTGGTGCCCACCGCAGCCTCGATCATGGCCGTGATCTGATCGATCTCGTCGACCACCTTGGAGCCGACGGCGTCGATGCGGTCGGTGAGGCGGGAAGGGGACAGGAAGCTGTTGTAGATGTCGTCGAGATCCTTGGCGGACAGCGTCCCTTCGCGCGCCAGCGTCTCGTTTATGGTCTGGTTGAGGGAAGGATTATAGCCGGTCGCGTACGTGTACCAGATCTCGTAGTTTCGCGGGATGGCGGGCTGTCGCAACGCCTTGATCTGGCCGAGAGCGATCTCCGCGAACGCCATCGTGCGCTCGTGCTCGTCGCTGTGCGCAGCCATTGAGCTAACTCCGCTCGCGGCGTGGGATCGGCGGCACCCGACGGCGGACCGTCAAGGGAGACAACGCTCGGATGTCGGCCGTTGACCGTAAGTGACATCGATGAATGTGTGGTAAACGCAGACCCGCAGAGGCGCCAAATATAGGCCTTTGTCGATCTTGCCCCGGTCAATCGCCGGTTAAACGCCTGGAATGTTCTGGAAGCCAGCGCTTCGAGCCGCGGCCTCAGGCCTTGGCGCTGACCGGACGCAGCAGGAAGGCCGGAAGGTGCGGTTGGGCATCGTCGCCGCGGTCGCGGGGATGCTCGCGGCCGCGCTGCGGACGCACGTCGTCGAGGCGGGTGACCGGCGCCGCGGCCGGCTCGCGTCGCGTCGGTCGGCGCCCGCGCTTGCCGCCGCGATCCTCGCGCCGTTCTTGGCGTGGCACATCAGGCTCGGACTCTGCGGCGGGCCGCCCGGCCCAGCCGATGGTCTGGCCGGTGAGCTTCTCGATCGCGGCCACCGCCTTGCGATCCGCCCGTGTCACGATCGTGATCGCGGTGCCGGAGCGACCCGCGCGGCCGGTGCGGCCGACGCGATGGACGTAGTCGTCGGCATGGTGAGGCACATCGAAATTGATCACGTGGCTCACCTCGGGAATGTCGAGCCCGCGAGCGGCCACGTCGGAGGCGATGAGCAGGGTTGCTTCGCCCCGGCGGAACTGGTCGAGGGCCGCCATGCGCGCCGGCTGGTCCAAGTCGCCATGCAGTGCGACCGCATTGAAGCCGTGGCGCAGCAGCGAGCGATGAAGAACCGCAACCTCGCGCTTGCGGTTGCAGAACACGATCGCGTTCTTGAACCCTTCCACCGAGCGGATCAGCGCGCGCAGCGTGTCGCGCTTGTCGTGCGGCTCGGAACCGGCGGCGATCAGCGACTGGGTGACCGTTGTCGCCGTGGTCGCCGGTCGTGACACTTCGACCCGTACCGGATTGTGCAGGAAGGTGCCGACGATGCGCTGAATTTCCGGCGGCATGGTCGCGGTGAAGAACACGGTCTGACGGGTGAACGGCACCAGCTTACAGATGCGCTCGACATCGGGAATGAAGCCCATGTCGAGCATACGATCGGCTTCGTCGATGACGAGAAGCTCGACGCCCGAGAGCAGGAGTCTGCCGCGTTCGAAATGATCGAGCAGGCGGCCGGGCGTTGCGATCAGCACGTCGACGCCGCGCGTGAGCTTCACGTCCTGGTCGTCGAACGATACGCCACCGATGAGAAGGGCCACGTTGAGCTTGTGGTTGATGCCGTACTTGTCGAAGTGATCGGCGACCTGCGCCGCCAGCTCGCGCGTCGGCTCGATGATGAGCGTGCGCGGCATGCGGGCGCGGGCGCGGCCATGCTCCAGCATGGTCAGCATCGGCCACACGAAGGCCGCGGTCTTGCCGGTGCCGGTTTGGGCAATGCCGACCACGTCGCGCCGGGCGAGCACGTGGGGGATTGCCTGTTCCTGGATGGGGGTGGGATTGGGATAGCCGGCCGTTTTGACGGCGGCGAGAACCTTGTCGGACAAGCCGAGACCAGAGAAGGGCATAGAACCTCGAATCGTGACCGCCGGGCTTGAACCCGCGCCGGGCAGAGCATGATAATGCGCGGAAAGGCGATCGATTACTCGGACCGTGCGCGGAACATAGTGCGGGATGGTCGAAAGTCAATCCTCCTTACGCGGTAAGTTGTTGTTTATTAAGTTTTTCGCCGCCTCGCGCGCGGACCGGCCTACGACGCGAGGCCGCCCCTTCGCCCGGTCCGGAAAACGCTCTATCCTGAGCTCGGCGGTGAGATAGATACGCGTGCAAAAGGACAGATTCATGACCAGTTTTCGTGTCGTTCGTGCCTCGGCCGCCCTGGCGCTCGGCGCACTGTTTCTAAACGCGGCCGCAACGTCCGCAGCACGAGCCCAGAGCGACGCTGCGACCTATCCCAATCGGCCGATCCGCATCATCGTCGGATTCGCGGCCGGTGGCGGTAACGATATCTTCGCGCGCCTGGTCGGGCAGAAGCTGCAGGAGAATATCGGCCAGACCGTGGTGATCGAGAACAAGCCGGGCGCCGGTGCCCGGCTCGCCGCGGAATTCGTCGCCAATCAGCCGGCCGATGGCTACACCATCATGGTGTCGGCGAGCGGCGGCATGTCGATCGCGGCGGCGGTCTATCCCAAGCTTGCCTATCATCCCACGCGCAGCTTCGTGCCGTTGACCATGATCGCAAATTTCCCGCTGATCCTCGGGGTGCCGGCGAGCCTGCCGATCAAGTCCGTCAAGGACCTGGTGGAATGGGCCAAGGCGCACCCCGACAAGGCGAATTACCCCAGCACGTCGCCGGCTTTCACCATCACCAGCGAGTTGCTCAAGCTGAAGACCGGGATTCCGGGCGTGATGGTTCCCTACAAGAGCAGCAACGAAATGATGCTGAGCATCGCCGCCGAGCAGACGCTCTATGCCTTCTCGGACGGGCCGCCGGCCGTGCCGCTGATCCAGGCCGGCAAAGTTCGCGCCATCGCGGTCACCGGCGCGGAGCGCTCGCCGGAACTCCCTGACGTGCCCAGCATGGCGGAGGCCGGTTTCCCCGAAGTCGACGTCTACCTGTGGAGCGGCGTGTTCGCGCCCGCCGCCACGCCGCGGGCGATCGTCGCGAAGCTCGAGACCGGATTGCGCCGCGCGTTGCAGGACGCTGGCGTCCAGCAGAAGCTCAAGGCCATGGCGGTCACGCCCGGCGGCGGCCCGGGAGACGAGTTCCGCCGCATGATCGATGCCGACATCGTAAAATTTTCCGCCGTCGCCAAGGCGTCGGGTGTCAGCTTCGAGCAATAGCGGCGGTGTCTCACGTCAGGTGAGGCGATGACGCGGAACGAGCGCGACAATCCCGGCGTCATCGCGCTGCCGCCGCTGATTGCGCTGGCGACCCTCGCGGCGGGGCTCGGGCTCGATCGGTTGGTGCCGATCGGAGCCGCGAACGCGATGCTGACGCGCTCCTGGCGCTTCACCCTCGCGGCGATCCTGTTGTTGACTGCATGCTGGATCGTTTTCCGCGCGGTGCGCACCTTCGGTCGCGTCGGAACCCCGCTCGACGTGCGCAAGGCCTCCGTCGCACTTGCGGCCGACGATATCTACGCCAAGACGCGCAACCCGATGTACCAGGCGTTGGCCCTGCTGCTGCTGGCGCTGGCCGTGGGGCTTGCCTCCGACTGGACGGCACTCCTGCTGGTGCCATGGGCGCTGGTGATGCATTTCGGCGTGGTGCTGCGCGAGGAAACCTATCTCGAGAAGAAATTCGGCGAGGAGTACCGACAGTACCTGCGTCAGGCGCCCCGCTACGGCTGGCCGCTGTAACGGCGCCCCTGCTCGCCGCGCCGCCAAAGTGAGCATCGGCCTTCTGCTCGTGCATGTCAGACATCGCCTGAGCGGCCATTGTCCGAACCAGCGATCGAAATATCATGAGCGCGGGGAGGCTGCCTGCCATCGGCGGGCGCCGGCGAAGGGGCCCTCGATATGGAGCGATGGCTTGGCAGCGCGCTGGATTACATCCCGCGCTGGATCGAGTTCCAAATGCGCGCGTCGCAGCAGCCGGGCTGCATCATTGCGATCGCGCACCGGGGCGCAATCGTTCTCGAACAGGCGTTCGGCTGCGCCAATCTGGCGACCGACGAGGCGCTGACCCCGCGCCACCGCTTTCGCGTCGCCTCGCACTCGAAGAGCTTCACCGCGGCGGGAATCCTGAAACTGCGCGAGCAGGGCAAGCTCAAGCTCGATGATCCCGCCGGACAGTTCGTCGCCGGTCTCAACAGGGCCGTCGCGCGCGCCACGATCGCGCAGCTCCTGTCCCATGGTGCCGGTCTCATTCGCGATGGCCGCGACGCCGGTTTCTATGTCGATCGCCGCCCGTTCCCGAGCGCACGCGAGCTCCGGGCCGACCTCGAAGGGCCGCTGGCGATCGAGCCCAACACGCGCTTCAAGTATTCCAATCACGGCTACGGCCTGTTGGGCTTGATCATGGAAGCCGTCACCGGCGAGCCGTACCGCAAGTGGATGAAGCGGGAGATCGTCGATGCCGCGGGGTTGAAGGAAACGACGCCCGACATGCCGCTGCCGCGGGGCGTGCCGTTCGCGCGCGGCCACACCGGCCGGGTACTGCTCGGCCGGCGCTTGATCATCCCCGGCGACTTCGAGACGCACGCGGACTGCCCGGCCGGCGGCTTCGTCAGCACGGCGGCCGATCTCGCGCGCTATTTCGCGCAGCTCTCGCCCGGCGCGCGAAAGAGCGTGCTCTCCGTCGCCAGCCGGCGGGAGATGGTGCGCCGGCAATGGCGGAACCCGCATTCCAGCATCGAGCAGTATTACGGGTTCGGCACGGTCAGCGCCTCCCTCGACGGCTGGGACTGGTTCGGCCATTCCGGCGGCCTGCAAGGTTATATCTCCCGCACCGTCGTGCTCCCCAAGCAGGAGCTGACCGTCTCGGTGCTCACCAACGCCATCGACGGCTGGGCCGGCCTGTGGGTCGACGGGGCGATCCATATCGTGCGCGCCTACGCGCGGAACGGTGCGCCCGAACGCAAGGTCAAGGATTGGAGCGGCCGCTGGTGGACCCTGTGGGGCGCGGTCGATCTCCTGCCCATGGGCAAGAAGGTGATGGCGGTCGGGCCGGGATTTTTGAACCCGCTGCTGGATGCCGCCGAGATCGAGATCACCGGGCGCAACGTTGGCCGGATCGGGCAAACCAATGGCTACGGCAGCCAGGGCGAGCCGGTGCGCTGCATTCGCGCGAAGTCCGGCAAGATCGTCGAGATCTGGCTCGCGGCCACCAAGTTGCTGCCCGCCGCCAAGGTGGCGCGCGAGATGGAAGCGCGTTACGGGAAGCGAGTGCCGGGCGCGAAACGCCCGCCACGCCGCCGGCGCCCCGGTGAGGAGCAGTCGCTGTAGCCGCCGAGGAGAACAAGGTGCGGGTCCGATATGTTCATAAAACCCTGTGGGGCGTCGCGGCACTGGCCGGCGTGCTCGGGCTCGCCGGTCTTGTCCCGGAGCTGGCCTCCGCCCAGGAGCCGAGCAAGACGTCGGCCGCATTCGAACGTTTCCGGTTCAGTTTTTTCGAGGATACCGACTCCGCGCGCCAGGGGCTCGACACCGTGGCCCTTGCCCAACTCGCGGGCGAGGAGCGCACCCGCGCGGAGGACATGCTCATCCGGTATCTGCCCGACAGCCGCGGGATCATCGGCTTGGGCGTGCTGCGCTCGCGCCGCGCCGAGCCTGGGCTGGTGGGGCTGTTCGAGGCCGAGCGCCTGGCGCAAGGCGCGTCCAAGCTCCGCCGCGACAGCGATTGGCTGCCCTACCGACTGATCTTCCTGGCGAAGGCCCTCTGGCAAATCCGACCCAATCCGCGCTGGCCTGCAGCCGTGATCGACGTGCTCGCCTCCGCCGACGAGCCCATACAGCGGCAGACCGCTGCCGAAGAGCTCTACGACGTCCGCGATCCCGCCACGGTGCGGGCGCTCATGACGGCGCTCGACGATCCCGAGGGGCTGGTGCGCCACCACGCCGCCCGCGGACTCCTCGCGATCCACGGCCTGCCCGTCGACTCCGATGACGCAGCGCACATGACGTACCGGGTGATGTCGGACGACGCCGCACGGCGCGAGGGCGGCAAGCGGGACATCCTCGCAGCCATCGCCGGACGGCCGATCGCCGCGCCGTGAGCGGCGGCGCCTTGGTGCGAACGCGGGCATTGGGCCTGTTCCCTTCGCGCAGGAGGCCCGATAAGGTCTCGCCGTCATGTCCGTATCGACGCAACACGCGCTCCAGGAAGCTCGCGAAAGCGACAACATCGCTCGCCGGATCGCGACGCTCGCCGAAGGCAAGCTCTACGCCCTGCAACACCCCTATGCGCTCGACGGCCGGGTCAGCTCCTATCCGGCCAGCGCGCGGGGATTTTCCGTGGCGAACTGCTACCTGCTGACGCAGAGCGACGCCGCCATGCTGATCGACACCGGCTTCGGCAAGGACGAGCCGGTGATCCGGGCGCAGATCGAGTCGCTGATCGCGCCCTCCCTGCCGCTGTCGCTGTTCCCGCTGCGGCTGAACGAGTTCATGTCGATCAACAACGTGGAAGCATTCGCCGGACACTTCAACGTCGCGCAATGCTACACCAGCAACCCCGATGCGGCGCTGTGGTTCGACTTCGGCGCCAAGGTGAACGGCCGGAGCATTCTGGGCTCGATGCCGATTAGTGCGGTGACGCGGGCGGAGACGATCGAGCTCGGGAAAAAGGGCAGGGCGATCGATGTCATGCAGGCGCCGATCCGCCTCATCGCCACGCGCTGGCTGTACGACCGTGCGACGCGCACGCTGTTCAGCTCGGACCTGTTCACCCACGTCTGGCGCGCCGACGCAGACGGCCCCTGGATCGTGACCGATGAGAACGACACCACGACCGAGCGCGAGCTGCGATCGTTCATGCTGAATACGCGCTACTGGTGGCTGGAAGGCGCACCGACCGACTCGATCCGGCGCGGGATCGACGAGGTATTCGAGAAACACGACGTGGAGACGATCGCGCCCGGCTATGGCTGCATCCTCTCAGGCCGCAACGTTGTGGCGCGGCATGTCCGGATGCTGGACGAGATTCTCAAAGGCCTGGACAGGAGCGTCGCGGTGTCGCGCTACGTGTCCCGCGATGAGGAGCGCTAAATCAGAGCATGGCGAACAGGATGCCCCGCGAGATCGCGCCCGGCGTGTTCTGGATCGGCGACTGCCTGGCGCAGCGTCACAAGGGCAAGGTCTATCATGGCTACAACGCCGCGTTCCTGATCGCCGGCGAAGCCGCGTCATGCCTGGTCGAGACCGGCCACCCGAAGGATTTTCCGGTCATCGAGCGGCACATGAACGAGCTGTTCGCCCGCGGCGTGCCGCCGCTGAAATATCTGTTCGTCACCCACCAGGAGACCCCGCATTGCGGCGGGCTCGGCCGCGTGCTCAAGACCTTTCCTGATGCGATCCTGTGCGGCGACGTCAGCGACTATCATCTGGCGTTCCCGCAATACGAGCACCGCATGCGCTGGATGCACGAGGGCGACGAGATCGACCTCGGCGGCAGGAGCCTGATGGCGGTCGAGCCGGTGATCCGCGATCTGCGCACGACCTGGTGGGGTTTCGACACACGCGAGCGCGTGCTGTTCCCGGGCGACGGCTTCGCCTACAGCCACTATCACGAGGACGGCCACTGCGGCTTGGTTGCCGAAGAGGCGACCTCGCTCGACCTGCCGGACGTGTCGGCGGTGTTCGCCGACTTGGCGCTGTTCTGGACCAAGTTCGCCAACATGGACGCCTATTGCGATCGGCTCGATCACCTGATCGAACGGTTAGGCGTCAAGACCATCGCGCCGACCCATGGCCTGCCGATCACGGATGTCAGCCTCACGGTGCCCAAGGTGAAGGAAGGGCTGAAATACGGCGCCCAGGTTCCTGAGTCGGGAACGAACGAAAAGGTGGCGCTGACCGGCGCCGGAGCATGATCCACTTGCGTTGACTCGTCATGCGCGGGCTTGACCCGCGCATCCATCATAAACGTGATCCAATTCAAACGATGGATTGCCGGGTCAAGCCCGGCAATGACGAAAATGGGGACGTTCGAAGACAAGTCATCTCGCCCTGTCGCAGGCTCACTGCTGAGCCGAGATCTTGTTGGCGCGGATCACGTCGCCCCACAGCTTGATCTCGCGCGTGAGCAATGCGCTTCCCGCTTCCGGCGTCTGCTGGTCGGGCGGGAACAGATCCAGGCCGCCTTCTTCGAACGTCTTGCGCACCTTGGCATCGGCGAACGCGTGGCGCAGCGCGGCATTCAGCCGATCGATGATCGGCCGCGGCGTGCCGGCCGGCGCGAACAGCATGTGCCAGAAATCGAGATCGAGCTTCTTGTAGCCGACCTCCCCCATGGTCGGGAGGTCCGGCAGACCGGCGAACCGCGATCGGCCGATGATGGCGTAAGCCTTGAGCTTGCCGGCCTTGACCAAGGGCCCGGCGGCCACCGCCGACTGTGCGCTCACGTCGGCAACACCCCCAAGCAGGTCGTTGAGCGCCGGGCCAGCACCACGATAGGGAATCTGCGTAACCGTCCCGCCGACCTCCTGGGCGAAGAGCACGCCGGCCAGATGGCCGAACGAACCGACGCCGGCATGCGCGATCTTGGTGTCCTGTCCGGGCTCGTTCATCCATTTCACCAGCTCGCCGATATTGTTCGGCGGCAGGTTGGGGCGTGCCACGACGGTGGTCGCAGCAGTGTTGACGAGCCCGATGGTGACGAAATCCTTTTCGGCGTCGAATGTCAGATTCGGATAGAGCGTCATCCCCGCCGCGATCGCCACTTGATGCAGCAGCATGGTATAGCCGTCGGGCGCGGCGCGGGCGGCACGGGCGGCAGCGATCATGCCGCCGGCGCCGCCGATATTTTCGATGACGACCTGCTGGCCGAGCGATTGCGACATGCTGTCCTGCATGATGCGCGCGATCGCATCGGTGGCGCCGCCGGGCGGGTAGGGCACGACGAGCGTGACCGGACGGCTGGGATAGGTCTGCGCCGATGCGGCACCGCTCAGGAAAATGCACGCGGCGAAAAACGGCGCCGCGAGCGCGCGTGCGAAGATCATGGCGGCTTCCGCCTAGTCGAGCGGCTCCAGCTTGATGATCGAGGCGCCGTGGTTGCTGCCGACCCAGAAGGTCACCGGCGTCGTCGAATTGTCGACGAACACGCGGCGGATGTTGGTGGAGCGCGGCAGCAGATAATCGACGACCTCGCCGGTCTTGGGATCGAGCCGCGAGATGCGGTCGGTCATCATCGAGCCGGTCCACGCTTCGCCGTTCTTGTCGAGCGCGACGTCATAGGGCCCCGACCACGGCGTCGGCATCTCCCATTCCTGGAACTTTTCCGTTTTGGTGTCGAACATGGCGATCTTGTTGCCGCGGTACTGGCCGAACCAGAGGCGATCCTGCGCATCCATCATGCCGCGGCGCGGCGCCGACGCCTTGGTCGGCATCGTGTACAGCTTCACCTCGTTGGTCTTGGCATCGATGCGCCCGATGTGTTCGCGGCCGAAGTCGGTGAAATAGACGTTGTTCTGCGAGTCGGGAATCACGTCGTAGATGTTGTGGACGTCGCCCGCCTTGGCACCCTTGAATGGCTCGAACGTCTCGATCTGGCCGGAGGCGAGATCGAGCCGGTGCACGGCCGCGAAGCCGTTGTTCTGCGACCACACCTTGCCGTCGACGTGGGCGGATTCCGCCCGCACCATGTTGACCTGCGTCATGTCCTTGTTCATCTCGGGCGGCAGGCTCCAGTACTGGAACGTCTCGGTCTTGGGATTGAACTTGGCGATCGCGCCCTGGTACATCATGCCGAGCCACATGTTGCCGTCGCGGTCGGCGCGCAGGCCCAGCATGCCGGTGGGCCAGCCCTTCTTGAGCTCATCGACGTTGTATTCCGTGTGCTTGCCGGTCTTGGGATCGATCTTGCCGAACGTCTGCTCGCCGAAGTTGGAGTACCAGGGCGTCCCATCCTTATCGAGGATGACGTCGTGCGGCTCGATGGTCGGCCGCGGCAGATCGTACTCCGTAATGATGACGCGCGTCGCCCGCCCGGTCGGGCGCGGCAGCGTCTTGAGCGGATATTCCCAAGTCGTGCCTTCGCTCAGGTTGATGGTGGCAAGGTATTCGGCGCGCTGTCGGAAAGCGGCCTCGCGCTGGTCACCGCGCTCCTCCAGCAGCCGTTGGGCGATGCGCCGCTGCGGGTGCAGTGGCGTGCTCTGGTTGGCGTAGCCCGACATGCGCTTGAGCACCTCGACGAAGCCGGCTGCATCGTGGTTGGACTTCACGATGCGCTCGACCGTATGGCAGCTCACGCAATTGAAGAAGACGAGCTTCTGTTGCGGCGTGCCGGGAGCGCTCAAGATCCATTCCGCGTTGCTGAGCTGGGATGAGAGCTTTCTGGTCTTGCGCAGCTTGAGGTCGAGACTGGCGGCTTTGTCCTGGGCGACGTCCACCGACGGCCGGCCGTCGAGCTCGTAGCCGACCGCGCGGACGCTCAGCGCATATTGGCCAGGCTCGAGCTTGGCGGCCGGGAAGCTGTAGCGCCCGTCCTTGTCGCTCACCACCGTGATCGTGATGATGCCCTTCTTGGCATTCACCAGCACGCCTTCCATCGCGCCTTCCTCGGCCGACGTCACGACGCCGGTCATCGCGAGGTTGTTCTGCGCCGCAACTGAGCCCGAGAGAAGGGAAGGCATCGCCAAGCCGGCACAGGCGATTAGCCAAAGAAGATATTTGCGCATCGTTTCCTCCGTTCGAGCTTTCATCCTTGGCGCAACGGCACGCCGCGCCGCCTCGCCGCATTGCCGGATCGGGCAAGTCGATGAATTCAGGAGTCTCGAGCTTGGGCGGTGGTTTTAGATCACGCTCGCGGAGCCAGGCCGGTGGCGACGTCGCCCTTCACCGCCGCCGTTGCTGTTCCGAACGAATGACTTGCCCGTTTCGGCGGGCAGCATAGACGGCGAGTCCGGCCGCCACAACTGTGCCGGGCTGAGAGCCGGGCTGCGTCTCGGATGGGGCTCGTCCTTGCCGATGCCGGAAAACCCCGTCATCCTGATGTCGCAGCGCGTGCCATCGGCTGTTGCGTGTTGCCGGCCGAGCCGCGATCCGCGCAACGGTGCGCAGCCATGCAACAGATCGAGAAATTTGCATACGTCTTTGCGCTCGTAGGTGTTCTGGCGGGCACGACGCAGGCGCTCGGCCAGACGGGCGAGCCGGTGCGGTCGCTCGCCCGGCAGGAACGGCCGGCGCTGCTCGAAACCCTGCGCGACCTGGTGTCGATCGAGTCCGGGAGCCGCGACACGGAAGGACTCGACCGGCTGGCCGACGTCATTGCGGCGCGGCTCAAGGACCTGGGCGGCGAGGTCGAGCTGGTCGAGGCGAGCGACGTCTACCGGATGGAAGACACGCCCGAGCGGATCGGCCGGATGGTGCGCGCCACGTTCACCGGCACGGGTGCGAAGAGAATCCTCCTGATCGCCCACATGGATACCGTGTACCAGCGCGGCATGCTGGCGAAGCAGCCGTTCCGCGTTGACGGCAATCGCGCCTATGGCCTGGGGATCGCCGACGACAAGCAGGGGATCGCCCTCATCCTCCACACCTTGGCGATGCTCAAGGCCTTGGATTTCCGCCAGTACGCCACGCTCACCGTGCTCATCAACGCCGACGAGGAGATCTCTTCGCCCGGCTCGCGCAGCCTGATCACCCGGCTCGGCGCCGAGCACGATGCGACGTTCTCGGTCGAGGCCTCGCTTGCGGCATCCGACAAGCTGGCGCTGGCGACGAGCGGCATCGCGTCGATCAATCTCACCGTGGAGGGCCGAGCGTCGCATTCGGGCTTCAGCCCGGAACGCGGCGTGAATGCGCTCTACGAGCTCGCGCACCAAGTGCTGCAGACGCGCGATCTGTCCGACCCGGCGACCGGGCTCAAGATGAACTGGACCCTGGCGAATGCCGGCCGCACCCGCAACATGATCCCGCCCAACGCACAGGCGGTCGCCGACGTGCGCGTGCTGCGGGTGGCGGACTACGACGCCATCGAGGCGAAGGTGCGCGAGCGCATCAAGACGCAGCTCTTGCCGGAGGCGAAGGTCTCCATGACGTTCGAGCGCCGCCGTCCGCCGCTGGAGGCAACGCCGGCGTCACAGGCGCTTGGCCGCCACGCGCAGCAGATCTATCGCGAGCTTGGCAAGGAGCTGGTCGTCGACCCGGTGGCGGAAGGCGGCGGCACCGATGCCGCTTTCGCGGCGCTGAACACCCAGGCGCCGGTCATCGAGCGCCTGGGCCTGCAGGGCTTTGGCGCTCACTCGATCGAAGCCGAATACGTCCTGATCGATTCGATCGAGCCGCGCCTCTATCTGCTCACGCGCCTGATCATGGATGTGGCGGAGGGCAGGGGGATGTAACGTCGTAGGATGGGTTGAGCGCCAGCGAAACCCATCATTGGTTGCGATGTTCGCGATGGGGTTCGCTTCGCTCAACCGATCCTACAAGCTCACACGTCCAACAGCTCCTCGCCGGCGAACTCGGCCTTCTCCTGGATGAAGGCGAAGCGGGCCTCGGCCTTGGTGCCCATCAGCCGCTCGACCGAGTCGGCGGTGTCCTCGCGGTCGTCGGTGAGGAGGACGACCCGCAAGAGCGTCCGCTTGGCCGGGTCCATGGTGGTTTCCTTGAGCTGCGCCGCCATCATCTCGCCCAGGCCCTTGAAGCGGCTGACCTCCACCTTGGCGTTGGCATGGAATTCCTTCTTCAACAGCTCGGCCTTGTGGCCGTCGTTGCGCGCATAGAAGATCTTGCCGCCATGGCTCAGGCGGTAGAGCGGCGGCACCGCGAGATAGAGGTGGCCGTTCTCGATCAGCTTCGGCATCTGCCGGTAGAAAAAGGTGATGAGCAGCGAGGCGATATGGGCGCCGTCGACGTCGGCATCCGTCATGACGATGACGCGGCCGTAGCGCAGGTCCTCGTCGCGATAGTGCACCCCGGTGCCGCAGCCGAGCGCCTGGACGAGATCGGAGAGCTGCTGGTTCTGCGCCAGCTTGTCCTTGCCGGCCGAGGCGACATTGAGGATCTTGCCGCGTAGCGGCAGCACCGCCTGCGAGCCGCGGTCGCGCGCCTGCTTGGCCGAGCCGCCGGCCGAATCGCCTTCGACGATGAAGATCTCCGAGCCTTCCGCCGCCGTGTTGGTGCAGTCGGCGAGCTTGCCGGGCAGGCGCAACTTGCGGGTGGCGGTGCGCCGCGCGATCTCCTTCTCCTGGCGGCGGCGGATGCGCTCCTCGGCGCGCTCGACCACCCAGTCGAACAGCTTGGTGGCCTGGTTGGGATTGCCGGCGAGCCAGTGGTCGAAGGCGTCCTTCATCACCTGCTCGACGATGCGCTGGGCCTCCGCGCTCGCCAGCCGGTCCTTGGTCTGGCCTTGGAACTCCGGCTCGCGGATGAACAGGGACAGCATGGCGGCCGCGCCGAACATGACGTCGTCGCTCGTCACCGACGCGGCCCGCTTGCCCTGGCCCATGCGCTCGGCGTGATCCTTGAGGCCCCGGGTGAGGGCCGCGCGCAGGCCCGCCTCGTGCGTGCCGCCCTCGTTTGTCGGGATGGTGTTGCAATAGGACGAGACGAAGCCGTCGGCGTCGCCGACCCAGGCCACCGCCCATTCCACCGTGCCGTGGCTGCCGGATTTTCCCGACGATCCGGTGAACAGATCGGGATGGATCAGCGTCTGGCCGTGGATGGCCGCAGTGAGGAAGTCCTTCAGCCCGTCGGGAAAGTGGAAGGTCTCTTGCTCCGGCACGCCCTCGACGCCGGCAAGCAGGGCCTTGGCGCAGCTCCAGCGGATCTCGACGCCGCCGAACAGATAGGCCTTCGAGCGCGCCATCTTGAAGATGCGTTGCGGCTTGAAGGCGGCCTTGGCGCCGAAGATCTGCGGGTCGGGCTTGAAGCGCACCTTGGTGCCGCGCCGGTTGGCAACGCGGCCGAGCTTCTCCAGCTTCGACTTCGCCTTGCCGCGCTCGAAGACCTGGCGGAACAGCTCCTGTCCGCGCGCCACCTCGACTTCGACGCGTTCCGACAGGGCGTTGACCACCGAGACGCCGACGCCGTGCAGGCCGCCCGAGGTCTCGTAGACCTCGGAGTCGAACTTGCCGCCCGCGTGCAGGGTGCACATGATCACTTCGAGCGCCGATTTGCCGGGGAACTTCGGATGCGGGTCGACCGGGATGCCGCGGCCGTTGTCGGTCACGGTGACCGAGCCGTCGGCATCCATCTCGACCTCGATCCAGCTGGCGTGGCCGGCGATCGCTTCGTCCATGGAATTGTCGATCACCTCGGCGAACAGGTGATGCAGCGCCTTCTCGTCCGTCCCGCCGACATACATGCCGGGCCGGCGGCGCACCGGCTCGAGCCCTTCCAGGACCTCGATATGGCGCGCCGTGTACCCGCCTTCGGCCGATTTCGGTGCGGCGCGGCCGCTTGCCGCCGGTCGCCGGGAGCGCGCCGGCTCCTCAAACAGGTCGCGTGTTTTGGCGGTGGTCTTGGGCTTTGCCATGGTGGTCTGCGAATGCTGGAAATCGAAACGAATCAGTCGATCACTATGCCACGGGGATGGCGGAACCAAGAATGACGGGGAAAGCTGCCGGCCCCTCTATTGACGCCGGCGTCGTGCATTATCTAAGCGGCCGAACGCGTTTCGGCCAGCATCAGGTTAGCGCATGAAACCCGAATCCTCCCGTCTGCCGCACACGGACAATGCCGTTTTCGGGCCGCTGCGCGGCGGCGCCCAGGAGCCGACCTACGGCGGCGTGCTCTCGTTCATGCGCCGCCGCTACAGCCGCGACCTCAACGGCGTCGACGCGGTGGTCTGGGGCATTCCGTTCGATGCCGCCACCTCGAACCGCCCCGGGGCGCGCTTCGGGCCGCAGGCGATCCGGCGCGCGTCGGCGATCTTCGACGGCGATCCGCAATACCCGTTCGGCATCGATCCGTTCGCTTCCCTCACGGTCGTGGACTACGGCGACTGCGGCTTCGAGTATGCGCGCCCGCTGGAAATCCGCGCCGCCATCAAGTCACAGGCGGCCGCCATCCTCGAAGCCGGCGTGCATCTCATGTCTCTCGGAGGCGATCACTTCGTCACCTTTCCGCTGCTCGAGGCGCATGCCGCCCGCCATGGTCCGCTCGCCCTCGTGCAGTTCGACGCCCATCAGGACACCTGGGACGACGACGAGCAGAGGATCGGTCACGGCAGCTTCATCACCCGCGCGATCCGGCGCGGCCTCATCGATCCGCAGCGTTCGATCCAGATCGGCATTCGCACCCATGCGCCGGCCGATTACGGTGTCGAGATCATCGACGCTGCGGCGGTCGATGCGCTCGGGATCGACGGCGTGGTCGCGCGCATTCGCAGCCGAGTGGGGCAGGGCGCCGCCTATCTGAGCTTCGATATCGACTGTCTCGATCCGGCCTTTGCTCCCGGGACCGGCACTCCTGTGTCGGGCGGACTGACCTCGCGCGAGGCGTTCGCCATGTTGGCAGGCATTGCCGATCTGGACTGGCGCGGCATGGATGTGGTCGAGGTCGCGCCGGCTTACGATCATGCCGATATCACGGCGATCGCCGCCGCCACGGTGGTGCAGCGCCACATCGGCGCGCTGGCGCAGAAGCAGCGGCCGAGGTGACGCGGACGGCCGCAGGCGAGGCCCGCAACCATTTCGCTCCTTTGGGATTAGTACGGGGCCCTCAGGCGCCAAAGGAGATGCTGTTGGACGTTCGCCGGCCCCCGCAGGACGGCCCTCCCGCCGACGACGCGGAGGAGGAGCGCGTCGGCCTCGCGGCGATTCCGTGGGACATCACGGCGCGCGTGGCCATCGTCGGCATCTTCTTTCTGCTGGCATGTGCCGCCCTCGAGTTCGGGCGCACGATTCTCTTGCCCGTCGTGTCGGCGATCGTGATCGGGCTGATGCTCTGGCCGCTGGTGGGCCTGGCGTCGCGTTACCGCATCCCGTCATGGCTCGCCGCCACATTGGTGATGGCGATCTTTGTCGGGCTTCTGTCCCTGGTGATCACGTTGGTGTCGGCGCCGGTCGTCGAATGGATCGGCAAGGCGCCCGACGTGGGTCATACGCTGCGGGAAAAGCTGCAGGTCTTCGACCGTCCGCTTGCCGCCTTGCGCGACATCCGCAATGCCCTCCTGCCGCAAGATAAAAATACCGTGCAGATCGACGTGGGGCCTAGCCTGGTTGCGCCGGTCTTGACGGTGCTGACGCCGGCGGTGGGCGAGCTCATCGTCTTCTTCGGCACGCTGTTCTTTTTTCTGCTCGGGCGCAATGAGATGCGGCGCTACCTGGTCCACGTGTTCCACGACCGCGATGCGCGCCTGCTCAGCCTGCATATCCTCAACGACGTCGAGCACGAGCTCACCGACTATCTCACCGTGGTCACGGTAATCAATATTCTGGTCGGTTTCGGCACCGCCGTGATCGCCCATTTCGCCGGGCTGCCGAACATCGCCGTGTGGGGGGTGCTGGCGTTCGTCCTCAACTACATTCCGTATCTCGGGCCGCTCGCCATGAACCTCGTGCTGTTCGCGGTCGGCATCGTGACGTTTCCGACGCTCGGAGAAGCGCTGATCGCGCCTGCCTGTTTCATCGCGATGACCACGCTGGAGGGCCATTTCATCACGCCGTCCATCATGGGGCGGCGGCTCACGCTCAATCCGTTGAACGTCTTTCTCGCGCTGGCGTTCTGGACCTGGCTGTGGGGACCGATCGGCGCCTTCCTCGCCGTGCCGCTGCTGATCACGGCACTGGTGGCGCTGAAGCACGTCTTTCCCAAGCCGGAGGTCAATTTGCCCAGCTAGCTCGCCCGCTCTAATTTTGGCTTGTCGCATTTTCTTAACGCGAACCGGTGCCCACTTCGCTTGAAAATGCTCTAAGTCGACGACTCCATCACCGGCATCGCAAAATGTCCCTCGAAGAATTCGC
>JBJMSU010000251.1:0-5700 GCA_045801465.1 Xanthobacteraceae bacterium | reverse complement strand
GGTTTCTCGGCTCGACCAGCCTGACCCCGGTGTTTGCGGCTCCCGTCCCCGGCCCGGTCGTGAAGAGTGACGACCTATCGGCCGCCAAGAAAAAGAAGAAGAAGAAGGGCGCCGAGGTCATCGTGAATGACGAGATGACGGCCGCCAAGAAGAAAAAGAAGAAGAAGGGCGCCGAGGTCATCGTGAATGACGAGATGACGACCGCCAAGAAGAAAAAGAAGAAGAAGGGCGCCGAGGTGATCGTGAATGACGAGATGACGACCGCCAAGAAAAAGAAGAAGAAGAAGGGCGCCGAGATCATCCTCTATCGGATCGCTGCCTGACGAACTTTCGCGGACGCATTATCGCTCCGTTGGCGGCCGGACGTAGGACGTCCGGCCGCTTCCATTTGGGAGTTCGCGATAGCTCAGGCGGAACGGGTCAGGCCGTGCGCGGCGAACACGTAGACGACGCCGTGATCGATGCTGAAGGTCGCGGCCTTTTCCGGCTCGGCAAATCCCCGCAAGGCCACGAGCGCGCGCGCCGTGCCGCCGTGGGCGACGACGACGCTGTCGCGCACGATGGTGGCGTGCCACGCGGACAAGCGCACCAGCAGATCGGCGTAGCTTTCACCCCCCGGCGGGATGAAGTTCCACTTGTCGCGCTCGCGCGCTGCCAGCACGTCCTTCTCATGCTTCAGCAGTTCCGGGTAGGCGAGGCCTTCCCAATGCCCGAATGACAGCTCCGCGAGCCGCGCGTCGAGCTGATAGGCGTTCGGGTCGAGGCCGAGCGTTGCGCGCAGCCGCTCCATGGTGGTGCGTGCCCGCTTGAGCGGGCTCGCCACGAAATCGAGCGCGGTAACGTCGCGCCCGTCCCGCTTCAGCAGCTCGCGCAGTATGTCGGCGCAGTGAACCGCCTGCGCCAAGCCCAGCGCGGTCAGGTCCGAATCGTGTTGTCCCTGCAGCCGGCCTTGCTGGTTCCACTCGGTCTCGCCGTGTCGGACATAGAAGAGAACCGGATGTGTCATCCCGACGGTTTGCGGCACTAATCCTTCACCACCGAGATGTCCGGTGCCTCGGGATTTTTCATGCCGACGATGTGATAGCCGGCATCGACGTGAAGGATCTCGCCGGTCACCCCGCGCGCGTAGTCGGACAGGAGGTAGACGGCGGTGTCGCCGACCTCCTCGATCGACACCGTGCGGCGCATCGGCGAGTTGTATTCGTTCCATTTCAGGATATAGCGGAAATCGCCGATCCCCGCGGCGGCGAGCGTCTTGATCGGTCCCGCCGAGATGGCATTGACGCGGATGTTCTGCGTCCCGAGATCGGCGGCGAGATAACGCACGGACGCTTCGAGCGCCGCCTTGGCGACACCCATCACGTTGTAGTGCGGCATCCACTTCTCGGCGCCGTAGTAGGTCAAGGTCAGCAGCGCGCCGCCGCCAGGCATCAGCTTCTCGGCCCGCTGGGCGACTGCCGTGAAGGAGTAGCAGCTGATCTGCAGGGTCTTGGCGAAATTGTCGGCCGTCGTATCGACGTAGCGTCCGTCGAGCTGGTCCTTGTCGGAAAACGCGATGGCGTGGACGAGGAAATCGAGTCGGCCCCACGCCTTGCCGATGGCCGCAAACGCGGCATCGATGGTTGCATCCTGCGTCACGTCGCAATGACCTATCACCAGCCCGCCCACCTCCTCGGCGAGCGGCTCCACGCGTTTCTTGAGGGCGTCGCCCTGGTAGGTGAATGCGAGCTCGGCGCCGGCGCCGTGGCAGGCCCTGGCGATCCCCCACGCGATCGAGCGGTTGTTCGCAACCCCCATCACGAGGCCGCGCTTGCCGCGCATCAGGCCTGAGGCTTCCGCCATCACGCTAGTGCCCCGCTTACGAGTTCGTGATACGTGGCAGCACCCTCCGACGCGAACTTCAGAAAGCAAAGGGGCACTACCCGAGTTATGATTCTAGTGCTGCTTTTCGATTTGAAGTTCGTCAACGAGCTTGCGGCAACCACTGTAGGGACTTCAAATCGGCGGCACTAGTCCCAGCCTGGTTTTCCAACCGGCGGTTCCTATGGCATACGGTCGCTGGGACCTTCAAGCACGACGCCTGTTCGGACAGAACGGGTGGCGATAAGGTGACGCAAAACGGAATACCGGCCGAAGGCTGGTGTTTTCGGAAAGCGAGAGCATCGTGCCGGGCGATGCAGGGAGCGGGGCGTGAGCGGGTTTCGGCAGGATGTCGAGGCGACCATTCCTGCGCTGCGCCGATATGCTCGTGCGCTCACGCGCGATGGCGACGTGGCCGACGACCTGGTGCAGGACACGCTGGTGCGAGCGCTGCGTGCGGAGCATCTGTTTCACGGGGGCGACATACGCAGTTGGCTCTATACCATCCTGACCAATCTCAACCGCAACCGGCTGCGTTCGCTGTCGCGCCGGCCGGCCTTGATGCCGATGGACGACAACGATGCCGCCGACATGGCGGGGCCGGAGGCGGGCGGCCGCGATATCGAGCGCGCGCTGGCGACATTGGTCGAAGAGCAGCGATCCGCGCTTCTTCTCGTGGTGCTGGAGGGCCTCAGCTATCGCGAGGTGGCGGAGATCCAGGCTGTTCCGATCGGCACCGTGATGTCGCGTCTCGCGCGTGCGCGTGCTCAGGTCAAAGCGTTTCTCGACGGGGAGCGCCCGATGCTCCGCCGCGTCAAATGATCCGAGGTCGATAAATGGTCGATCGCGATACGCCTGTCTCCGACGACGAGCTCCACGCCTATGTGGACGGCGAGCTGAAGGCCGATCGTCGCAAGACGGTCGAGGCCTGGCTGGCGGCGCATCCTGCCGATGCGGCGCGGGTCGCCGCTTGGCGTGCGCAGGCCGAGCTCATCCGCGTGCGCTATGGCGGGATTGCTCGCAATGCGGTTCCTGGCCATCTCGATCTCGACCGCTTGGCGCGCGCCGAGCGCAAATGGACATGGCTTGCCGCCGCCGCCGTGGTGTCCGCCTTCATGATCGGCAATGCCACCGGCTGGTTCGGCCGCGGCGCGCTCATGGTCGCCCCGGCGTCGACCGCGCCGACCGTCAGCGCGGAGGCGCTCGACGCGCACAAGCTCTATGTGGCCGAGGTTCGTCACCCGATCGAGGTCCCGGCGGAGGCGAGCCATCTCATCCCCTGGCTGTCGCGGCGCGTGGGCTCCACGTTGCGGGCCCCCGATCTCGGTCCGTTCGGACTGAAGCTCATGGGCGGTCGGCTGTTGCCGACCCAATCCGGCAAGCCGGCCGCGATGCTCATGTACGAGAATGCGTCGGGCGAACGCTATACGCTCTACTGCGCGCGTTCATCCGCGCCGGAGACGGCGCTGCATTACAACGTCGCCGGGCAGGTCGCAGCGGTGTACTGGGTCGATGGCGACGTCGGCTTCGTGGTGAGCGGACCGGCCGACCGCGAGCGGCTCCTCAAGATCGCGCAGGCCGCCTACGAGCAGCTCGATCGGCGCACGCGCGGCAGCTCGTGAGCCGTCCCACGGGTCGTCTCGGCATTTGACCTATCCTCTTCGTCACGGCCGGCGAGCCGCCACAAGCGGTGAAGTTGTCCCGGCATGCCTAGTCACTGTCACCGGCGGCCGCTCCTTCACGCGGGTCATGAAATGCGTCACACCGGTCGGGCGATTTGACCTCGGCATGCCATAGAAGCGCAAAACAAGCGAAGGGGTCATCCGTTCGGGTGACGATGCGCTTGCGCGTTCGGATCAGAACAGGCGGATACAAAGATGAAGGGTGCCGGCAGCGCAACGCGATCGCGCCGCTCTAAGCCCCAACCGCTCTTGACGCGTGAAAACAGCCATCGCGACCAGCCATGCGCGTCAGGAGCGAATGGCCGCGGCGTTTCAGCGCTTGCGGACAACAGAGGAGAGCGACATGCAAAGCTGCACAGCGTTTGGTATGGCGATGGCCGTCGGCATAGCGGCGGCCTTGAGTCCCGTCGATTCGGCGTGGGCCGCATCCGAGACACGCTTGAAGCTCGCGATGCCCACGGCGCCGGAGGAAACCGTCTATCGGCCCGAATGCCCGAGCGACGAAGTCTCCAGCGCCTGGCTTTCGTGCCAGGTGGCTCACGCCGATGGAAACCGCAATCAAAGGTAGATGATCGGCAATATCCGCCTTAGGGATATTCGGACGGCGCTACGCATTGTCGCGCTTTGCCAGCGGCGCCGGCCAAGCCGGAGTGGTCGACGCGCCAGCAAATCCTGGCATTGCTGCGCCCCACGCGCACCAATAACGGCGGATCTCCTCTGCGTTGCCCAGGCGCCAGTCTGGCCAGTTTGGTCCTACTGAGATATGCTGCATTGCAGCGCCGGAATTCCGGCCGGAGGTGGAAATCGTGGTGGGCGGGACAACACGGACGGCGACGGAAGAGGCTTGCCGGATGCTCGGCGAGTGTTTTCTGTTTCGCGAGCTCGATGCCGAAGAGCGCAATGTGCTCTTCGCGCGCGTGCGCGTCCGCAACTACGCCGCCGGCGAAACCATCTTTCTCATGGGATCCGCCGGCGACAGCATGATGGCGGTTCTCAGCGGCAACGTGCGGATCAGCGTGCCGTCGCCGGACGGCAAGGAGATCGTGCTCGCGATCCTGCAGCCCCGCGAAGTCTTCGGCGAGATTGCCTTGCTCGACGGCAAGGAGCGGACCGCCGACGCCAGAGCCATGTCGGCATGCAGTCTGGCGATCCTTGATCGGCGCGAAGTCCTCTCGTTTCTCGACCGCTATCCCCACGTATGGCCCAAGCTGGTCGCCGTGCTGTGCAGCCGATTGCGCAATACCGACCAGCACATTGCCGAACTGGCGCTGCTCGAGCTTCCGGCGCGCCTGGCCAAGGCGCTGCTGCGCTTCGGCAATGTTGAAGGCCAAGCGAACAACCGGCGCTCGCTGCAAATCCAGCTGTCGCAACGCGAGCTCGGAAACATCTGCGGCGCGACGCGCGAGAGCATCAACAAATGCCTGCGCGGCTGGCAGCGCCGCGGCATCGTCCAGATCGAAGAAAGTCTGGTGACGGTGGCCAACCTGACGGCGCTCGAAGAGCTGGCAGAGCTGGCGGAGCCGTAGCGTCCGAGAGCGCCCGCGAAGCGGAACGAGTCGGCCGATCCGCGGATTGTATCGGCTGAGAGTCCACTCCGGTCCGAGCTGCGCGGAGTTGCGCATGGCGAAGCAAACACGAGCGAATGCCGGGCCAACGAGAAAAAGGCGCACCAAAACGACGCGGGCAAAATCGACGCGAACCACCGGCCGGCGCTGGTCGCAACGCGTGACCGAGGAGAGCGACGCTCTCGACCTGCAGCACGGCGTCTTCTCGCAGAAAGATCCCAAGCGCGTCGCCGCCTCGCTCAAGCGCTCGGCGCAACGCAGCAAGCGGCGCAAGTCCGATCCTTATCGCTCGGCCATGTCGATGTTGACCTTCTACGTCAACCGCGCGGGAAAGAAGCTTCCGGCTGGACAGAAGAAGGTCCTGCAACAGGCCAAGGACGAACTGCGCCGGCAGTTCGGGCGCAACTAGAGCATTGTCCCGAAAAAGCCTGCTCCGGACTTGATCCGGGCTGGATACGGTTTTCGGAAAAGATCATGGCTCAACAATAAGCCAGAGCGGGATGACGATACGGGAAAAACTCATTCCCCTCCACTCGGCGCCGTCATTTCATGTCTTTGCGCGGATCGTAGGGCCGTTCGTCGCGGCGCTTGCG
>JBJMSU010000219.1:0-19345 GCA_045801465.1 Xanthobacteraceae bacterium | reverse complement strand
TTTTTTCGTCGTACTGCGTCAGGGTTTGTTCGAGAACGTTTAGCCGGGCCTGCAATGAGGGCACCTCGGCCGGCAGAGTTGGACTTTGAAAAGGGAGCTGCTGGAGCGGCGGACTCAAAAAGTGCAATTTTGTTCTGATTGTTTCAGCTCTGGCGGCAATTGCCTCTCTGTTAGCTTGCAATTTTTCGAGCTCTTTGACTGCGGAATTTACAGCGGAGAATTGATCGTCTTTGAATTTTGGCAATTGCGCGGTGCCGTACATTGCATCGTTGCGAACGAGGATCGGCGGCGCAACCTCCGTGTACCCGTGCTCGGTCGTGTGCAGGTCGAGCATGAATTGGCCGAGCGCGCGTTCGAGCCGCGCCAGCCCGTTCTTGAGCACGACGAAGCGCGCACCGGAGAGCTTCGCGGCGGCGGCGAAATCCATCTGCCCGAGAGCCTCGCCGAGCTCGAAGTGCTGCTTAGGGGCAAAGCCGTAGTCGCGCCTCGCGCCGAAGCGGTGGCGCTCGACATTGGCCTCGGCGTCCGCCCCGTCGGGAACGTCGTCGGCCGGGAGATTGGGAATCTCGGCAAGCGTTTTCTCCAGCCCGGCCTCGGCCTCCTTCGCCGCCGTCTCGAGCGCCGGAATGCTGTCCTTCAATTGCGCCATCTCGGCCATCAGCGCTTGCGCGCGCGCTTCGTCCTTCTTGGCCTTGGCCTGGCCGATATCCTTGGAGGCCGCGTTACGGCGCGCCTGCGCCTGCTCGAACTGGGCGATCGCGGCGCGCCGCCGTTCGTCGAGCGACAACAGTTCGCTCACGAGGGCGCGAGCATCGGCCTCCGACATCCCGCGGCGCTTGAGCCCGCGGGCAAATTCCTCGGCGTGCTCGCGAATCCATCTGATGTCGTGCATGACGCTTGATCTTTAGGGCCGGACGTAGGGCGCAATAGCGAAGCGTATTGCGCCGATTCGACGGGCGGATGGCGGATTACGCTTACGCTAATCCGCCCTACCGGCGCTAGGCCTTGCCCTACTCCGCCGGGTTGGTCTGGGCGCTGGCCGTAGACGCCTGCGCCTTCCTCTCCACCCAGCGCACCGACCAGATCGATCCCTCGTAGAGCGCCATGAGCGGGATCGCCAATGACATCTGGCTGAGCACGTCCGGCGGGGTGAGCACCGCCGCAATGACGAAGGCGCCGACGATGAAGTAGCGGCGCTTTTCCTTGAGCATCTGCGAGGTCACGACGCCGATGCGCCCGAGCAGCGTGAGAATCACCGGCAGCTGGAAGGCGATGCCGAAGGCGAAGATGAGCTTCATCATCAAGGTCAGATAATCGTCGACCTTGGGGAGAAGCTCGATCGTGGCCTGGCCGTCGCCGCCCGCCTGCTGCATGGCGAGCGAGAACCGCGCCAGCATCGGCCAGACAAGAAAATAGACGACGAACGATCCGAGGAGAAAGAAGATCGGGGTCGCCACCAGATACGGCAGAAAGGCTTGGCGCTCGTTGCGATAAAGACCCGGCGCGACGAACATGTAGATCTGCGTCGCCACCACCGGGAACGAGATGAAGGCCCCGCCGAACATGGCGATCTTGAGCTGGACCATGAAGTATTCCAAGAGGCCGGTGTAGATGAACTTGGAATTCTCCGGGCCCGCCACCCACACGTACGGCCAAGTCAAAACGTTGTAGATCGTCTTGGCGAAGAAGAAGCAGACGACGCACGCCAAGGCGAAGGCGACGAGCGCCTTGATCAGCCGCGCGCGCAGCTCGATCAGGTGCTCCATCAGCGGCGCCTTGGTGGCCTCGATCTCCTTCTCTTCATCGTCGCGGCTCATGCCGGTCGATCTCCCGGCTTGGCATCCCCCGGTGCGTCGACGAGCGCTTGGCCACTGTCCCCCGTGGTCGCCGGTTCGGCCGGCGGGGCTTGCACGTCAGCCGGTTTCGTCTCCGGCCCATAGGCGCTCGGGGCGTCGCTCGCCGTGGTGCCGGCAGCGCCCGCGTCGGGAGCCGCCAATGCGGAGGGCGGCTTGTCGGCGACTGTGCTCTCGATGTCCTTGCGGATGGTCTCCATCGGGTCGAAGCCCGACGTCAGCGTATCGACCTGCTTCTTCAGGTCGGCCATCTCGGCTTCGCGCATCGCCTCCTGGAACTGGTTCTGGAAATCGGCCGCCATGTGGCGGATCTTGCCCATGTAGTGGCCCAGGGCCCGCAAGGCGCCAGGCAGCTCCTTGGGACCGATCGCGATGAGCGCGACCACGCCGATGACGATGAGCTCGCCCCAACCGATATCGAACATGATGCGATCAACTCCAAGCGGCGCAAGCTCGTGCCGCCGATTTGAAGTTCCTACCGGGTCTGCCGCAATCTCGTTCTAGGAACTTCAAATCGGAAGCCGGCACTAACTCATGAACTTGCCAGTGCCGCTTCGCTTCCGAAGTTCGTGTCAGAGGGTGCTGCGATGTGTCACGAATTTCGGAAGCGCGGCACTAGCGGCCGGCGCCCCTCTACCACGTCCGCAAAGAGCGCCCGGCTGCACCGAAGCTCAGACGGTGCCGCCTTCGAGCTTCTTCTCGGTGGTCGCCCGGTTCTGCAGATCGGGTGCCGTCGTGCCGCTGGTCGTCGGCTGATGGTCGATCGTCTTGACCGGCTCGTTCTTCGCCGGCTCGGCCTTCGCCTCGTCTTCCGACATGCCTTTCTTGAACGCCTTGATGCCCTGGGCGACATCGCCCATGAGCTCGGAAATCTTGCCTCGTCCGAACAGCAGCAGGATCACCGCAATGACGATGATCCAATGCCATAAGCTCAATCCACCCATGCGAATACCTCCCGCAACAGGCCGCGCGGCGCTAAACCCGTTTGTTCGACGGAAAACTAGGCTCCGGGCGCGGCAAAAACAAGGACTTCGGCCGGATCAATCTCGATGCCGACCTCGTCCTTGGGAGCAAAGGCGATCGATTCGCGCGTGCGCCCCTTCAATGGGCCGTCGACGCCGTTAACCGCAACTTCGAACATATCGACCACGCCGAGAAAGCGCCGCCGTTCGAGGCGGCCGGGAATGCACAGTCCCGCCGGGCGCAGCCGAACGCCGGTCGGCCGGATCGCCACGATCGCCGGCGATCCCTCGGGCAAACCGGGGGCCGCGAACAGGCCGACCGCCGTCTCGACGCGACCGCCACGCACCGTGCCGGATACCTCGTTGAGCTCGGAGAAGAATCGCGCCACGAACAGATCGGCCGGCCGGCGGTAGATGACCTCGGGAAGACCGGCCTGAACCAGGGTTCCTTCGCGCATCAGGGCGATGCGGTCGGCCATGCGCAGCGCCTCTTCCGGGTCGTGAGTAACAATGACGCAGGTGACGTGGCTCTCGCGCAGGACCGCGAGCGTGTCCTCGCGCACCTCCTCGCGCAGGCTGCGATCGAGGCCGGAGAACGGCTCGTCCATCAGGAGGACGCTCGGACGCGGCGCAACCGCGCGCGCCAGCGCCACCCGCTGTTGTTCCCCGCCCGACAGCATATGCGGATAGGCATCGGCATAGTCGCTCAAGCCCACGCGCTCGAGGGCGAGACGCGCCTCCGTCACGGCGTCCTCGCGCGGCAGCCGCTTGAGCCCGAACATCACGTTGGCGAGGTTCGTCAGGTGCGGAAACAGCGCATAGTCCTGGAACATGAGACCGACGCCGCGCTGCTCCGGCGGCAGGAACTGCCCCGGACCGGACACCTCGCGGTCGTTGATGAGGATGCGTCCCGCGGTCGGCACGGCGACCCCGGCGGCAAGGCGAAGCGCGGTGGTCTTGCCGCAACCCGAATGGCCGATCAGGACGACGATCTCGCCGGGAGCTACGTCCAGGCTAAAGCCCTTGACCGCTTCAACCTCGCCGTAGCGATGACCGACCTCGTCGTAGGTAAGCCGCGCCGCGATGGTTGCGGGTGTCCGGCCGCGGTGGCCGCGATGTCGCAACCAGCGGGAAGCACCCGCTTCGCGATCGGGCAATGCTCACTCCTCGTCGACCCGCGACGCCGGCGGGGCGAGCCCGAGATCGAGATCGCCTTCTTCGAGCGGGTCCTCGTCTTCGCGCAGGCCTGGTTCGTCCGAAGGCACCGGCACCGTGAAGCCCGACGGCAAGCGCCCGTCGAGCAGACCCGCTCCCTTGAGCTCGTCGAGACCCGGCAGATCGGTGAGCGCCTCGAGGCCGAAATGGGTGAGGAACGCCTCGGTGGTGCCGAAGGTGATCGGCCGGCCCGGAGTCTTGCGCCGGCCGCGCGGGCGAATCCAGCCGGTTTCGAGCAGCACGTCAAGCGTGCCCTTGGAGGTCGTCACGCCGCGAATGTCCTCGATCTCGGCGCGGGTCACCGGCTGGTGATAGGCGACGATGGCAAGCGTCTCCAGGGCGGCGCGCGACAGCTTGCGCGTCTCGACCGCCTCGCGCGACAGCAGCCAGGCGAGATCGTTGGCGGTGCGGAAAGTCCACTTGCCGGCGACGTTCACCAGATTGACGCCGCGCGCGGAATAATCCTCCTTGAGCCGCGCCAATACGGCGGTCATATCCACATCGTCGGGCAGACGCGCGGCGAGCGTTGCCGCGTCGAGCGGCTCGGCCGAGGCAAACAGCAGCGCCTCGAGAAGGCGCAAATGCTCGGCACGAGGCTCAGCCGTGATCGCGGGCTCGTCACTCATCGCGCGGCGCGCGGCCAAACGGGGCATGCTTCTATCCTTCATCTGCTGCGGTCGGCGCCGTGGCGCTGCTCGCATCGTTGCCGGATCCACTGGCGGCTGCGCGCTTGCGCACATAGAGCGGCGCAAATGCGGCGTGCTGATGGACCTCGAGGAGACCTTCACGCACGAGCTCCAGACTCGCCGCGAAGCTCGAGGCCATTGCGGTCGCGCGCTGCGCCGGCTCGACCACATAGGCGATCAGGTATTCGTCGAGCCGCGCCCAGTCGCTGGCCCCTCCGATCAATCGCTCGAGCGCGACGCGCGCGTCGGCCAGCGACCATACCGTGCGGTGCGGAACCTGCACGCGGGCGAGCGCGTGCTTCTGGCGCTGCACCGCATAGGCGGACAGGAGGTCGTAGAGGGTCGCGCTCCATTGCGGGTGCTTGATGTCGACGATCGGTTCCGGCCTCCCGCGCGCGAAGACGTCGCGGTCGAGCTGCGGGCGCCCCATCAGCTCCTCCGCCACGGCGCGAAACGCTTCGAGCCGCTTGAGCCGGAAGGCGAGCGAGGCGGCCATATCCTCCGCGGTGGGACCCGGGCTTTCGTCCGTTTCCGGCAGCAGCAGGCGCGATTTGAGATAGGCGAGCCACGCCGCCATCACGAGGTAGTCGGCCGCGAGCTCCAGCCGCAGCCGGCGCGCCTGTTCGATGAAGGTGAGATATTGATCCGCCAGCGCAAGAATCGAGATCTTGGCGAGATCGACTTTCTGCTGGCGCGCCAGGGTCAAGAGGAGATCGAGCGGCCCCTCGAACCCTTCGACATCGACGATCAGCGCCGGCTCGTCGGCGCCGCGCTCGCCCATGGCATCCGTGGCAAAGGGAAGCTCGGCGCTCATGACACGGCCATCCGCGCACCGGTCCCTGCCCGCGTCATCAGGGCGGAAAATTCAGCGCGCGCCGCAGCTTCGTCGATCTCGGTCGGCGAACGCCGCGCCGCAATAGCCGCCGCCGTGCGCCGCGCGGCGGCACCGTCGAGCAACGGAGACTCTTCGGCCACGGCGAGCATTTCCTCGAAGCGGCCGTTGCAATGGAGCACGAGATCGCAGCCGGCCGCGATGGCCGCACGCGTGCGCCCGCCGATCGTGCCGGTCAGCGCTCCCATGGAAATGTCGTCGCTCATCAGTACGCCGCAAAACCCGATGGACTCGCGAATCACTTGGCCAATCATAATCGGCGAAGTGGTTGCCGGCGCGCTCGGATCGAGGTCCGTGAATACCACGTGGGCAGTCATCCCCAGGGGCAAGTCCTTGAGGGGGCGGAAGGCCTGGAAATCCGTGGCTTCGAGCAGGCCGCGGTCGGTTGCGACGACGGGCAGCTTTTCGTGGCTGTCGGCGGTCGCCCGGCCGTGCCCGGGCAGATGCTTGACGACCGGCAGCACGCCTCCCGCCATCAAACCGTCCGCCAACGCAGCCGCGATGACGGACACCTTGGCCGGTGTCTCCCCATAGGCGCGGTCGCCGATCACGCGATCCGCGCCGGCCACCGGCACGTCGCCCAACGGCAGGCAATCGACATCGATCCCGAGCCGGTGGAGATCGGCCGCCATTAGTCGCGCGCCGAGGCGAGCAGCGCTCAATCCGCAGGCGCGGTCTTCATCGTAAAGCCGGCCATAGGCGGCGCCCGGCGGATACGCCGGCCATTGCGGTGGGCCCAGGCGCTGCACCCGTCCACCTTCCTGGTCGACGAGGACCGGGATGTGATGCCCAACCGCCTCGCGCGCCTCCGCGATCAGCCGCGAGACCTGATCCGGAGCTTGGATGTTGCGCTTGAAAAGGATCAGCCCCCACGGCTCGGCCTCGCGCAGAAACGCCCGCTCCTGCGAGGTCAGCGTGGGCCCGGCCAAGCCGGTAATAAAGGCACGATTCATGGGCGCGGATTAGCCCGCGCCCGCCGAAAGGGTCAACTGCAGACTGGTCGTCATGCCCGGCCTTGTGCGGCCTTGTGCCGGGTATCCGGCCTCAACCGATGCCAATGCAAACGAGGTGGCCGGGACGAGCCCGGCCATGACACCCTGTGATCAGTTGCGCTGCACGATGCACTGCCCGCCGGCGCTCTTGAGGCTCGTGCACATCTCCGACGCCTCCTCGGCGGTGGCGAACGGCCCGACCTGAGCCCGGTAGTAGACGCCCTTATCGCCGAGGTCCGCGCGCCGCACCATGACCTGGTGGCTCCCCAGCACGCTCGGATACTTTTGTTGCAGTGCCCGGAACGAGGCCTGAGCATCAGATTCGCTGCGCTGGGAGGCAACTTGCACCACGTAGCCGCCGGTCGCTTCTGGAGCCATCGCAGTGCGCTGCGGAGGGGACGGCGTGGCTGGCGTCGAGGTCGCGGGTGCCGTGGGGGCAATCGAACGGGTCGAAGGCGCAGGCGCAGGCGGCGCCACATTGGCGATACGCTGCGGCGGGTTGGCTGGCGCGGTTGCCGGGGCGGCGTTCTGATTCGGCCGGATCGTCTCGGTTTTCACCTTCTTGGGCTCGGCGCCCGTCATGGCGGGCGACTGGGCCTGCGCCGGCAACGGCGGAAGGACCGAGCCGGTGGAAATGGGCGCCCCGGAGCTACTGGGTGCGGGCATGCGAACCGCGCTACGCGGGTCGATCGGCTGCTCTTCGCGCGGGACGACCCGCTCGCCGCCGCGATCGCCGATCCGATCATAAGCCAGCTTGCTTGGCTGGCTATCGGTGCTCGGTGCCGCCGGGATGACTTTGGTCGGCGCCTGCTCCGCCTTGATCACCGGGGGGTCACCGCCGGTCGTGGACGGGCTGGTCCATCCCCGGTACCCGAATATTCCTACGGTCGCAATCACCGCCACCCCGACCACGGCAGCGATGGTCATGATGCCGCCACGGCGCTTCTCCGGGTGGGGTTCGTCGTAGCCTTCATCGCCATAGGCGGCTTGGCCGTCATCATAATACGCCCCGGACGCGTAAGCTCCTTGAGACTCACCGGTTTCGTAGCCGCGGTCGTCCTGGTACTGGGAGCCTTGATAGCCTCCCGCGTCATAATGGTGGGGATCGTCGGCGGAGTCAGCGCGTGCCGATCGACCATGCTGGCCGGGTCCGTCCTCGGTCTGATGGGCGGCCCATTCCCGTGCATCTTGCGGGTCGTGGTCGCGCGGCTCGGCGGTACTCGCGCGGGACGAGCCGCGGCCCTGGCGTCCCACCGCGGCAAGGGGATCGTCTTGGCCGATCAGCCGAGCCAGTTCGGCCAACGGGTCATTGCCGCGCCCACCCGTGGTGGGCGCGGAATCGCCATGCGGCTCGTCGCGCCGCGGTCGAAAGTTGCCATCTCGTGCCATACTCATATACTATCACCGGTTTAGAGGACGCTCGGCGTGGTTGTCAGCATCCGTTGACGCGACCTGTCGCGTCAACCACCCTCCGAGCAGGATCACCTCATTTCCTCAGGCGCATCGACCCCGAGCAAACTGAGCCCGGATGCGATAACGGTCACAACACCTTGGACAAGTGCAAGGCGCGCCATGGTTATTTGTGGATCATCAAAGATAATGAAGCGTAAATATGGCACGTCTTTTCCGCGCGTCCATAGCGCATGGAACTGGCTGGCCAGCTCATAGAGGTAAAACGCGACCCGGTGCGGCTCATGGGCGGCGGCGGCGGCCTCGAGAACGCGCGGATAGGCCCCGATCTTCTTCATCAGGCCGATTTCATCGGGGTCCTGGAGCCGCTCGAGCGGCGCCTCGGCCAGGAAAGCCGCGCGCGCGCGATCCTCATCGGGTAGCGCCGGAATGACCTCGCGGGCATTGCGGAACACCGATTTCCCCCGGGCGTGCCCGTATTGAACATAGAACACCGGGTTTTCGCGCGACTGCTCGATCACCTTGGCGAGGTCGAAATCGAGCACCGCGTCGTTCTTGCGGTAGAGCATCATGAAGCGCACGGCGTCGCGGCCGACCTCGTCGACCACCTCGCGCAGGGTGACGAACTCGCCGGCGCGCTTCGACATCTTCACCGGCTCGCCGGCGCGCAACAATCGGACCAGCTGGACGATCTTCACGTCAAGGTCGCCCACCCCGCCCGTGACCGCCCGGACCGCCGCCTGCACGCGCTTGATATAGCCGCCGTGGTCGGCGCCCCACACGTCGATCATGTGGCGGAAGCCGCGCTCGAACTTGGAACGATGATAGGCGATGTCGGAGGCGAAATAGGTGTAGCTGCCGTCCGATTTCCGCAACGGGCGGTCGACGTCGTCGCCGAAGTCGGTGGCGCGGAACAACGTCTGCTCGCGATCCTCCCAGTCCTCAACCGGCTGGCCTTTCGGCGGCGGCAGGCGTCCCTGATAGATCAGTCCCTTGGCGCGCAGCTCCGCGATTGTGGCTTCCACCGCGCTTCCCTTCCCCTCGGCGAGCGCGCGCTCGGAAAAGAACACGTCGTGCTTCACGTTAAGGGCGGCAAGGTCGTCGCGGATCTGCGCCATCATTATCTCGATGGTCTTGTCGCGCACGATCGGAAGCCACTGCGCCTCCGGCATGCGCTTCAATGCTTCGCCATGCGCCGCAGCGAGCGCTGCGCCAACCGGCTTTAGATAGTCGCCTGGATAGAGGCCCTCCGGGATCGGTCCAATCTCTTCGCCGCGGGCTTCCCGGTAGCGCAGGTAGGCCGAGCGTGCGAGAACGTCCACCTGGGCGCCGGCATCGTTGATGTAGTACTCGCGGGTGACGTCGTATCCGGCGAAAGCCAGGAGATTGGCAAGCGCATCGCCGAATACGGCACCGCGACCGTGGCCGACATGCATCGGTCCGGTCGGATTGGCCGAGACATATTCCACGTTCACCTTCTCGCCGCGACCGAGATCACTGCGGCCGAAAGCGGCGCCGGCCTCGATCGCCGCGCGCAAGGCGTCGACCCACACGGTCTTGTTCAGGGTGAGGTTGATGAAACCTGGCCCGGCGATCTCGACCTTGGCGAGAAGCGGGTCGGACGCAAGCTCACGCGTGATCGCGTCGGCAAGATCGCGCGGCTTCTTGCCGGCATCCTTGGCCAGCACCATGGCGGCATTGGTGGCCATGTCGCCGTGCGCGGCCTCGCGCGGCGGCTCGACAAGAATGCGCGACCGGTCGATGCCGGCCGGCAGGGCCCCGGCCGCGACCAATGCGTCGGTGGCGGCGTGCACGCGCGCGAGCACGGTGGCAAAGATATTGTTCGCTCGAACAGTGCTGGCCATGAACGTGCGCGGACTCGGGAAGCGGCGCGTAGGGTGGGCAACGGCGCGTGATCGCGACGCTGCACGGTGGGCAAATTCGCGATCGCGCCGTTGCCCACCAACCAACACCACAACAGGCGAATTTGCCCACCCTACGGTGCGGCGCGGCCTAACTTAATTCGGGAGTCGAGTCAAAGTGGCGGGCGTGCTCGACGAGCGCGTAACGGTCCGTCATGCCAGCGATGAAATCGGCGATCCGGCGCGCCCGTCCGCCCGCGTCGCCGGCTTCCAGACCCTGCGCCCATTCCGGCGGCATGGCTTCAGGCTCGCGCGCGAACATAGAAAACAGGTCGTGCACGACGGCTTCGGCGTCATTCATGATGCGCGCAATGCGCGGATGCCGGTACATGCGCGGGGTGAGAAAACCTTTGATCGCCGCATCGGCCGCCGCCATGGCGGGCGAAAAACCGATCACCGGGACGCCCGCCGCCCGCACCTCTTCGACCGAGCCGGGGCTGAGCTTGGCGAGCCGCGCTCTCGATTCGGCGATCGCGTCCTCGATCATCCGGGTGATGACACGACGGATCAGCTCATGCACGAGGCGCGGCGTCTCCAGCGCGGGATACCTCGTCCTGATTTCGCCAAGCACGCTGCCGAACAACGGCACCTCCGCCACGTCATCGAGGGCGAACAGTTCGGCTCTGAGACCATCGTCGGTGTCATGGGTGTCATAGGCGATGTCGTCGGCGATCGCCGCCACCTGCGCTTCGGCGCTGGCGTGGTTCCACAATTCGAGCTCGTGCTGCCGGCTGTAGAGCTCGATCGCGAGAGGGACGCCGTGCTCGCGATAGCGCCCGACAGCATGGCCGGCGCGATCGGTGAGCGGCCCGTTATGCTTGACGATGCCTTCGAGCGTTTCCCAGGACAGATTGAGGCCGTCGAATTCGGCATAGCGTCGCTCGATCAAGGTCACCACGCGGAGCGTCTGGGCGTTGTGATCGAACCCGCCATAGGCGGCGAGGCAACCGTCGAGCGCCCTCTCGCCGGCATGACCGAACGGGGGGTGGCCGAGGTCGTGGGCGAGTGCCAGCGCCTCTGCGAGGTCCTCGTCGAGACCGAGCGCGCGCGCCAGCGCCCGGGCGATCTGTTGCACCTCGAGCGTGTGAGTGAGGCGCGTGCGGTAGTGATCGCCCTCGTGGAAGACGAAGACTTGCGTCTTGTGCTTGAGCCGGCGGAACGCGGTCGAATGGATGATGCGGTCGCAGTCGCGGCGGAACGCATTACGGCTCGGGCTCTCCGGCTCGGGAACCAGGCGGCCGCGGGTGGCGCGCGGATCCGCCGCATAGGGGGCGCGCGCTGTGCCGGCCTCCACCGCCATCGGGTCCGCCGCTCGTTGACCTCAAGCCCCTGCGCACTTACCTATTCGGAGGTGTCCTGTCCACGTGGGCGAGGCTGTTCCGAGCCCCGGCTGGATGCGACGAGTCCCGAGGAGGGGTTTATGAACGTCACGGTCAGCGCCCGCGCGGCACGCCGGATCGGCGAGATCCTCAAGGGGGAATCCGCCGGCGCGATGTTGCGCGTCAGCGTGGAAGGCGGCGGCTGCTCGGGCTTCCAATACAAGTTCGACATCGATCGCAGCAAAGCCGACGACGACGTCGTCATTGCGCAGGACGGCGCGACCGTGCTGATCGATCCTGTGTCGCTCAATTACATGGCGGGGGCGGAGATCGATTTCGTCGACGACCTGATCGGCGCCTCGTTCCGCATCAACAATCCGAAAGCCACCGCCTCGTGCGGCTGCGGCACCAGTTTTACGGTGTGACAACGTTATAGGGCGGGCAAATTCGCCTGCTGCAGCACTGCTGGTGGGCGAGCCGCCACAGCAGCGAGGGACGGCGCGATCACGAATTTCCCTCGCGATCGTTGTGACGATCGCTCGCCCACCATGACAGGCCGAAATCGCGCGCCTTTGCCCACCCTACAAGTCACTCCGCCGCAATCGCGCGCGGCTTCTCGACCTCGGCAACCTCCTCCACCTGCGGCTCGAGGGTGCGGCGCAGGCGGCGGTCGATGCGGTCGAGATAGAGGTAGATCACCGGCGTGATGAACAGCGTGAGCAGCTGCGACAGGCACAGGCCGCCGACCACGGCGACGCCGAGCGGTTGACGCAGCTCGGCGCCGGCGCCGGTGCCGAGCGCGATCGGCAGGCTGCCGAAGATCGCCGCGAAGGTGGTCATCATGATCGGCCGGAAGCGCAGCAGCGCGGCCTCGCGGATCGCCGCCTCGGCGCCGATGCCGACGCGGCGCCGCTCGATGGCGAAATCCACCATCATGATGGCGTTCTTCTTGACGATGCCGACCAGCATGACGATGCCGATCATGGCGATGACGCTCAGTTCCATCGAGAAGAACATCAGCGTCACCAGGGCGCCGATGCCGGCCGAGGGCAGGCCGGAAATGATCGTGATCGGGTGGATGAAGCTCTCGTACAGGATGCCGAGAATGACGTAAGCCGCGAAGATGGCGGCGAGAAGCAGGACCCATTGACCCTTCAGAGAGTCCTGAAACACCTGCGCGGTGCCCTGGAATCCGGTGGTGATGGTCGGCGGCAGACGCGCGTCGCGCTCGAGCCTCTGGATGGCATCCACCGCCTGCCCCAGCGAGTGGCCCGGTGCCAGATTGAATGAGATGGTCACCGCCGGCTGCTGGCCCTGGTGATTGACCTGAAGAGGTCCGACGCTCGGGACGAACTTCGTCACCGCCGAGAGCGGCACGACCGGTCCCTGCAGCGTCCCGACGCCGCTGATGCCGCCGCCCGCCGTGGCGGGGGCCGTTCCCGCTCCGCTGCCGCCGGCGGTCACGTTGGTCTTGAGGTAAATCTTGGACAGGCCGGACGGGTCGGCCTGGAACTCGGGCAGGCTTTCGAGGATCACCTGATAATCGTTGGATTGCGTGTAGATCGTCGCCACCTGCCGGCTGCCGAAGGCATTGAACAGCTCCTGGCGGATCTGATCGACCGTGATGCCGTAGATCGCCGCCTTCTCGCGGTCGATCTCGATCGTCATCTGCGGATTCTTGATATAGAGATCGGTGGTGACGTCCTGCACCCCGTCGAACTTTGCGATCTTGTCGCGCAGGTCCGGCGCGATGCGGTAGAGCGCTTCGGCGTCGCTCGATTGCAACGTATATTGATACTGGCTCTTGGAAATGCGGCCGCCGATATTGATGTTCTGGATATTCTGGAAATAGGCGGCCATGCCGGGCACGACGTTGGTGGCGCGGCGCAGGCGCTGAATGATCTGGCTCGACGTCTCCTGGCGCTCGGACTTCGGCTTGAGTGCAATGAACATGCGGCCATAATTGGTCGTGGGGTTGGGACCGCCGACGCCGACCGTTGAATTGACGTAATCGACCGCCTTGTCGGAACGAACAATCGCCGCCACCTTGGCCTGGTGCTCGACCATCGCCTGAAACGAGATGTCGGTCGCGCCCTCGGTCACGCCGATGAGCAGACCGGTGTCCTCGGTGGGAAAGAAGCCTTTGGGAATGGCGAGATAGAGATAAACCGTGCCGCCGATCGTGGCGAACGTGACGAGCAGCATCACGAACTTTGCCTTCAGCACCCGGTCGAGGCTCCACTCGTAGGCGCGCAGCCAACCATTGAACGTCGCCTCGAAGGCGCGCAGCAGCCACATCTGCTTCTTTTCGCCCGGACGGTGACTGCGCAGCACGCGCGCGCACAGCATCGGCGTGAGCGTCAGCGACACGAACCCCGACACCACGATGGCGACAGAGATCGACACCGCGAATTCCCGGAACACGCGGCCGACGACGCCGCCCATGAGCAGGACGGGAATGAACACCGCAATGAGCGAGAACGTGATCGAAATGATGGTGAAGCCGATCTCGCGCGCGCCCTTCAAGGCGGCTTCGAACGGCCGCATCCCGCCCTCGATGTGGCGCATGATGTTTTCCAGCATGACGATCGCGTCGTCGACGACAAAGCCGACCGACAGGGTCAGCGCCAGAAGCGTCATGTTGTTGATGGAGAATCCGAACGCGTACATCGCCGCGCAGGTGCCGATCAGCGATATCGGCACCGCCAGCGCCGGGATCAGCGTTGCCGCGGCCGAGCGCAGGAACAGGAAGATCACCAGGATGACGAGCGCGATGGCGATCCCCAATGTCTCCTGGACGTCCACCACCGACTGGCGGATCAAGACCGAGCGGTCCAGCATGACTTGCATGCGGATCGATGCCGGAATCTGAGCGCGGAAGCTCGGCAGCTTGTCGCGCACGGAGTCCACCACCTCGACCGTATTGGCGTCGGGCTGGCGCTGAATCGCCAGCACGATGGCGCGATCGCCGTTGAACCAGCTCGCGACCTTGTCGTTCTCGACGCTGTCGATGACGCGGGCGATATCCTGCAGCTTGATCGGCATGCCGTTGCGCCACGCCACCACGACGTGACGGTAATCGGCCGCGCGTTCGATGGCGGCGGTGGCCTGCAACGTCACGTTCTGGGTCGGCCCGGACAGCGTGCCCACCGGAACGTTGGAATTGGTCTTGGCGACGGCGTTGCGCACATCGTCGAGGGAAATGTTGCGTGCGGCGGCTGCAATCGGGTCGACCTGGACCCGCACCGCGAACTTCTGCGCGCCATAGACCAGGACCTGGGCGATCCCCGGAAGCTGCGAGATCTGCTGCGCGATGGTGTCGCCGTATTCGTGCACGGTAGACAGCGGCAGCGTCGGCGAGATGATGGAGATGAACAGGACCGGGAAATCGCCCGGATTGACTTTGCGGAAGCTCGGCGGGGTGGTCATTTCCACCGGTAGCCGTCGCTGCGCGATGGTCAACGCCGTTTGCACGTCGAGGGCGGCGCCGTCGATGTCGCGGTTCAAATCGAACTGGATGGTGATCGAGGTGTTGCCAAGCGATGACGACGACGTCATCGACGAGATGCCGGCGATCGTCGACAATTGCCGTTCGATCGGGGCGGCGACCGAGGCGGCCATGGTTTCCGGGCTGGCTCCGGGAAGCTGGGCGGTCACCTGGATGGTGGGGAAATCGACCTTGGGCAGCGCGGCGACCGGCAATAACCGGTAGGCGAAGGCGCCGAACACGATGATCGACGCGGTAACGAGCGTCGTCATGACGGGCCTGCGAATGCACAGTTCGGACAGGCTCATCGCTGTTCAGGTTCCTGCCTTGGGCTCGCGCACGGCCACCCTCGAGCCATTGGTCAGCAGCAATTGTCCGTCGGTGACCACGACCTCGGCGTCCTCCAGCCCGCTCGCGATGACCGCCTCGCTGTCGAGCGTGCGCGCCACCTTGACGGGACGGACGGACGCAACGCCGTCCTGGATAACATAGACGAAGTTGGCGGATTGTCCGACCTGAACGGCGACGTTCGGGATGGTGACAGCCTGCTCGACGCGGAGCGTCAACTGGGCGGTGACGAGCGTCCCCGGCCACAGGAGCTCGTTCTTGTTGTCCATCGTCGCGCGCAGCGTCACCATGCCGGTCGCCGACTCGACCGCATTCTCGATCATGGTCAGCCGGCCGGTGGCGCGCCTGTTTTCGCCGGGCACGATCGCCTCGACGGCGGCATTGGATTCCGCCATGGCGTCGCGCACCTCGGGCAGGATGCGCTGCGGCAGCCCGAACGAGACGTAGATGGGTGCGATCTGGTTGATGGTGGCGAGCGGCGCGACGTCGCTCGGCCGCACGAAATTGCCGGCCTTCACCATTGCCGCGCTGATGCGGCCCGAGATCGGCGCCCGGATCGTGGTGTAGCTCAGCTGCACGTTGAGATTCTCGAGCGCGGCTTCGTCCGCCTTGATGTTGGCACGCGCCGTATCGGCCTGGGTCTTGGCGTTGTCGAGATTGGTGATGGGCGTGGCGTTTTTCGCCACCAGTTCGGTGTAGCGCCTGATATCGCGCTCGGCGGCTTCCAGTTGCGCCTTGTCGCGCGCGAGAATGCCTTCGGCCTGGCGGATCTGTGCCTGCAGAGTACGGTTGTCGAGGGTGAACAGGACGTCGCCCTCGTTGACCAGCGCGCCGTCGGCAAAATGAACCGCGACGATGTCGGTTTCCAGGCGCGACTTGATCGCCACGTTGGCGATCGGGGTGACGGTTCCGAGCGCTTCGATGCGCACCGGCACCGATTTCTTGACCGCCGTGGCGACCTCGACCGGAACGGCCCGCGGCGCGCTCTGCTGCCCGCGCGGCGCCTGGGCGACGGCGCCATCGGGAGCCCAATGGGGCTTCGTCACCCATGCGGCGGCCGCCAGGCCGGCAAGGATGATCCCCCACAAGACCCAAGTTTGCTTCTTCATCGTGGTGCCGACGGCCCAGGCTCCGTCGCCCTGCCCTGGGCTTCCTTCCTGGCTCTGGCCCCTATAATGCCCCAGCGCTCCCAAGTGACTCCTACCATAACGCCGCACCGTTGCCCATCATCACATCCTCGGCATATCCCCTATACCCTTGCCCGTCGGAAAACCCCGCATCGGCGGTCGAATTCCGCCTCTTTCCCTGCTCGCCACGATCGGGCATGGTCCGCCCGCGCGAAATTTTGATCCTCATGCTCGTCGCCACCTGGAACGTCAATTCGATCAAGCAGCGGCTCGACAACCTGGTCGTCTGGCTCAACGCCCGACAGCCGGATATCGTTTGCCTTCAGGAGACCAAGTGCGTCGACGACGGGTTTCCGCGCGAGCCTCTGGAGGCGCTCGGGTACAATCTAGCGATCCATGGTCAAAAAACCTTCAATGGCGTCGCCATCCTGTCGAAGCTTCCGTTCGACGAGATAACGCCCCGGCTTCCCGGCGACAGCGCCGACGATCACGCCCGTTTTCTCGAAGCGGTGGTGTCGACCAGGACCGGCGTGTTGCGTGTCGCCTCGCTCTACCTGCCCAACGGCAATCCGCCCGACAGCGACAAATACGGCTTCAAGCTGCGGTGGATGGAACGCCTGCTCGGCTATGCGCGGGGGCGGATAAGCCTGGAAGAGCCGCTGGTGCTCGCCGGGGACTACAATGTCATTCCCGACGACGCGGACGTCTATGAGCCGGCGGCCTGGGTCGGCGACGCGCTGTTCAAGCCGGAGACGCGCGCCAAGTTCCGGTCGCTGACCAACCTCGGTCTCATCGATGCGATCCGCGCCGTGAGCGACGCGCCGGGTCTGTTTTCGTTCTGGGATTATCAGGCCGGCGCGTGGCAGCGGAACCGGGGGCTGCGCATCGATCACGTGCTGCTCTCGCCGCAGGCGGCGGACCGCTTGGTGGGGGCCGGAATCGACAAGCACGTGCGCGGCTGGGAGCGGCCGTCCGATCATGTCCCGGTGGTAGTGGAGCTCGACCTCGAGGCGCGGTGAGGCGGCTCGCCCACCGATCAGCGTTGCACCAGGCGCATTTGCCCGCCTGACGCAACAAGGTCAGTCGCGGCGGCCTTTGATCCAACGCTCGAGCATGACCAGCGCCACGGCGCGCTCCTCGTCGGTGGCTTGCCTGAAGGCGGAGTCGTAGAGGTCGGCGATCCATGCCTCGTCGGCTGTGGCGCTGTCGCGAGCCAGCGTGAGCCACATCAGTCCACGTGCGCTCTGCCGCGGGACGGCCTCGCCCTTGAACAGCATGCGGCCGAGCAGCGCCTGCGCCTGATGCTGGCCCTTGTTGGCGGCGAGGCTGAGCCAGCGCGCGGCTTGGCGCGCATCGCGTGACGTGCCCTTGCCGTCGAGATAGAGCCTGGCCAGATAGTACTGCGCGTCGGGATCGCCGAAATAGGAGGCCGCGTACGAGAACATCTCGTGGGCGCGCACCGGGTCCGCCTTGACGGCCGAGTCGGGGATCCCGTCGAGATAGTAATGACCGAGGGCCACAAAGGCATTGGCCACGAAACGGGCCTGCGGCGTGCCCGGGCTGTCATCGGCGTAGGCATCGGCAATGCGGCGGAAGTACTCGAAGGCGCGCACATCGCTGCGCTCCACGCCGTCGCCTTCCGCATACATGCGCCCGAGCTTCCATTGGGCGAGCGCGTGACCCTGCTCGGCGGCGTATTGCAGCGACGTCACGGCTTTCGCCTTCTCGCCCGCGCGCAAGGCCTGGGCGCCGGATCGGAACGCTTCGACGGGAGTCAGCACCGGTGCGCGGCCCCCCGCGGCCGCGCCCGCCACCGATCCCGGAGGACGCGGAATATCGAGACTGCGCGAGGGAGCGGCAAGGGCTGGGCTTGGCCGACCCGGCGCGGCTGCCGGCGGCAAACGTTCGATGTTGACGGCAGGCGCGCCGGGAGGAACCGTGACGCGGTCGATACTGACCGGAGCCGGCCCGTCGCTCGGTGTGCCATCGAGCGCCACGGCGGGGCTTAAGCCCAAGCCGAGGCCGATCACGATGATGCGTGCCAGCTCGTTAGATGTCCGCATAGCACTGCTTTTCCGCCAGCGCGCCCGGATGGGTGACGGCGCCCGCTACCGCCGGACCGACCTGTCGGGCGTACTTCCACAAATAACCCGAACCGAACGCCTCCTCCGGCGCCTTCCATTGCGCCTTGCGGCGGGTCAATTCGTCGTCCGAAAGCTGAACACTCATCGTCCCCGCCTCGGCATCGAGGCTGATGACGTCGCCGTCTTTCAGGAGCGCGATCGGCCCGCCGATTGCGGCTTCCGGTCCGACATGGCCGACGCAGAAGCCGCGCGTCGCGCCGGAGAAGCGGCCGTCGGTGATCAGCGCCACCTTCGACCCCATGCCCTGGCCATACAGAGCGGCCGTGGTGGCCAGCATCTCGCGCATGCCCGGACCGCCCTTCGGTCCCTCGTAGCGGATGACCAGGACCTCGCCTTCCCGATAGGTCCGGTTCTTCACCGCCTCGAACGCGTCCTCTTCGCAGTCGAAGCAGCGCGCCGGCCCGGTGAACTTGAGGTTCTCCAGGCCGGCAATCTTCACGATCGCACCTTCCGGCGCGAGATTACCTTTCAAGCCGACGACGCCGCCGGTCGGCGACAACGGCTTGTCGGCCGGAAGCACGACGTCCTGGTCGGGATTCCATTTCACGGCGCGCATGTTCTCGGCAATCGTGCGTCCGGTAACGGTCATGCAGTCGCCGTGCAGGTAGCCGTGGTCGAGCAAGGTTTTCATGAGGAGCGGCACGCCGCCAGCTTCGAATAAATCCTTGGCGACATAACGGCCGCCCGGTTTCAAATCTGCGACGTAAGGTGTCCGTTTGAAGACTTCGGCCACATCGAACAAGTCGAACACCACCCCGCACTCGTGCGCGATCGCCGGCAGGTGCAGCGCCGCGTTGGTCGAGCCGCCGGAGGCCGCGACCACCGCGGCCGCGTTCTCCAGCGCCTTGCGCGTGACGATGTCGCGCGGCCGGATTTGCTGGACGATCAACTCCATGACCTTCTCGCCCGCGATGGTGCAAAACCTGTCGCGCAATTCGTAGGGGGCCGGCGCCCCGGCCGAATACGGAAGCGCAAGCCCGATCGCCTC
>JBJMSU010000177.1:0-19616 GCA_045801465.1 Xanthobacteraceae bacterium | reverse complement strand
CAACGCGTGCGGCAAAGTTGATCTGCGGATAGTGCTGCTGCCAGGTCCGCTGCCACAGCGCGATGGCGGCGTCCTCGTCAGTCGCACGATAGGCGCGAAGCGCTAGCCTTGTGCCGCTCACCGCTCCGTCAGCTTCAGCTCGATGCGGCGGTTGCGGCGATAGGCCTCGTCGGTGCGCTCGTTGTCGAGCGGCTGGAACTCGCCGAAGCCTGCCGCGACAAGCCGCTGCGGCGAGACGCCTTTGGCAATGAGGTACTGCACGACCGAGATGGCGCGGGCGGAGGACAGGGCCCAGTTCGACGGATACTGCGCGGTGACGATCGGCCGCACGTCGGTATGGCCGTCGATGCGCAGCACCCAGGCGAGCTCTTTCGGGATCTGCTTTTCCAGCTCCATGAGGGCGCTGGCGAGCTTGTCCAATTCGGTCAACCCCTCGGGCCGGATGACCGCCGAGCCCGAGTCGAAGAACACCTCCGACTGGAACACGAAGCGATCCCCGACAACGCGAATATCCGGCCGATTGCTCAAGATCGCGCTCAGGCGCCCGAAGAACTCGGAGCGATAACGCGAGAGCTCCTGCACCCGCTGCGCCAGGGCGATGTTCAGCCGCTGCCCGAGGTCGGCGAGGCGCGTCTGCGCGTCCTTGTCGCGCTTCTCGGCGACGTCGAGCGCGGATTCGAGCGCGGCCAGCTGGCGGCGCAACGCGGCGATCTGCTGATTGAGCAGCTCGACCTGGGCGAGCGCGCGCGTGGAGACGCGCTTTTCTGCGTCGAGCTGATTGTTGAGCGCACCGAGCTGACCCTGCGCCGCGGTGGCGCCGCCGCTCAGGCCCTCGTAGAGTCCTTTGAAGCGATCGCGTTCGCCCTCTGTGCCTGACAGGTTTGCCCGCAATTGGGCGAGCATCTCCTCGAGGCTCGCCTTGCCGGTCTTCTCCATCGACAGCATCTCGGTGAGCTGCGCGATCTGCGCGTTCAACCGGTTCAGTGCCGTGTCCTTGCCGGTCACCTCCTGGGAGAGAAAGAACTGCACCACCACGAACACGGTCAGGAGGAAAATGATGCCGAGGAGCAGCGTCGACAGGGCATCGACGAACCCCGGCCAGTAGTTCAGTCCGGCGTCGCGGCGGAAGCGGGCAACGGCCATGGATCACCTCTCGCGAACGTTCTCGCGGGCGAGTCGCTCCAGCAGCTGCTTGATCTCGCGCTGCTGCTCGGCCTGCGCATCGGCCCAGTCCCTGATCATCTGTTGCTCGGTGCGCATGTGCTTCACCAGGCCCTGAATCGCTTCAGCCAGATTGGCCATGGCGGCGGTGGCCGCCTTGCTCGACCCCGAATCGGCGACGGCATCCTTGAGGCGCTCGATCGCCGCCCTGATCTCGGCGCTGGCAGGCACCGCGGCAGGCGCGCCGCGGACGTCGGCGTCGACCCCGAGATCGCGTACCGTGGTCGACAGCCAGTCCTCCAGGTCGGTGTAGAACCGGTTCTGCGCCTGGCTCATCTGCAGGTCGAGAAAACCGAGCACCAGCGAGCCGGCGAGACCGAACAGGGACGACGAGAACGAGATGCCCATTCCGCCGAGCGGTGCGGCGAGTCCCTCCTTTAGGGACTCGAAGACCGAGCCGGCATCGCCGCCCACGCTCAGCTTGCTGATCACGCTGCCGACCGAACCGACCGTTTCGATCAGGCCCCAGAACGTGCCGAGCAGCCCGAGAAAAACCAGGAGCCCGGTCATGTAACGCGCGATGTCGCGCGCCTCGTCGAGCCGGGTGGCGATCGAATCGAGGATCCCACGCATGATCGGCGTCGAGATCGCCATGCGTCCGGCGCGGTCGCCGAGAATCGCCGCCATGGGGGCGAGCAGCACCGGCGCGCGTTCGACCGCCAGGCCCGGATCGGCAAGCCTGAACCCGTTGACCCAATTGACTTCGGGGTAGAGCCGGATCACCTGGCGGAACGACAACGCGATGCCGATGAGCAGCACCCCGATGATCAGCGCGTTGAGCCCGGGATTGGCGAGGAATGCCGCCCAGATCTGCTTATAGAGCACGATCACCAGAAGCGCGCACAGGATCAGGAAAACCAGCATGCGGATCAGGTAGATCCGGGGCGAAGACAGTTTGAAGGGATCAAGATCGCGGGCCATGGAGCGTCACCGCACCGGTTTTCACGTCGCAATATGGCACAGACGCGGCGGGAACACACCGACACGTTCACGCCGTTGCCGCCGCCCGCAGCAGGCGCATGAGCTCACGATGCATCGTTTCATTGCCGGCGAGAATATGGCCTTTGGCGAACATCGTCTCGCCGCCGTCGATATCCGTGACATAGCCGCCCGCCTCGCGCACGAGAAGCACGCCGGCGGCCATGTCCCAAGCTGAAATGTCGCGTTCCCAATAGGCGTCGAAGCGGCCGGCGGCAACCCAGGCGAGATCAAGCGTCGCGGCGCCGAAACGGCGCAGCCCCGCGACCTTGTCCTGTATGGCGGCGAACTCGCGCCGGAACAACGCCAAATCGCCTTTGCCGTGATGCGGCAATCCACAGGCGATCAAGGCGTCGATCAGGCGGCCGCGCGCCGCGACGCGCAGGCGCTGGTCGTTGAGGAATGCGCCCTTGCCGCGTTCGGCCGTGAACATCTCGTCGTTGGCGGGATTGTAGATGAGCCCGGCCACGATCGTGCCCTCGCGCTCGAGCGCGATGGAAATGGCGAATTGCGGGATGCCGTGGAGAAAATTGGAGGTGCCGTCCAGCGGATCGACGATCCACCGGTGGGTCTTGTCGGCGCCGTCGCGCGACCCGCCTTCCTCGCCGAGGAAGCCATAGCCGGGACGCGCCTTCGTCAGCTCATCGTGCAGGATCTCCTCGGCGCGGCGGTCCGCGGCCGTGACGAAATTCGCCGGCCCTTTCAACGAGACCTGCAGGTGCTCGACTTCGCCGAAGTCGCGCTTGAGCGTGCGAGCGGCCTTGCGGGCGGCCTGCATCATCACATTGAGGAGAGCGGAGCGGATCATGGAAGGGGAGGCCTGAATGTGCCTCGTGTATAGGGGGCCGCCATTCGTCCGGCAAACCGATCCCGGCGCGCGCAGGATCGGGTTTCCATGAGCGATTGCGGTGAGATCCGGGTGTTGGTCAGACGCCCGTACGAGATGCGCGGTCAGGAGCGCGACTGCGGGATCGCGGCGAGCCAGGGCTTGGCGGCGTTTTCGGCGGCTTCGCGCTCGGCCGGGGTGAGCTTCTGCACGAGTTCGTCGAGCCATGTGTCGGAGATGCCGGCGGCCTTGGCGACGATGTGCCACTTTGCCGCCTCGACCGGATTGGCCGCAATGCCGCGGCCGGCCGCGACGATCCGCGCGAACCTGTTTTGTGCGATCGGGCTGCCCCGGCTCGCCGCCTTGCGCATGAGCGCGGCTGCGGCGCTCTCGTCCTTGGCGGTGCCGATGCCGTTGAACAAGGCAATGGCGTATTCCACCTGGGCATCGAGGTTGCCGGCGCGGCTGGCGAGGCCGAGGAGGCGCGCGGCCTCGGCCGCATCCTTCGGGACGCCGCGCCCTTCCTTGTAGAGCGTCGCGAGCGCGTATTGCGCTTCGGGCGCGCCGGCGTCGGCGGCACGCCGGAACAGTTCGGCCGCGCGCGCGAAGTCTTGCGGGAACTGCTGGCCCTCGAGATAAAGCAGCCCGAGGTCGTAAATGGCGGCGGGATGGCCGAGCTTCGCCGCATCGGTCAGGTGCTTGACTGCGGCATTGAGGTCGCGCGGACCGCCCCGCCCACCGAGATGTAGCATGGCGAGCGCGAAGCTCGCGGCCGCATCGCCGCGCTCGGCGGCAAGGGCGAACCATTCCGCGGCCTTCTTGTAATCCTGCGGCACGCCGGCGCCATTGCTGTAAAGCTCGCCCAACAGCGCCATCGCCTTGGGGTCGCCGTTGTCACCGGCGAGGCGCGTTGCCTCGGCGAACGCAGTGACATAGTTGCCGCGCTGGTAGGCCGTGAAGGCCGCCACCAATGACGGGCTCGAAGGGACCCCTGCCGGCGAAGGAGCAAACGGTGTCGCCGCCGGGGGCGGCGGCCACACCTCGTCGTCATTCCGTGGAGACTCCGCGGGCGTGGGCGGGGCCGACTTCGGGGCCGACTTGGCTGCGGCAGCGGGCGCCTGCGCTTTCGGAGCTGGCGCTTTGGGGGCTTGCGGTTTGGGTTGCACCTTTGGTCTGGCCGGTTGGGCAGGGCGGGCGCCGTCCTGCGCCGGCGGCGTGATCTGGATCGGTGCTTGGGCAAAAGCGGAGGAAACCAGTGCTGCTGCGAGACTCACCAGCACGATCGATCTGAGCATCGCGATCATTTCACCGGTCCCGGGGGGCTGGGCCATGTCCCGTTCCGTCGCAATCGGTCCATGCCCTAGGCTTCCTTCGGCGCATGTCGTTGGCGGTGAACCTGCGCCGACCCCGGTTCAGGTCCGGGGCGGCCATTCGCCGGGGCATGCGCGAGCCGCTCGGCGGCGGCCTTGATCATAGCGGAAGCGGCCTGCCAGTCGGAAAAGACGAATTCGCCCAGCGCCACGAAATCTGCACCTGTTGCAGCAAGCGTTGCCACCTCGTCAAGGTCTTCGGCGTACGCGACGCAAGGCAGCTCGAACAGCTCGGCCCACCAGGCAACGCGCTCGACGATGGCCGCGAACGGCGGCCGGCGGGCGGCAGGTTCACCAAACATGACGTAATCGGCACCGCGCTCGCCTGCCAGCATGGCATCGTGTCGCGTGTGCAGGCCTCCGGCGCCGGCAATCCATTGCGGCTTGAGGGTATCGAGCGCTTCGATGAGCGCCTCGACACCGGTCAGATGCGCGCCGTCCGCCCCGGCGCGCGCGACGAGCTCGGCGTGGCCGTCGAGAAGGAGCGCCACGCCTTTAGCCTGAACCGCCGGGACGATGATCTTCGCATAGTCGATCAGCGCCCGCTCGCCGTCTTGCGGCAGCCGCAGCAACACCGCCGCGACGTCGGCCGTGCCGAGGATGCGGTCGAATTTTTGCGCGAGATCGGCCGGATCGTTCACCCGAGGCGCGACGAGGTAAAGGCGCGGAGCGGGCCGTGGCGATTGCTTCTGCGGTGCGTTGGCCATGCGTTACGGAGCGGGTGCTGTCATGCTCACCTGTACCGCGCGTGCGGCCAAAGGGAAATCGGTTTTGCGTTTTGACCTTATAGGCGGCCCCAGTGGGCTGACGAAAATGCGCGCCAAACCGCGCACATTTTCGCGGAGGCGCCCGGCCAAGCGGCGGCCCCAGAATCGTCTGCCCGCCGCAATGGCGACGTGAACTGATCACGCCGCCTTCTTTTCCAGATCGGCTTTCCATTGGCCGAGCGCGGCCAGGCCGTTCATGCGGGCGCGGTGCGAGAAGGCGCGTTGGGCTGCGGCGACGTTCTCCGACTTGCCCGACCAGGCCTTCTGCGGGGCCGCCTGCAGGGCGCGGCCGTACGAGAAGGTGACCTTCCACGGCAGGCCGCCGATCTTGTTGATGGCGTCCAGATGCGCCGTCGCATCCTCGTCCGACTGGCCGCCGGAGAGAAACGCGATGCCGGGCACGGCCGCCGGAACGCACGCGCGCAGGACCCGCGCGGTCATCTCCGCGACCTGCTCGACCGAGGCCTGCTTTGCGCTCTTCTTGCCGGGCACCACCATGTTGGGCTTCAGCACCATGCCTTCGAGCGCGACCCGCTGGTAATACAATTCCTCGAAGACGGTCTTGAGCACCCACTCGGTGGCGCTGTAGCAGCGCTCGATGTCGTGGTCGCCGTCCATCAGCACCTCGGGCTCGACGATCGGGACGATATCTTCCTCCTGGCACAGGGCGGCATAGCGCGCGAGCGCATGCGCGTTGGCCTTGATGCAGGTGTAGGTCGGGATGGCGGGGCCGATGTCGATGACGGCGCGCCACTTGGCAAACTTGGCGCCGAGGCCGCGATAGTCGATGAGGCGCTCGCGCAGGCCGTCGAGGCCCTCCGTGATCACCTCGTCCGGACAGAAGGGCAGGGGCTTCGTCCCCCGATCGACCTTGATGCCCGGCAGCGACCCGGCTTGTTCGATCAGCTTGACCAGCGGCGTTCCGTCCTTGGCGTTCTGGCGGATGGTTTCATCGTAAAGGATGACGCCGGAGATGTACTTGGACATCGCGTCGGACGAACGGAACAAGAGCTCGCGGTAATCGCGGCGGGTGTCCGGAGTCGACACGACGCCGATCGGGTCGAACCGCTTCTTGATGGTGCCGGAAGATTCGTCGGCAGCGAGAATGCCGCGGCCCGGCGCGACCATCGCCTCGGCGACCTTGTTGAGTTCCATGAGGTTCATGGGAGCCTCCTTCCAATTCTTCCCACAGGGGAGCGATTCTGCCGTCGTTTAGCGCCGTTGCAAAGGCGGATCAACGCACGCGAAGGACCTCGACGCCGGGCAGGGGCTTGCCTTCGAGCCACTCGAGAAAGGCGCCGCCCGCAGTCGAAACATAGGTCAAGCGCGCGGTGACCCCGGCGGCGTTGAGAGCGGCGACCGTATCGCCGCCGCCGGCGACCGTGACGAGCTTGCCGGCACTCGTCAGCTCGGCCGCAGCCTCGGCGACTTCCACCGTCCCGGTATCGAACGGCTCGACTTCGAAGGCCCCCAAGGGGCCGTTCCAGACCAGCGTCTTGGTCCGCGCCAGGAGGGAGACCACGTGCTCCACGCTGCGCGGCCCGATGTCGAGAATCATGTCGTCCGAACCGACCTGGATCACATCGACCGTGCGCGACGGCGCGTGCGCTTCGAGCCTCGGCGCCACGACCGCATCGACCGGCAGCACGACGTCGCAATCTTTCGCCTTGGCCTTGACAAGGATGTCGCGCGCCGCGTCGGCGAGCTCCCGCTCGGCCAGCGAGTTGCCGACCGGTGTGCCCTGGGCGAGCAGAAACGTATTCGCCATGGCGCCGCCGATGATCAGCGAGTCGACCTTGGTGATCAGATTGCCGAGCAGGTCGAGCTTGGTCGAGACCTTGGCGCCGCCGACGATCGCGGCGAGCGGCCGTGCCGGCGCTTGCAGCGCCGTCGTGAGTGCTTCGAGCTCCGCCTGCATGGCGCGCCCGGCGTAGGCAGGCAGCTTGTGCGCCAAGCCTTCGGTGGTTGCATGCGCCCGGTGTGCTGCCGAAAAGGCGTCGTTGACGTAGATGTCCCCCAGCGCCGCGAGCTTGGCGACGAAGCCCGCGTCGTTCTTCTCTTCTTCCTTGTAGAAACGGGTGTTCTCGAGACACAGAATGTCGCCGGTCCGCATCGCCGCGACGGCCGTCTCGGCTTTCGGGCCAATGCAGTCCTCGGCGAAGGCAACCGGACGGCCGACGACGCGCGCCACCTCGGCGGCAACCGGCTTCAACGAGTATTTGGGATCGCGGCCCTTCGGCCGCCCGAAATGGGACAGCAGGATGACCTTGCCGCCCTTGTCGGCAATCTCCGTGATGCCGGGCGCGACGCGCTCGATCCGAGTCGCATCGGTGACGATCCCGTTCTCCACCGGCACATTGAGATCGACGCGCAGGAGCACGCGCTTGTCGTGCACGTCGGCCTGGTCGAGAGTGCGGAACCCAGTCATGGGCGCGTCGCCGGGCAGCCTGTCACTCGGACACAAGCCTGCCTTCATAGCCGATGCCGGACGTCAGGGACTCCAGCATATCGGTCATTTGCCTCGATCTCACACCAGCTTGCCCATCGCCACGGCGGTATCGGCCATGCGATTGGAGAAGCCCCATTCGTTGTCGTACCAGGACATCACCCGCACCAGCGTGCCGTCCAGAACCTTGGTCTGATCCATGTGGAACACGGAACTGTGCGGATCATGATTGAAGTCAAGGGAAACGTTGGGCAGCTCGGTATAGCCGAGGATCCCTTTGAGCTGCTGGTCGGCCGCGCGTTTGATGGCGCTGTTGATCTCGTCCTTCGTCGTCGCGCGCTTGGCCACGAACTTGAAGTCCACGACCGAAACGTTCGGCGTCGGCACGCGGATGGCGACGCCGTCGAGCTTGCCGTTGAGCTCGGGCAGCACCAGCCCGACCGCCTTGGCGGCGCCGGTGGAGGTCGGGATCATGTTCAGCGCGGCGGCGCGCGCACGATAGAGATCCTTGTGCACCTGATCGAGCGAGGGTTGATCGTTGGTATAGGAGTGGATGGTGGTCATGAAGCCTTTCTCGATGCCGACGGCGTCGTTGAGCACCTTGGCGACCGGAGCAAGGCAATTCGTCGTGCACGAGGCGTTGGAGACGACCTTGTGCTCCTTCGCCAGCTTCTCGTGATTGACCCCGTAGACCACGGTGAGATCGGCGCCGTCGGAAGGCGCTGAGACCAGCACTCCCTTCGCTCCCGCCTGCAGATGCGCCTTGGCCTTTTCCTTCGCGGTGAAGATCCCGGTGCACTCCATGGTGACGTCGACGCCGAGGTCCTTCCACGGCAGTTGCGTCGGGTCCTTGATCGCCGTCACTTTGATGGCGCCGTTGCCGCAGTTGATGGAGTCGCCTTGAACCTTCACCTCGCCGGGAAAACGGCCATGCACCGAGTCGAAGCGAAGGAGATGGGCGTTGGTCTCGACGGGAGCGAGATCGTTGATGGCGACGACTTCGATGTCCTTGCGGTCGGCCTCGACGATCGCGCGCAGCGTGAGACGGCCGATACGGCCGAAGCCGTTGATGGCGACACGGATCGACATTGTTGGCTCCTTGATGCCCAGCGGCGAGAATGCGCTGTCATGCCCTGAATAAGATCAACTCGCAATGCGCGCGTGCGGTTTCGCCGCAAAAATGACAATCGTCAATGGGGTTTGAACTTCCTCCGGTCGGCAAAAAGCGTGCCGCGGTACCCCCGTCATGAGTCGGTTACCGTTGCTTGCATTGCCGCACATCTGCACTGAGCCTCTCAGCGCATGATGACGAGACGAGCGCGGGCGTCAGCTCCGGCCGAGCGCCTGCAAAGCCGCTTGCGCCACCGCTTCCGCCGTGATGCCGAAATGGCGATAGAGGTCCTTTGCGGGTGCGCTTGCGCCGAAGCCGCTCATGCCGACGAAGACACCGTCGCTGCCGATGATCTGATCCCAGCCCTGGCGCACGGCGGCCTCTACTCCGACCTTCACCGGAGCGTCACCGATCGTTGCGCGCCTCGCGTCCGCGGGAGCCGCCAGGAACAGCTCGAAGCAGGGCACCGAGACCACCCGGGCCGAGAGCCCGCGTTCGCGCAAGAATGTTCGCGCCTCGATGGCGATCGAGACCTCGGAGCCCGATGCGAACAGCGAAACGGCAGCGACGCCCTCGGCCGGAACGATCTCATAGGCCCCGCTGGCGCAGCGGTTGCTCTCGTCGTGACCGAGGCGGAGTTGCGGTACGTTCTGGCGCGTCAGCGCCAGAATGCTCGGACCATCGGCACGCTCCAGCGCCAGCTGCCAGCACTCGGCGGTTTCGACGGCATCGCACGGGCGGAAGACCGCCAGGTTCGGCATCGCGCGCAACGCGGCCAGATGCTCGACCGGCTGGTGGGTAGGACCGTCCTCGCCGAGCCCGATCGAGTCGTGGGTCATCACATGGACGACGCGCTGCCCCATGAGCGCGGCGAGACGAATGGCCGGGCGGCAATAATCGGTGAACACCAGGAAGGTTCCCGAGTAGGGAATGATGCCGCCGTGCAGCGCCATGCCGTTCATGGCGGCCGCCATGCCATGCTCCCGCACGCCATAATGGATGAAGCGCCCGCCGTAATTGGCGGCCGAGAACACCGTCATGCCTTTTGGCCTGGTGTTGTTCGAGCCGGTGAGATCGGCCGAGCCGCCGACCAGCTCCGGCAAGACCGGGACCAGGGCTTCGAGAACGATTTCCGAGGCGGCGCGCGTCGCGAGCTCCTTCGGCTGGGTCGCAAGCTTCTCCTTCACGCCGCGCACCGCGGCGGCGAGCTCGTCGACGGGAAGTTTCCCGCCGATGCGCCGTTCGAATTCGGCCCGTCGGTCTGGCGCCAGCGCCCGGAAACGATCGCTCCACGTCCTGCGCACCGCGGCGCCGCGCGCCCCGGCGCTGCGCCAGAGCTCGCGCACGTCGGCGGGAACCGAAAAGGCCGGCTCGCTCCAGCCGAGCTGGGTGCGCGCGCCGGCGATCTCGTCGGCGCCGAGCGCGGCGCCGTGACACTTCTCGGTCCCGGCTTTGGTCGGGGCGCCGAACCCGATGGTGGTGCGGCAGGCGATCAGGGACGGCCGATTTGCCCCCATGGCCTTTCCGATGGCGGCGGCGATCGCTTCCGGATCGTGGCCGTCGACGCGGGTGGCGGCCCAACCGGCGGCCTCGAACCGCTTCACCTGGTCGACCGAATCGGCGAGCGAGAGCGGCCCATCGATGGTGATGCCGTTGTCGTCGAACAGGACGATCAGCTTGTGCAGTCGCAGATGGCCGGCAAGTGCGATCGCCTCCTGGCTGAGACCTTCCATCAGGTCGCCATCGGAGACGAGCACATAGGTGCGGTGATCGACGATATCGCCGAATTCGGCCGCGAGGTGCCGCTCGGCGATGGCCATGCCGACCGCGTTGCCCAGCCCCTGGCCCAGCGGGCCGGTGGTGGTCTCGACACCCGGCGTGACAAAGCTCTCGGGATGTCCGGGCGTGAGCGATCCGAGCTGACGAAAGCGCCGGATCTCCTCGATGGTCATTTGCTCGTAGCCGAGGAGATGCAGCACGGCATAGATCAGCATCGATCCATGCCCGGCCGAGAGCGCGAAGCGGTCGCGGTCGGGCCAGTCGGGGGCAGCCGGGTCAAACTTCAGGTAGCGCGTGAACAGCACCGTGGCGATGTCGGCCGCTCCCATCGGCAGGCCGGGATGACCGCACTTCGCCTGCTCGACCGCATCCATCGCCAGCGCCCGGATGGCGTTTGCCATGCGGTCGTGCTGCGCGCGTGAGATGACCGTCGGGTCCGCATCGCTGGAACGCCGGGACTGTGCGACTGCGGTCGCCGAGGCTTTTGCATTCATCTTGGGATGGTCCCTCCGGGGCGGCGTGCAATATCACGTGCGGCCGGCGAATCAAAGGCACGCGTCCGGGCATGTGGATAGCGCGTGCTCGAGGGACGATCCTACCGCGACGAACGGAACGCCGCGGCTAGCGCCCGCACCGCGCCACTGAGGCGCGGATCGGAGACGCGCGAATCCCAGCGGTGCGCTCTATTCGCGGGCGGAATTGACGGCGATCGCTCAGGTGCTGCTACGCCACCCTCGCGTTGGGGTTGTTGCCGACGACCTCTACGAGCATGTGATCTTCGACGGCCGTGAATTTGCGACCATTGCGGCGGTGGAGCCGGGGCTGAGAGATCGTGTGCTCACTGTCAACGGCGTTTCAAGGCTTATTCGATGATGGGCTGGCGCCTCGGCTATGCGGCGGGGCCGCGCGCGCTTATGGGCGCGATGGCCAGAATCCAATCGCACACGAGCTCATGCCCCTCCTCGATCAGCCAGGCTGCCGCGCTTGCAGCGCTGTCAGGGCCACAAGACCTGCTGCGCGAGCGGGCGCTGGCGCTCACGGCGCGGCGCGACATGATGGTCGAGCTTCTCAACCGTGCCGGCCTGTCCTGCATGCCGCCGCAAGGGACATTTTATCTGCTCGCATCCTGCGCCGGCGTGCTTGGTACGATCACGCCGGACGGCAAGCCGATCGAGTGTGCCCGCGATTTCGCCGCCTACCTGCTCGAGAGCGAAAACGTGGCCGTCCTGCCGGGCGAGGACTGCGGCGTGTCGCCTTATGTCCGCGCCAGCTTCGCGGTTGCGCCGGAGCGTCTGCGCGAAGCCGGGGTGCGAATCATGCGCGCCTGCGCGGCGCTTCATCGCTCCAAATCAACGACGCGGACAATCGCGTCCCAGGAGGGCGATCAGCGTGCGCCGAATGAGGAGAAATCCGGTTGGGCCGTAAAGTTCTGTTGAACCTCGTTAGTCTTTGTTGACGCTCCTCGATTGCGGCCCTTACTGTCCGATGTCGACTCCATTTTGACATAGAAAAACCTCTTAGCGGTGCAGAGTTCTCTTGGCGGTGCAGAGTTTCGGACGTCGTGACGAGGGGGACGATGACCGACGCGGGCGCGATCGACGCAGCAGCCAGACGTCTTGCTTTGGCGCTTGATGCACTCGAGGCGGCACTCGATCGGCGGCGCGAGGCCGATCGCGGCGAGGAAACGCTCGGCGCTCAAATCCAAGCCCTGGGTGCCGATCGCTCGCGGCTCGCCGCCGATCTCGACGCCCAAGCCGCGCAGGCGCGGCGACTGGAAAACACGAACCGGGAGATTGCGCGGCGGCTCGATCTCGCCATCGACACGATTCGTTCCGTCATCGAGACGCGGCACCCATGACCACTGGCAGCCATCAGCCTTCGACGGACCTAGCGGAAAAACCGCCTATGGCGCATGTGACCGTCACCATCAACGGCCGCCAGTATCGGATGGCGTGCGAGGAGGGGCAGGAAGACCATCTCGCGCAGCTTGCCGTCGATCTCGACCGGCGGGTCGAACAGTTGCGGGCGAATTTCGGTGAGATCGGCGACAACCGGCTCCTGGTCATGGCGGCGCTGACCATCAGCGATCAACTGAGTGAGCTCCAGCGCCGGACCGGTCGTCTCGAGAGCGAGCTGTCGGGCGTCCGCGATGCACGGGTGGCCTCGGTCGATCGCAGCCAGGCGGGCCAGGCCGCGGTGGCGGCGGCCCTCAATGCGGCCGCCGAGCGCATCGAGCACGTGACCAAGAGCCTCAACCAGAGCCTCGGCAGCGAGATCGCGATCGGATAATCCCGCTTTTCTCGCCCGTCAGGGAGTTCCGACGCACATCGAGCTGTCGGCGAGCCAGCTCGGCACGCGCCGGCCGGGTGGCGGCGAGCCGCGTGCCGCATTACATTGGTCGTGCGGGGCTGCGGGGTGCGACGGAGTTCATTCCCCGGGGCCTTACGATCCTGAAGGGAGCTGTCCCTGACCGGGCCCCTGGGCTCGGACACATGGCGCCCACCTACTTCTGTAGGTTCCCGGGATCACCGCTCCGGCGGCCATCGCGGCTCCGCACTTTCTCTGATCCGGCGAAGCGGTACCGGATCGCTTGCTTGAAACCACGCGCCGCCCGAGAACCTCACAGCCGGTTCAAATCCGTCGATATGACCAGCGCGAGGACTGAAGCGATCCGTTCGATGCTGCATTCCGATTCTGCCCTCGCCGCGAAGGCCGAGCTGCGGCGCGCCGCGCTCGAACGGCGGGATCAACTCGATCCCGAGGCCCGCGCGGCCGCCGCCCGGATGGTGGGGTCGCAGGCCTTGCCGGTCGACTTGCCGCGCGGTGCCGTGGTCTCCGGCTTCTCGCCGATCCGCAGCGAGATCAACCCGATGCCGTTGCTGCGGCGCTTGGCCGAGGCCGGCGCCGAGCTCGCGCTGCCGACGATCGTCGCGCGCGGCAAGCCGCTTTCGTTCCGCGCCTGGACGTTCGGCCAGGAGCTGCAACGCGGCCAGTGGGGCATTCGCGAGCCGAAACCCGACGCTCCCGAGCTTTATCCCGATCTCCTCGTGGTCCCATTGGCGGCGTTCGATCGCCGGGGACATCGCATAGGCTACGGAGCCGGCTACTACGATCTTACCTTGACGGCGCTGCGCGCGAGGAAACCGATCACGGCCTTGGGAATCGCCTATGCGGTGCAGGAAATCGATGCCGTGCCGGTGCTCCCCCACGATGCCCCGCTCGATCTCGTGCTCACCGAGCGCGAGGTGATCGACTGTCGGGGAGCGTGACCGGTGCGGATCCTGTTCGTCGGCGACATCGTCGGCCGCAGCGGGCGAGCGATTGTGCTCGACCGTCTTCCCGGTCTGATCGCCGAGTGGAAGCTCGATTGCGTCATCATCAACGGCGAGAATGCTGCCGGGGGGTTCGGCATCACGGAGGGAATCTACCGCGACCTGATTGAGGCCGGGGCGGATGCGGTCACGCTCGGCAACCACGCCTGGGACCAGAAGGAGGCACTGGTCTTCATCGAGCGGGCGCCGCAGCTCGTCCGCCCCATCAATTATCCGCCCGGAACGCCGGGACGCGGCGTCGTCCTGATCGAGGCGAAGAACGGCGCCCGTGTGCTCGTCATCAACGCCATGGGCCGCATCTTCATGGACCCGCTGGACGATCCGTTTGCCGCCGTCGAACGGGAGCTTGCCGCCTGTCCGTTGCGGACCGGCGCCGACGCGGTCGTCATCGACCTCCACTGCGAGGCCACGAGCGAAAAGCAGTCCATGGGACATTTCGTCGACGGGCGGGCAAGCCTCGTGGTCGGCACCCATACCCATGCGCCGACCGCCGACCATCAGATCCTGCCGGGGGGCACCGCCTTCATCTCCGACGTCGGCATGACCGGAGACTACGATTCCGTCATCGGGATGGCTAAGCACGAGCCGCTCGGCCGCTTCCTGCGGCGCATCTCCTCGGCCAAGTTCGAGCCGGCGAGGGGACCGGCGACGCTGTGCGCCGTCGCGGTGGAAACCGACGACGCAACCGGGCTTGCCCGGCGTATCGGCGCCGTGCGGCTCGGCGGTCGCTTGGAAGAGGCACGGCCGGCGTTCTGGGGCTGACGTCTGTCGGCCCGTAGCCTCCGCAGCGGCGGTCGGCGGAGGTCATTCCGACCGATTCGCGCGGCCGCGGTTGACAGGCGTCGTGCCGTCTCAGCACAGTTGCTTCTCCGCGACGGCGGAATGGAAATCCGCCAGTCGCCGCGATCGGGGGCGCGACATGGTTGGGCTTGCAACGGCGAAGTTGTTGGGCGCGGCAGCTCTTCTCACGCTCATTGCGGTCCCATCGGCGGGGCGCGCAGAAACGGTCGATGAGCTCTATGCGAAGGCCAAGGCGGAACAGTCGCTCGTGATCTATGCAGGCGGGCCGGTGACGAATTACGAACCGCTGGCGCGCGAATTCGAGACGAAATTTCCCGGCATCAGGGTTTCCATCACGGGCGGTTTCAGCAACGCGCTGAACCAGCGGATCGAGCAGCAGTTCAAGGACGGCAAGCTCGAGACCGACATGGTTCTGTTCCAGACGGCACAGGATTTCGTCCGGTGGAAAGGGCAGGGGAGGATGCTCCCCTTCAAGCCGGACGGTTTCGACGCCGTCGACGCCTCGTTCAAGGACCCGGACGGCGCGTTCATCGTCTGGTACGTCGGCACGCTCTCTCATGCGTACAACACGCAGCAGGTGAAAGGGGAGGATGTGCCGAAGTCGGCCCTCGACTTCCTCAAACCGCAATTCCGCGGAAAAATGATCGCCTGCTATCCGCATGACGACGATGCGACGCTCTACTTGTTCCATACCATCGCGCGGAAATACGGTTGGGACTACATCGACCGCTATATGGCCAACCAGCCAAACTTCGTCCAAGGGCATCTCGGCGTGTCGCGCTCGGTCGCTGCCGGCAATGACCTCGTCACCTTGGACGCGACGACCTCCACCGTCCTCAATCTGAAGAAAGCCGGGCAGCCCATCGAGTTCGTCTTCTCCGAGACCGACCCCATCCCGATCTATTATTCGACGGCCGGGATCTTCAAGGATGCGCCGCATGCCAACGTCGCGAAACTCTATCTGACTTGGCTGCTTCAGCCGGAGCAACAGAAACGGATCGGCTCGTTCTCGCCGCGCAGCGACGTGCCGCCGCCGGCCGGATTGAAGCCGCTGTTCGCCTACAATGTGATCAATGGCTACCGCGATTTTGTGACCGACGACGGACTCGTCGCCGACCTGCGCAAGCGGTTCGAGGCTGCAATCGGACCGATCCGCAACGTCGGCGGCGTTCGCTGACCGCCCGGCTACACTCCGCCCCGTCAGGGGCCGATGTGCGCGCGTTCTGGATTTTCTCAATCCTTCGCCCTATAAGGCGGCGCCATTCACAATCCGACCGTCCGACCGCCGCCCGCGCAGGGCGTGCCGGTCGTTGAGATACGGAAAATTACCCATGGCCGGACATTCGCAGTTCAAGAACATCATGCATCGCAAGGGCCGCCAGGATAAGGTGCGCTCGAAATTGTTTTCCAAGCTCGCGCGCGAGATCACGGTTTCGGCCAAGCTCGGCCTGCCGGACCCGGGCATGAACCCGCGGCTGCGCGCCGCCATCATTGCGGCGCGCGCCGAGAACATGCCCAAGGACAACATCGAGCGCGCGATCAAGAAGGCGCTGGGCGGCGACGCGGAGAGCTACGACGAGGTGCGCTACGAGGGTTATGGACCCGGCGGCGTGGCGGTGATCGTCGAGGCGTTGACCGACAATCGCAACCGCACCGCCAGCGAGGTGCGTGCCACCTTCACCAAGAGCGGCGGCAATCTCGCCGAGACCGGGGCGGTGTCGTTCATGTTCGATCGCGTGGGGATAGTCGAATACGAGAGAGGAATGGCCTCCGCCGACCAGATGCTCGATGCCGCCATCGAGGCCGGCGCCGAGGACGTGGTGTCGAACGCGAACGGCCACGAAATCTATACGACACAGGAGTCCCTGCGCGAGGTCGCCAAGGCGCTGGAGGCGAAGTTCGGCGAGCCGCGCAAGGCGGCACTGACCTGGAAGCCGCAGAACTCGGTTTCGCTCGATGACCTGCAGGGCGAGAAGCTATTGAAGCTGATCGAGACACTGAACGAAAGCGACGACGTGCAGAACGTCTACGCCAATTTCGAGGTGTCAGACGCCCTGATTGCAAAGATGAGCGCGTAAGCGTCGGGCACCTTATGTAGCCCGGATCGAGCGAAGCGAAATCCGGGAACGACCGAGCAAGCTGCACTATCGCTCCCGGATGTCGCTTACGCTTCCGGGCTACAGTCACAGCCGCACCGGTGAGCGATCTAACCGCGGATCAGCGGATCGAGGATCGGCATGCTGACGAGCGCCCCGATCAGGATGATCGCGTAGGCGACGCGCCGATAGGTCTTGGCGCTGGCGAGATGGAACAGACGCGTTCCGGTTGACAGCGACAGGATCTGGAGCGGGCCGAGGATGCAGGCGAGCGCGATCACCGGCGCGACCAGTAGCCCGCGGGTGAGATAAGTCACGAACAGCGACCAAGCGAACAGCGCGAAGAAGGCTGAGAAATTGGCGCGAATGACCTTGGCAGCGCTGGCACTGCCAAGCCAGTAGAGGATGATCGGCGGCCCGACGATCTGCACGGCACCGCCGAGCAGCCCGGCAACCAAGCCCACGCCGAGCGTCACGATCAGAAGTGGCCGGCCGTGATAGTGCCAGCCTGACATCAGCACGCCGAGCACTGTGAGCACCACCGCCACCATGCCCCAGCGCAGCGCGACCGGGTCGGTGTATTGCAGAATGAGCGCACCGAACTGGCCGGCAAAGACCGCAGCTGCTGCCAGCGGGAATACCTCGCGCCAATTGGCCTGCCGCCAAACGGTCGGCAGAACGGCGATTCCGGTTGCTGCGTCGATCAGCAGGAAGGTGACGGCGGCGGTGCGCGGATCGTAGATCGCGCTGATCAGCGGTACGTAGATCAGCGCCGATCCGAAGCCCGAGAAGCCGCGGGTTGCACCAGCGATGATCGAGACCGCGATGGCAACGTAGATGCGCCGGTCCGAAAACAGCGCTGCAAAAGTCGAGAGATCGGGAAGCTCCATCACGGGCGCGCCAGGCGTTCGAGTGAGCGCGCCAGATTGGCTCGCGCGGCCGTCTCATGGCTCGCTCGAAACTGCCGACTGGCATAGATCGCTGGCACGAGCTCGTCCCGGAGCTTGCCGGCTATGCGCGACATGGGGGTCAACCTGGGGGCGCTCAAACATACGGGCGTCAACAAGGGGTCGGGAAGCTAGGGGCGATTGGCGCCCGGGTCCAGGGCGCCCTTGGAATGGCTAGCCGTTGCTAACCGAATAACGATACACAGGGCCATGGGCACGCGACCGATTCGCATCCTTGGCATCGATCCCGGGCTCCGCCGCACTGGCTGGGGTGTGGTGGCGATCGAGGGGAACCGGCTGTCGTTCCTGGCCTGTGGCTCGCTTGCGAGCGACGACAAGGCGGCGCTCTCGCTGCGGCTGGTGAGCATCCACGATGGCCTGCAGCAGGTGGTCGCCGCGCATATCCCTGACGAGGCGGCGGTCGAGGCGACCTTCGTCAACCGCGACGCGGCCGCGACCCTCAAGCTCGGCCAGGCGCGCGGTATCGCGATGCTCGTGCCGGCCCTCGCCGGGCTTCCGGTCGCCGAATATGCGCCGAACCTGGTGAAGAAGACCATCGTGGGGGCGGGCCATTGCGAGAAGGTGCAGATCCGCATGATGGTCAAGGTGCTCTTGCCAAAGGCCGATCCGCAGTCCGACGATGCCGCCGACGCGCTGGCGATCGCGGTCACGCATGCACACCATCGCCAGAGCGTGGTGCTGAGGATGGCGGCGAAATGATCGGGAAGCTGAAAGGCATCGTCGACGGCTTCGGCGAGGACTTCGTCATCCTCGACGTGGGCGGCGTTGGCTACCAGGTGCATTGCTCGACCCGCACTCTGAACGAGCTGCCGGCGCCGGGCGAGCACGCGATGCTCTCGATCGAGACCTATGTGCGGGAGGACCAGATCCGGCTGTTCGGCTTTCTGACCGACGTCGAGCGCGAATGGTTCCGCCTGCTGCAGACCGTGCAGGGCGTCGGCGCCAAGGTGGCGCTTGCGGTGCTCGGCACGCTCAAGCACAACGAGCTCGCCTCCGCGATCGCGATGCGCGACAAGGCGATGATCACGCGCGCACCCGGCGTCGGCCCCAAGGTGGCCGAGCGCATCTGCAACGAGCTCAAGGGCAAGGCGCCGGAATTTTCCGCGGTGGACCGCGCGCTCGTGCGCTTCATGGGTGCGGTCGAGGAGCAGCGCGTTCCGCGCGCCGTCGCCGATGCCATCTCGGCGCTGGTCAATCTCGGCTATGGTCAGCCGCAGGCGGCCGCGGCGATTGCCTCGGCTTCGCGCAGCGCCGGTGAGAAGGCCGAGACCGCGCAGTTGATCCGGCTCGGCCTGAAGGAGCTGGCGAAGTGAATCCGCCCTCCCGCATCGTTGCTCCCGAGCGCCGCAGCGAGGATGCGCCCGATACCGCGCTGCGTCCGCAGCTACTGTCGGAATTCGTCGGTCAAGCACAGGCGCGCGCCAACCTCTCGGTGTTCATCGAGGCTGCGCGCAAGCGCGGCGAGGCGCTCGATCACGTGCTGTTCGTCGGCCCGCCCGGCCTCGGCAAGACAACGCTGGCCCAGATCGTCGCGCGCGAACTCGGGGTCGGTTTTCGCGCCACCTCCGGACCGGTGATTGCAAAGGCCGGCGATCTCGCGGCGCTCTTGACCAATCTCGAAGAGCGCGACGTGCTGTTCATCGATGAAATCCATCGCCTTAGCCCGGCGGTCGAGGAAGTACTGTATCCGGCAATGGAGGATTTTCAGCTCGACCTGATGATCGGCGAGGGACCGGCGGCGCGCTCGGTCAAGATCGAATTGGCAAAATTCACGCTGGTCGGCGCTACCACGCGCGCCGGACTGTTGACCAATCCGCTGCGCGACCGCTTCGGGATCCCGGTGCGGCTGAATTTTTACACTGAAGAAGAGCTGGAAAAGATTGTCAGGCGCGGCGCCCGCGTTCTCAAGATCGGCATGACG
>JBJMSU010000137.1:0-16643 GCA_045801465.1 Xanthobacteraceae bacterium | reverse complement strand
GATCATCAATCCGATGCTGTACGCCAACGTGCCGTACGACCCAGTGAAGGATTTCACGCCGCTCGTCGACATTGCCGGCTCGCCGACCGCCTATGCGGTGCAGCCGAGCCTCGGCATCAACACCGTGGCCGAGTTCGCAGCGCTGGCCAGGGAACGCGCGGGAAAGCTGAATTACGGGAGCGCCGGCTTCGCCGCCCCGGCCCATCTCGCGGGCGAGTTCTTCAAGCGCCGTGCCGGCATCGAGATGACCCACGTGCCGTTCAACGGCGCGGGGCCAGCGATCCAGGCCCTGCTCGCCGGGCAGGTGGAGATGGTGTCCGGCGCGCTGCCGGGTGCCCATCCGCACATTAAGGCGGGCACGCTGAAGGGCCTCGCGATCACGGGCGAGAAGCGCTGGTTCGACCTGCCTGACGTTCCGACGATGGTCGAGGCCGGCTATCCGGGCTTCGTCCTCGATACCTACATGATGATGCTGGTGCCGGCGAAGACGCCACCGGAGGTCGGCGAGCGGCTGAGCCAGATGACGATCGCCGCGCTCAAGCGACCGGACGTGCTGACGCGGCTACGCGCCTCGGGTCTCGACGCGACCGCGGGCGGCCCGGACGCTCTGAAGGCGCGCATCGCCGCGCGAGCTGCCGCTCTGGCGCGAGGTGGTCGACGCCGCCGGCATCAAGCCGCAATATGCCTTTGGGAAGGAGATGCGTGATGGGATACAACAAGGGCCATATTGAATTCACCACCCTCGATCTCAAGGAAGGGTTCCACAACGTTCCGGGATATCCGCCCGGCTTCTCCGAGCGGATTCTCGCCGGCTCGCTGGATGAAAGGAACAAGGTCGGCAATCGTACCCGAATTCTGCGCATCGAGCCGGGCGCCTTTTCGACGGTGCCGTTCGTCCACGAGTACTGGGAAGAAGTCTTCCTGATCGCAGGCGACCTGATCTGCGGCTCGGACGCGAATGGCAAGGGTGGAGAGCAGTTCAAGGGACCGACATACTGCGTCCGCCCGCCGGGCGTTTATCACGGTCCATTCACGTCCAAGACTGGCTGCTATCTCCTCGAGACGCATTACTTCGCGGAAGAATGACCGGTGTGCGGCGACCATGACCACCAGCCTGGGCACCCCTCCAGCCCAACTTCGCACAAGCACGACAATGCACGGTGAGAGGAATCTTGATCTCGCAGCTATCGAAAATCTGGTGATCGCCGGATGGACGGGACGAAACGTTGCGGCCTTGGAGGCGCATATTAAGGAGCTGGAGGCGCTGGGCGTCGCGCGGCCGAAGAGTGTTCCGATCTTCTATCGCAACTCGGCTTCGCTGTTGACGACCTCGGGCTCGATAGAGGTGGTCGGCGACAAGTCGAGCGGGGAGGTCGAATTCGTGTTGTATTCGTTCGATGACGGTCTTTGGCTGGGCATCGGCTCGGATCATACTGACCGGCATGCGGAGACCATCAACGTCACTCTCTCCAAGCAGATGTGCGCCAAGCCGGTCGGCCCGCGCCTATGGTCCTACGCCGAGGTCAAGCCGCATTGGGAGAAGCTGACGCTCCGTTCGTTCCTACCGAGCGAGGGCGGCAAGCGTCGTCTCTACCAGGAAGGGTCCGTGGCAACGATGCGGTCGCCCGAAGAACTCATCAAGCTCTACACCGACGGCGACACGCTGGCCGCAGGCACCGCCATGTTCTGCGGGACCTTGCCGGCCCATGGGGGTGTTTCCTCCGCGAATGTGTTCGAGATGGAGTTGGAAGACCCCGTGCTCGATCGCAGGCTGACCCACTGCTACAGCATCGTGCAGCTCCCCGACGAGGGATAGGGTCAGCGCATGTTCCGGCGAAAGCCTGGCCGGACTTGATCCGGGCTGGGTACGGTTCGCCGCCAAGAATAATACGCCACTCAATGAATCTACAGCATGTCCCGGTTCCGCCGCGACATGCTCTCGCGCGAGCTGCGGCCGCCAGGGGCTGCCCGGCGCCGTTGCTGCCCCTTCGGCGCTCGCACGCCGTCTCGGCAATCGCCGGAACCAGTGAAAACCAGGCGAGAATAACGCCGCGCGTCTGAATGTCGTGGTGCGCACAGCGTTTTGATCCTCGCGGCATCAACGGCTCGGCCGGTAAACCCACATGTCGACGATCACGTCAGTGGCCGGGACTGGCAGTGCCGGCGTACGGACCGCCGCGAACGGAATCGGCGCGCCGGCGAGCTTCTCCTGCCACATCCGCAGCGCCGGATAGAGCACGTTGAGATCGCCGACGAAGTGATGCGCGCGCACCAAATTGTCGAGCGAGGTGCCGCTCGCCGCGCAGATCTCTTCCGCGGCGCCAAGGATGGCGCGCATCTGGTGCTGCACTGGCGCACCCAGATAGCGCAGCGCGGCGGAGGAGAGCGCGTCGGGGATGGCGCCGCGCTCGTCGGCGGCATAGAGGGCGGAGAGGCATAGAAGATCGCCGCTGCGCACGGCAGCCGGCCCGAGCCGCATCGCCGCCGAACCTTTGTGCTCGATGATCTCCTTCTTGACTGCGCCGCCGTCGCGCACGCCGAAGATGTTGATCTCGATCTTCGACTCCAAGAGCGCAAGGCCCTTGGTGGCGACTACGGTGAGCGCGCACGGGCTTTCGCCGAAATGGCTGTTCCACACGTCGACGAATTCCGGCAGGTCGTTGATGTCGGTGAGATAGACCTGTGCCTTGATAGCGTTGCGGAGCGAACTGCCGCCGGCTTCGAGCGCCGGCTTCAGGCGGCCGGTGATCAGGAACTCGGCCTGCAGCCGAATGTCGGTGCCGTTCCACACCGCGTTCGGCGGCCGATAGGCCTTGGGGTCGAGGCCAGTCATGGCTTCGTTATTCGGCATCTGACCGGCGACGAAGACATAGTCGCCGCAAACGAGCGAAGCGATAAAGCCCGAATGCTGCGGCACCGGCACGCCTTCCGGGCGCGCCGGCTTCGGCTCCCGGCCGTCGCCGGGCAGCACCGCAAGCATGGACACGTTCATGTTGGCGTCCTGCACCAGCAGCTCTTCCATCAGTACCGAGGTGCTCGGCGGTACGTAATCACCCAACAGCGCCTTGCGCGCCCGCTGATACGGGTTCACGCATTCGGCCCGCGGGTAATATTGATCGATGCGCACGATATGGCGCAGGTCGCCGCCTTCGGCGGCGATCAGCTTGGCGAAGCGGGCGTAGAGGAAATCGCCCTCGCGGCGATAGCGCGGGGCGCCCCCGAGCGGCAGTCCCGGCGTGCCGGCCACCGGAGCAGCGATGCCATGCGCGAAATCGGTGGCCTCGTGGCCTGTGAAGAACAGCCATGGCCCGGCGCGCATGCCTTGGGCGAATTCGATTTCGGTTTGACCGATGCGGACCGGAGCGATCGGCTTGACCTCGGCCATTCGAAACCTCCTCCTCATAATCAACGACCGGAGCGACATCGCGCACGACACAAGCGATGCGCGGGGCGGACTTCAACCGTTGCCAAGCCGAGATTGGCAACCGACCGGACCGGAGTCTACTTGTTTGACAGCTATTCCCGCGAACTCTAACGTTTCCTCGCACACGTCTCGCGCCCGTCGGAGGCAGGCTTGCTCCGCGTCGACAACGTGCGGAAAGTGTTCGAATCCGCGCGCGGCAACTATGTCGCGCTCGACGGCGTCTCGCTCGACATCATGGACGGCGAATTCCTCTGCGTCCTGGGACCATCGGGGTGCGGCAAGTCCACTCTGCTCAACATTCTCGCCGGGTTCGAGCCGGTCACGGCCGGTCTGGTGACGGCGAAGGGTGCGCCGGTCACCTGCGCGGGCCGCGACCGGGTGATGTTCTTCCAGGACGCCGGCTCGGCGCTGTTTCCGTGGCTCACCGCGGCGGAGAACGTGCGCTTCGGCCTGCGCGTGCGCAAGGTGCCGAAGGCGGAGTGGAGCGCGATCGTCGACAACTATCTGCAGATGGTCGACCTCGACCGCCACCGCGACAAGTTCCCGGCCGAGCTGTCGGGCGGCATGCGCCAGCGCCTGCAGATTGCCCGCGCGCTCGCGGTTGAGCCGGCGGTGCTGCTCATGGACGAGCCGTTCGCGGCGCTCGATGCCTTGACGCGCAGACGCATGCATGCGGTCCTGCTCGAAATCTGGCAGCGCACCGGCAAGACCATCGTGTTCGTCACCCATGACATTGCCGAAGCGATCGCGCTGGCGGACCGCATCGGCATGATGTCGGTGGGGCCGCGCTCGGTCATCACCAAGGTGATTGAGATCGATCTGCCGCGCCCGCGCGACCTGGGCAACCCGCAGGTGGCCCGCCTGTTCAATGAGATCGAGGCGCTGCTGGCCCCCGATCTTGCCCGGTCCGACGAACTCGCAAACTGAAATATACGAAACGACGGCATGGTCGAACAAAGGCGATCCCGATGACGCCAAGACCACGCGCGGTCCCAAGGTGTAGACAGGTGGTCAACGTTCCGGACAGCAGGCCGGCTCTTTACGCGGCGCGATCCTGGGCCAGCGTCCCGCTGCGCGTCATCCGCAAGTTCGCGACCAGAGGCAACAACCGCGCGCTGCTTCTCACCATGGCTTCGCTCGTCATCGCGTTCGTCGGTTGGCAATTCATGTCCACCTTCGTGTTCAACCCTTTCCTCATCCCGCCGCCGATAGAGGTGATCCGCACCGCCATTCCCATGGTGGCCAGCGGCGAGATCCTGGCCGACGTCTCGATTAGCATGGTCCGGGTGCTCGTAGGCTTCCTGACCGGTTCCCTGGTCGGCGTCGTCATGGGCGTCCTGCTCGGACGCATCCGCCTGCTGCACGAGTTGCTCGATCCGATCATCGAGCTGTTGCGATATCTCTCGCCCACGGCCATGATTCCGATCGCCGTGATCTGGTTCGGCATCGGCGAAATGTCGAAGTATTTTCTCATCTTCTGGGGAACCTTCTTCATCGTCATCATTAATACCGTGGCCGGCGTGTGGCGGGCGCCGATTGCGCGGCAGCGCGCGGCAGAATGCCTCGGCGCCAACCAGCTGCAGATCTTTGTTCTGGTGGTGATCCCGTCTGCGGTGCCGTACATCGTCACCGGCATGCGGGTGGCGATGGCGTCCTCGTTCATGAGCATCATTCCTGCCGAGATTCTCGCCGCCGATTCCGGGATCGGCTACCTGCTGCAGAAATCCTCGATGCTGCTGCAGACCAATCGCATCTTCGTCGCGCTGCTGACCATCTGCCTGCTCGGCTTCGTGGTCGACCGCATCTTCCGCCTGTTCGTGGACCGCGTGCTGGCGCGCTACATGGCATTCGTATCGGTGAGCTGAAACGGGAGGGAACCCATGTTCGACCTCAGGGTGGTGCTGGTCGCGGCCGCGGCCAGCGGCTCGCTCATGCTTGGATCCGCAACGGGCCAGGCGCAACCGGCGCCGTTGAAGATGACCCTGTTCGGCCAGCCTTCGGTCAACAACGACGCGATCTGGATGGCGTTCGAGAAAGGCTTCTATCAGCAGGAGGGCCTTGATGTGACCTACCGGCTGTTCCCGTCCGGAACGACCGCCTTCCAGGCCTTCCAGACCGGGCAGGGCGATATCGTCATGACCGGGGACCTGCCGAGCGTGCAGTACTTCTTCCGGGTCAAGGGAGACTACCGCACCATCGCGGCGATCGAACGCGACGCCAAGGGCTATGTCGTGGTCGCGCGCAAGGACATCGCCAGGCCGCAGGACCTCGCCGGCAAAACGGTGGCGACCCGCGTCGGCTCGACCGGATCCTGGTTCATTTCCGAGTATCTCGCCAAGAACAAGGTCGATGCCAAGAGCGTGACGGTGAAGAACCTGGACACACAGGTGCTGCCGACCGCGCTGTGCGGCGGAGAGATCGCGGCGTTCTTCATCTGGCAGCCGGTCGGTTCGCGCACGCTCGAAATCTGCCCGGACAAGGCGCATTATCTCAGCGATGCGGCCGGCTACATCCAGGGCTATCTGGTCGCCGGTGCGCGGCCGGGCTGGCTCGCGACCCCGCAGGGCAAGGACATCGCCACGCGCTGGCTTCGCGCGACGATCAAGGGCCGCGACGTGGCCGAGAAGGACTTTCCCGCGGTTGCGGTCTATGCCAAGGCCAAGCTCGACCTCAGCGAGAAGGCGACGCGCGAGCAGTGGGAGACGAATACGCGGCCGATCGCGATCGATAACGTCTATTACGACGATTTCTGCAGCCTGAGCCGCTGGGCGCAAGGCGAGAAGCTCACGGAGGAGAAGATCGACTTCACGAAGCTGACATGGACCGAGGGGCTGAGCGCCATCGACCCGAAACTGGTCGCCCCCTCGCCGCCGCCCTGCTGAGAGCGACAACGCGGTTCACCAACTACACAGCTGGGCTGGGCCGACCAAGATCGCGCGGCAAGCAGCGCCGTCGAGGGCCGCTCTTGAACGATCATAAGAAAGCGTCGAGGCCGAGAAGCCAAGCGCGAGCGCCATCGGCACGCTCGCAATCTAGTGCCCCGCTTCCGAAATTCGTGATCCATGGCGGCCCCTCTGACACGAACTTCGGAAGCAAAGGGGCACTAGCAAGTCTATGATCCTAGTGCCGCTTTTCGATTTGAAGTTCCCGCACGAGTTTGCGGCAGGCGGTGTAGGAACTTCAAATCGGCGGCACTAGGCGCTGTAACGGTCAGCCACGAGGGCAAGCGCAATGTCGCGGACGTTGGTTAGGAGCGGGTACGTCGTCACGGTCGACGCCCGGCGCAACGTCTTTCCTGGCGGATATGTGGCGATCGACGACGCGCGAATTACTGGCGTCGGTCGGGCCAGCGAAGCGCCCTCGCCTAGCGCGTTTGACGAGGTCCTGGACGCGCAGGGCTGCATTGTCGTCCCGGGTCTCATCAACATGCACCAGCATCACTGGTACACGCTGTTCAAGGGCTTGGCTGACGGATATCTCCTGGAAGATTGGGTCTCCGATTTCCTGCTGCCGCTTTCCGCCCAGCTCACTGCGGATGCCATGCGCGTTTCGAGCTATGTCGCCGGAATGGAGATGCTGGCGACCGGCACGACGTGCTCGCTCAATCACTCGGTGACGACCACCACGCCCGACCTCGTCCGCGCGTCCATAGCGCCGCAGCAGGAGCTCGGGATCCGGCAGGTTTACGCGAAGGAGCTGCGCTGCCAAACGCCGGGCAACTCGCGGCATCCGCTGAACCTCGACGAAGCGCTTGCGGCGTTCACGGAAGAACACCACCGCTGGAACGCAGCGAATGACGGCCGTGTGCGAATTGCGATGGTCATCGAATCGAACGCACATTGGGTCGCCGCCGGAATGAGCACGGAGGAGCTGATTTGCCGCGGCTATGAACTGGCAAGACAATTGAGTCTCCGCATCAGCACGCACATCGCCGGCGGGACGTTCTCGCTGGAGAAGGGCTTTTTGAAATATTTGCGCGAGACCGGCCGAACCGACGTGCGCTACCTCATGCAGCTCGGGCTGCTTGATCCGCACTGGATCCTGATCCATGGCATTCACGTGACCGAGCTCGATATCGAGCACATGGCGCGTACCGGCTGCAGCTTCGTGTATACGCCGACGAGCGAGGCGATCCGCGGCGGCGGGATTGGTCCGATCGCCAACGCGCAACGCGCGGGCGTCACCGTCGCGCTCGGCACCGACGGCCCGATGGTCGATTATTCTGTCGACATGGTGGAGCAGATGAAGGCGTGCACGCTCATGCAGCATGTGCGCCATCTCGATCCGACGCGAATGCCGGCCGAACGTGCGATCGAGATGGCAACGATCAACGCCGCCAGGGCGCTCGGCATGGACCAGGAGATCGGCTCGCTCGAGCCGGGCAAGCGCGCCGACATCGCGATTTTCGACCTCGCGAAGCCGTACGTGGGTGTGTCCCACCGTCCCATTTCGAGCTTCGTCTATGCCGGGAAGGGCAGCGATGCGCGTGTGGTGCTGGTGAACGGCGAGGTGGTGTACCGGGACGGGCGCTTTGTCCATGGGCCCGATCCGCAGAGCATTATCGCTCAAGCGCAGGAGATCGCCCAGATGATCCTTGCCAAGGCCGGTCTCGATCATCGCCTGATGCCGGCGTGGCGTATGTGACCACAGTGGGGATAATAGGAAGATTTCATGCGTGTCGCGGCACGGAGCGCGGAATGGACGTAATCGTCGATGATCTTTGCCACGCCTTCGGCGGACCGAACGGCGTGGTTGCGCTGGAGCATTTTTCACATCGGTTCCATTCCGGTCGCTTCACCTGCATTCTCGGCCCGAGCGGCTGCGGAAAAAGTACGTTGATCCAGATCATCGGCGGCCTCGAGCCGGCAACCGGCGGCAGGATTCGCATCCGGCCGCCTGCAGAGCAGGACGGCGCGCGCCCGCTTGGCGCGGATTCCGTGATGGTGTGGCAGAACCTCAACCTGTTCCCCTGGCGAAGCGTGATCGACAATGTCGCGTTCGGCCTAGAAATGCGCGGCGTTCCCCGCGCGGAGCGCTATCAGCGCGCACGCGCCCTGCTCGCCTCCGTCGGCTTGCGCGGCTTCGAGCAGCACTTGCCCTCCCAGCTCTCGGGCGGCATGCGCCAGCGCGTCGCGCTTGCGCGTGCGCTGATCATGGAACGGCCGATCCTGCTGATGGACGAGCCCTTTGCTGCGCTCGACGCCCAGACCAAGATCGTCATGCAGGAGGAGCTGCTGAAGATTTTCGACGCCACTCACAAGACGGTTCTGTTCGTTACCCACGCGATTGAGGAGGCGATCCTGCTCGGTGACGAAGTGGTGGTGATGACGGCTCGGCCCGGAAGAATCAAGGAAGTGGTGGCCGTCGATATGCCGCGGCCGCGTTCCGTTGAAATGGTGAACTCGCGTGAATTCGGCGCGCTGTTCGACCGCGCCTTTCATCTGATCCGGGACGAGGTGATGACCGCGATGGCGCAGCAGATACAGACGGTTCCGGCCGATGGAAGCTAAACCCGTATCGCAGGTTGCGGAAAGAATCATTCCGGCTTTCAGCGTCGCGGGATTTCTCATCGCCTGGGAACTGTTTGTGCGATGGCGAGGAATTGCGCCGATCTACCTGCCAGCGCCCTCCGTGATCGCGGTCTATCTCTGGCGCATGCTCGTTGATGGCTCCATGGAATATCATCTCGGCGTGACGCTGCTGCGCATTTTCGCCGGATTCCTCCTGGCCGCCATCGCCGGGGTGAGTCTTGGGCTCCTCATGGGCATGTCGCGCATCATCGCGCGCGTGGCGGACACCTGGATCGCCGCGCTTTACCCATTGCCGAAGATTTCGCTCATTCCGCTGCTCATCATATGGCTCGGCACCGGCGAAGCCTATCGTATCGTCATCAGCGCGATCACGGCGTTCTTTCCCATCGTGATCAGCACCTACTCGGGAATCCGCCAGGTCGACCCCGGCCTCCTCAAAGCGGCCCGCGATCTCGGCGCCAGCGCGCGGCAGATACAGCTCAAGATCGTGGTGCCGGCCGCCATGCCGAGCATCCTGGCGGGACTTCAACTTGGGATGGGCGTCACCATCATCCTGATTGTCGCGGCCGAGATGATCGGCGGATCGAGCCAAAGCGGAATGGGTTACCTGCTGATCAATTCCGGACAGGTGATGGAAACCGAGAAGGTGTTCGCCACCCTTGTCGTGCTTGCCCTAGTGGGCGCAGTTATAATCAAATTGCAGCAATGGATCGACCGCAAGATCGCGCCATGGATGGCGCATGACACCCGGTAGGTCTCGAGGAGGGTCTTGATGAGCACAGTGAAACGGCTTTTCACACCGGTGGCCATGTTGCTGACCATGCTGTGTTTGGCGGTGCCGGCGAAGGTTCGCGCCGCCGACCGCATTCGCGTCGGCGAAGGCCCGTTCATCACCGGCGGCGCGTTCTATGTCGCGCGCGAGAAAGGTTATTTCCAGAAGCTCGGGCTCGAGATCGAGACGAAGACCTACATGGACGGCGCCCTGGCGGTTCCCTCCATGCTATCGGGCGAGCTCGACATGGCGTTAATGACGGCGAATGCCAGCCTGTTCAACAGCATCGCCAAGGGTGCGCCGCTGGTTCTCATCCTTGATCGTGGTCACAACCGACCCGGTTTTGCCTATACGTTGGTGAATGTGACCCAGGCGCTGTACGACGACGGCATCAAGTCGATGGCCGATTTCGCCAAGCTCAAGGGCAAGAAGATGGGCGTCGGCGCCCTCGGCAGCATCAACCAATACAACCTGGCGCAGGCGCTACTAAAGGTCGGGCTCGATCCGGCCAAAGACGTCCAATGGGTCGTCAACGTCTCGCAGCCGGATCTGATGAAGATGCTTGGCCAGGGACAGGTCGATGCGACCGACCTCGCTTGGCAGTTCGGCGTGTTCGCTGAGCAGAACAAGTGGGGTCCGATCGTCGCCACCGGCGATCAGATGGTGCCGGGTGCGGCGATCGCGATGTATTCGGTTCGCAAGGAATTCCTCGACAAGAACCGCGACGTCGTGATCCGCTTCGCCATGGCATATCTGCACGCTGCCAAGGAGTTCAATGCGGCCGCGCAGGCGCCGGACCAGCACCCCGACGTCGTGGAGATCCTGGCCAAGAATACCGCGCTCAACAAACCCGAGCTGGTCAAGGCGATCGCGCCGCATTGGTCCTATGTGAACGAGGACGGAATGCCGCTCGTCGACTCGATCACCGAAATGCAGGATTTCTGGAGCGGCAAATATTTCCATTTCGTCGAGAAGAAGGTCCCGCGCGAGCAACTGTTCGACCTCAGCATCGCCCGGGACGCCAAGGCACGGCTGGAGAAGGAAAAGCCGTTCGGGAATTGAGATGCTGCGCTTTGACTCACGACCTCGTTGGCCGAGCTTGACCCACGGCTTGACCCGGCCATGACGAGGCTTCCTGCACTGCCATGCCATACCGACCGGAATGCGGGGACAACCCTCGCCGCTTATGGCGGCTGGCGCGGGCAGGACGAAGTCACAAACTAGTCGCCGGTGCGCCCGCTCGGCGCCTTGAGCGCCTCGCCCCACTTCTCCGCGATCGCCCGCGCCTCCTGCTGCGACAACGCCGAGGTCGGCGGAAACCTGTCGAGCCAGGCAAACGGCCGACAGGCGTCGATGATCGCCTTGGAATGCGATGTGATCCCGCGCTGCTTGTCGTCCGCCGGGATGCGCGGATCCAGCGCCGAGCTCCAGGCCTTGCGTACGATATCGATCTGCTCGGAAGGCTCGCAACGCGTCGTAATGGCCCACATCACGTCGGCGAGATTCGAGGGGTCGATGTCGTCGTCAACGACAACCACCAGCCGGCCCATATAGCTGTTGGCCGCAGCGATCAGCGCCGCGCGCTTGGCATGGCCGTCGTAACGCTGCTTGAGCGCGACGACCGTCATCAATTGCGCGACGTGCTGCCACACGCCGGCCACGTCGGTCACGCCGGCGCTCTCCAGGTTGCTCCAGATGCTCGCTGCGCGGAACGGCAGGCCAAAGTGGAAGTGCGGCGGCTTCATCGGCGGCGAGCCAAGCAGGATCGGGTTACTGCGATGGTGGATCGCCGTCACCTCCATGACCGGGCATGGCCGCTTGTCGGCGGCATAGTATCCGGTGAACTCGCCGAATGGACCTTCCGGCAGGGTTTCCTGGCTCGGCGGCAACAGGTCGCCCTCTAGAATGATTTCCGCCCGTGCTGGCAGCGGGAGCCCCGTCACCGGCGCGGCCAGCACCTCGATCGGCGCTCCCTTGATGGCTCCAGCGAAATCGTATTCGGACTGTCCGGCGGGGAGATATTCAAAACCGGCGATGAACAGTGCCGGGTCCTCGCCGTTGACCACCGCCACCGGGCACGCCTCGCCCTTGTCCCAGTACTTCCGCGCGATGATGGCGCCATGGCGGCCCTGGTGGTCGAACTGAATCGTCACCTTCGTGTTGCTGTGCACCTGCACGCGGTAGATGGATGCATTGATCCAGCCGCCGTCAGGATCGCGCATGATCACGATACTGCCGGATCCGATATAGGCGCCGCCGTCCTGGCGATGCCAATACGGCGCCGGCAGCCGCTGCAGGTCGACGTCGCCGTGCTTGAACGAGTTCTCGAGAAACGGCGCGTCGTTGACCGGCGCCGGCTTATGCGGCTTGAGCGTTTGCCGCTTGGCCATCCAGGCTTTCAGCGCCTCGAGCGGGCTCAGATGCGGGTCGATGCCGAGGGCAAGCGCCGCCCGCTGCGGACTTGTCGTTGCGTTCGTGAACACCCGGAAGCCGGGCGCAAAGCCCTTGATCCGGTCGAACAGCAGGGCCGGACGGTCGGGCAGCCCGGCCGCGACTTCCGTGATCCCGCCGATCTCGAAACGTGGATCTGCACCATTGATCCGCCGCAGCGCTCCCAACCTGTCGACCTCGGCGATGAACTCCCGCAAGTCCCCGTAGGGCACTGTTCGCTCCCGTCTCGCACGTAATTTGTGCAGGAAATCATGTAGCCCGGTCTGGCGACACTGTCGAGAAAGCGCCGTCGCCTCGTCGCTCCCGTTCACACAGTCATCTGGATGCCGCGCATCAACAAGGATGCCTTGAGCTGAAGGGACGCGTGTCGCTCACGGACGAACGCGGATGACCGTCTTCCCCGCGCGTCGCTCGGTCGCGTTGAAGGTGGCGACGGCATCGTCGAGGGCCGAGACGTTGCCGATGTTCGTCCGCAGTCGTCCGTCCCGCACCCGCTGGACGATCTCACTCAGTTGGGCACGATCGGACTCGACAACGAAGTCGACCGTCAGGCCGTCGGCGGGCCGCGCCTCGGTCGGCCCGACGATGGACACCAGTGTTCCTCCGGCTCGAATCAGGCGTGCGGACCGCTTCTGGATGTCCCCGCCGATGACGTCGAACACCAGGTCGACGCCGCCGACGTCTTCCAGGGCGTCGTCGTCGAGGTCGACGAACTCCTGGGCGCCGAAGTCGAGCGCCGTCTGGCGGTCGGCGGCGCGCCCGGTGGCGATGACGTAGGCGCCGGCCTCACGCGCGAGTTGCGTCACCATCGTCCCGACTGCGCCCGCCGCGCCGTGCGCGAGCACGCTCTGCCCCGCCTGAAGGCGGCCGTGGTCGAACAGGCCCTGCCATGCGGTCAGGCCCGAGATCGGCAGGCTCGCGCCCACGGTGAACTCCACGTCGCCCGGCAGCGGCGCGAGGTTGCGTGCCTCGATCGCGACGTACTCCGCCAGGGTGCCGTCGCGATGCCAGTCCGCGAGGCCGAGCACCCGCTGTCCCACCGACACCCCCGTCGTGCCGTACCCGAGGGCGGTCACCACTCCGGCCAGCTCGTGCCCAGGGATCGACGGTGTTCGGTCACGGTCGCGGCGATCGGTCCAGGTCGAGGGCCACGCCAGTTCAGTCGGGACGATGGTGACGCAACTCGCACGTGAGGCCGGCGCCTACGTCATCGGCACCGGACGCGCTGCCGACCGCCAGAAGGCGCTCGACTTCGGCGCGCAGGAGTTCGTCGATCTGGAGAACGACGCCCTGGAAGATGTCGGCGGCGTCGACCTGGTGTTCGACGTCATCGGCGGCGACATCCAGAAGCGGTCCGCAAGCCTGATCCGGGCCGGAGGAACCCTCGTGACCGTCGTGGGGCCGCCCGAGGCGCGGCCCGCCGACGGCCTGGCAGTCGACTTCGTCGTCGAGTCCGACCGCGCCCAACTGAGTGAGATCGTCCAGCGGGTGCGGGACGGACGACTGCGGACGAACATCGGCACGGTCGCGACCCTCGACGACGCCGTCGCCGCCCTCAACCCGACCGAGCGGATCAAGGGGAAGACGATCATCCGCGTTCGTCCGTAACTAGTCGAAGGCGAACGTCAGCGCAGTGGAGATGGGCCGGCCGCCCGGGAGCTCCACGCCGTGCGACTCGCGCGGGACGTTGCACAGGCGGCCGCCCGCGACGAGCGACGTCGACCCGCCGCCGTCGAGGTTCAGCGCGTGTACGGCGCCCAATGCGATCAGGGTCTCGGCGAGCTCGGTCATCGTCAGGCCCGCCTCGTCGTCCGCGCGGCCGTCGCAGGCCACGGCGAGCAGTCGGCCGCGGCGCGCCACCGCGAGCGCCGCGCGCGGGTAACGCCCGTCGGTGATGTCCGAGTCGAACTGACGCGCGCCCGCGGAGAAGCCCTCGATGTCGGCGCCGCACGCCAAGCGCCCGCTGTCCACGAGGAGCGGCCCCGCCTGCAGCAGATCGCCCTCGGGCGTGGCGGTGATCTGGTCGCGCCGCGCGATCCGCAGCTCGTCGCCCGCGATGTGCACACACGCACGCAGCTCGTCCCAGGGCTGGTCGAACGCGACGTGCCGGCGCTTGACGCCGGCCTGGCGAAGCTCGCCGAGCGGCGTGCCATGCGACCGCACGAAGAAGCCGCCGACCAGGGCCTCGGGTGTCCCGGTCGCGGCGCACCACTCCCCCAGCCGCGTGGGCCGCGGCAGGCGCACCACGCGGACGCGGGTGCGCTCCAGCGGGTAGCTCGCGACGTAGAGCGTCGTCCGCGCTCCGTCGCGCAGCCGCACCGTCTCGCGACGGACGTGACGCGGAAGGCGCGCGGGGACGGGCGCGACGTGTAGGGAGTGGCGGGACGCCATTGCCAGAGGATGCGGATCGACTGGGCGCAACGGGTGAAGGCGCGGTTACCGGGCGATCTTCGACGTACACCGCCTCATCCCTGAGGTGACAGGGGTCCTGCAGCCCGCCGACGGCGGCGGAACTTGGCTCCCTTGGTGCGGTTGCCGCAGATCGTCATCGAGCACCACTGGCCCGAGCGGTTGCGGCTGTGATCGTGGAAGGCCCAGCCGCAGTGCGGGCCCGGGCACGCCTTCATCCGCTGCCAGCTGCCGTCGCGACGCGCCTCGAGCACGATTCCCAGCGCGAGCGCCCGCGCAGCGGCCGGACCGTCCCCCGCGGGCTCCAGCCAGCTCGTGTCAGCGTCATGACGCACCACCAGCGCGCCATCGTCGGTGACGCCATCCCAGCCCTCGCCGCGCAGGGCGTCCCGCAGGCCCTCGCGCAGTGCGACCGTGTACTCGTGCTCGCGCTCACTGACCGTTTCTTCGAACCCGCGCTCGCGCAGCCACGTCGCCAGCCCGGCGGGCGTCTCCCAGCGATCGGCGCCGTCGTTGTCGAGGTCCCAGAACGAGTTCAGGAACGCCTGCACGTAGCCCAGGCGCCCGGGCGCCGGGGGGCGTCCTGCCGGCTGTCGGCCGGGATCGAAGCGATCCATCGAGAACATACTGGCGCAAACCACCGTCAACGTCTACGCTGGTTTGCTGCATGAGCGACTCCATGCGTGACGAGGTCCGCGCCGCCCTGGCTCGCAACGATGAGGCGCCACTGCGCACCTGTCCGCGCTGCGGCCGCGAGGAGCGCACGCGCAGCGAGCACTGCCCACACTGCGGCTCGTCGTACTTCTCCCGCCCGCTCTCAGAGGTGCGCCGGCGCCGCGCGATCGCGATCGGCGTCGGGCTCCTGGTCCTGGTGGCGTTCGCAGTCGGCGCGGTGGTGCTCCTGAGCGACAAGAGCACGAACGACAAGCGCGCCAAGGCGGAGAAGGCGAAGCTCGTCGCCGCGGAGATCGCGCGGCTCAAGCGCGTGCAGGCGCCCCACCGCGGGTCGGCGGTCGCGCTGAAGCCACGCAAGGGCGCGTCGCCGGCGCAGCAGCTCAAGGCGCGCCATGGCCTGGTGCTCGCAGCGCAGGACGCGATCACCGCCGACGCGCGCGGCCGCGTGAAGACCGGCGAGCTGCACGGCACGATCACGCACACGGAATGCGGTCCGTTCCTGCGCGCCCGCGAGGCGGTCCCGGACGACCGCGACCTGTCCAAGCCGATCGGCCGCTACGACTGCGTCGCCATCCAGCAGAACGCGGTCCGCAGCGGCCAGGTCGTCGGCAAGGTCGGCTACGCGTTCGTCGCGGCGCTCAACTTCCGCAACTTCACCTACGTCACCTGCCGCAACAGCCCCGCCCAGGGCGAGGCGGGCAGGCCGCTGGCGTTCGTGCGCCTCGACCGCGCGTGCCTGGCGACCAGCAGCCGTGCGATCGGGTCGGGGTACGTCGACCCGGACTCGACGCCTTAGCGATTGCGCTTACGCGACGCGCGGGCGGCTCGTGCCTTCGCGCGCCGCACCGGCTTCGTGCGCGCCTTGGGCAGGGGCTTGGTCGGGTCGCCGATGTGGCTCTCCTCCCCCGCCTTGACGGGTGCGTTGCGGCGCGCGTCGGTGACGATCGCGTAGCCGATCCCGATGATCAGTGCGACGCCGCCCATGAAGATCAAGACCTCCTGCCAGCTCGCCAGGCCACCGCTGTCGCCGTTGTTCGTCGAGGAGTTCGACGTCGTGGCGGTCTGCGTCGGCTCCTGGGCCTGCGGCAGCGGGCTGAACGGCGACTGCGCGAGCGCGGCGACGGGCGGCGCGAGGACGCACAGCAGGACGGCGATGACAAGCGATCGGCGAAGCACGGCGCGGGATGGTAGTGCGCCAGCTGTCCTGCCCACGGAGTCGCTGAACGGCCGGTGCCTGCGTTGCGGGTGGAGCGTCGGTGGCGCGCAGCGCCGACGCTTGTGGCGTGCGGGCGCTGGTTGCGTTCGGCGAGGGAAAGGGTGGGCTGGCGCGCCAGGGGTGGGCCCTCTTGCTCTCGCATAGCGAGCATAAGAGGGCCCACAT
>JBJMSU010000119.1:0-5554 GCA_045801465.1 Xanthobacteraceae bacterium | reverse complement strand
TTACTCACGCCGGGCGCGTTCATGGCGAACTTCATGCCCTTGAGGTCTTTGACCTCCCTGTACCGCCCGCTGTCGAGGTGATCCTTGCGCACGACGATCTTGGTCGCGCCGTAGCCGGGCGCCGAGGAGGCCTTGTCGGCGACGATCCTGATCTTGATGCCGCGCGCGACCGCGTTGTAGAGGCCGGCCGAGGCGGAGCCGGCGCCGGCATCGAGCTGGCCGGTGCCGAGCGGCGCCACCATGTCGGACGCCGACTTGAACGACGCGACTTTGACGTCGAGCCCTTCCGCTTTGAAGTAACCCTTCTTGTCGGCGATGAAGATCGGCGCATCGCTCGTCGCGGCCGCGACCCCAACCGTGATGGTCTGCGCAGCGGCCGCTCCGGCGGTTGCCATCGCCACCGCGAGGAGGGCAGGGCACAGCATGGACGAGCGCATGGTTTTGCCTCGAGTTGTTTAACGGCCCAGATGCTCGGCCATGCGTGCCGGCACGTCAACACGACCCGTAGCCGGGATGAGCGCGACGCGCGACATCCGGGAAGGGCCCGGATGTCCCCCGGATCAAGTCCGGGGTCATGCGGCTATTGCCCCTCATTCGTATTTTTCCGGCTTGGTTTCCGGGAGCAGCGTCCAGAACAGGGCAACCGCGAGCCCAGTGCCGGCCGCCATGGCGATAAAGCCAGTCAGGTCGCCGAAGTGTTGGGCGACGAAGCCAAAGACCGTCGTGCTGACGGCGGACGAGATGGCGATCAGCGTGCCGAGCACGCCCTGGGCCAGATTGAAGCGGCCCGTTCCGGCTGTCAGGTCGGCGACCACCAGGATCGTCAACACCGTCACGATCGCAGCGGTCATACCGTCGAGCAACTGAATGACCATGACCAGATTGGGATCGGAGGTGAGCGTGAACAAAAGAGCGCGCGCAGCTTCGATGGCGAAGCCGCACAGCAGCAGCGGCTTGCGCCCCCACATCTCCGACCAGTAGCCGATCCACGGCGCCAGTCCGGCAACCACGATTTGCGGGACGATGAGCAGGCCCGCCATGAGGAGAGGGCTTAAGGCCGCCTTGCTGTGCGCCAGATTCTGCCCGACCACGGGGAGCAATGAAGCATTGCAAAAGTGAAACAGCACCATGCCGGCCGCGAACACGAAGAGGTTGCGATTTTTCGCCAGATCGAAGACGCGCTGGACGTCGAGGGTGCGATCTCGCTTGCTGGCATTGCGCGCGAGCGCGTAATCGATCTCGTTTGGCTGGATTTCGAATACGGCAAGCAGCGTGGGGATGCACAGGATCGCCGCCATGATGAAAATGGCGCTGTTCGAGACGTAATAGCCCAGCGCACCCATCGCCGCCGCGGTAAGCACGTTGCCGGCAGCCGCGAAGCGAAAGTTGCGGCCGACGCGCGACGACATTGCCTGCCGGCCGGCGAGGCCAAGGCTGATGGCGGCGATTGCGGGAGCGACGAGGCCGGCGGTCGCGCCATGCAGGATTTCGGCCGCGAAGACGAGCTGGAAGGTCGGCCACAATGCGAGCATCAATGCCGACGCCGCGATCATCACGACGCCGAGGCCAATCAATCCGCGTTTCCAGCGCACCGCGTCGGCCAACGCGCCGCCCGGGATCTGCGCCGCGACGGCCGCCACTCCGCCGACCGTGAGCGCCAGGCCGACGTCCTGCTTGGTCCAATTCAAATCGGCGAGATAGAACGCGAGGAAGGAGCTGAATCCAACCTGGACATCGGCCATGAAGAAATTCGTCCAGTCGAGACCGCGTCGGCTGCGATCGGAGACCTTCCGGTCGAATTCCTTGCGCCGTTGCCGGTGCTCGGATACGAGCCGACGCGACCGGGAGGACACGTCGGCCAGCCGCCGCAATCTCGAACTGCCGCCGAGCGGCCGCAACGGTGGCGGGCCAAGTTCCTGTGCTTCTTGCACAATGTCCGCACTCATCGGCGCCTCGGCAACAGCGTGGCCAACGACAACGCCAACGGCACAATTCCCGTTCCGACAATAGCTTGTGAGTCACCCCAGCTCTTCGGCGCGGCGCAGGCTGGCGATCATCGAGACCCGCAGCAGGTAGTCGTAGGTGCGGCTCGCGTCGGCGGCGATATGCGCCAGCCGTCGACCGAACTCGGAGCCGGTCGATTCCAGGTTGCGCTTGTTCTGGATCGACTGCTGCTCGATGTATTCCAGCGTCACCAGCCGGCGCTGCTTGTCGTAGCGCTCGAGATCCGCGTCCGCCCTCTTGCCGTGCCAGACGTCGGCAAGCCGGGTGGTCAGGTTCATGGCATCATGAATTCCGCCATTCATGCCCATGCCGCCGAGCGGATTGTTGATGTGGGCGGCATCTCCCGCCAGAAAGGCACGCCCGCGCCGAAACGTCTTGGCGACCCGCTGATGCACCTTGTAGAGGGTCGTGTGGGCGATCTCGTAACGCCTTAGGCCCGGCACGATGCCGGCCATCAGCATCTGGGCGAAGTCCGGGCTCAGGGCCAGCTCGTCGCTCTCGTGCTCGGCGACCGGAAACATCACCCGCCAAAGATCTGGAATTTGCAGCAGGAAGTGCCAGCGGTCGGGGTCCGCCACGTAGCTGACGGAAACCAGGCCGGGGATGACGGAGAAGAAATCGAATGGCGTGCTGACGACCAGGAAGCGCTCCGGCCAGGTGAAGCCCGGAAATTCAATATCGAGTGCGCGGCGAACATCGCTGCGAGCGCCATCGGCGCCGATGAGCCAAAGGCCCGAGCGGGTTTCGCGGCGTCCGTCGCGCTCGATCGTGATGCGCACGCCGCCAGTGTCCTGGCTCACGCTTGCCACCCGCGCGTCGAACTCAATAGCGAAGATGGGATGTCGGCAGAGCCGGTCGTAGAGAATGCGCGTCAAGCGGGACTGCTCGCACTGCACACGGAACGGATGGCGGCAGACGTCGGCAATGGCCGCGAAGTCGAACTGGCCGAGGATTCCATGTTGCTTGGAGCGGTACTGAAAGCGTGGCGCGACCAGGCCCTGTGCAATCAGGTCGCTGGCCGCGCCGAGCTCGTCCAGCATGTCGAGAGTCGGCGGATGGAAGGTGGAGGCGCGTGACTGTGCGCTGAGTTCAGAACCTGCTTCGAACACCGTCACCGGCACGCCGCGGCGCACGAGACTGGCCGCGGCCGTGAGCCCGACCGGGCCCGCGCCGGCGATCAGAACGCGCTCGTCAACTTGCATACCGGCTTCGGCGTCATTCGATCGGCGCAATGCCGGCGTTTTTGATGATATTGCGATACTTCACGATTTCGTCGGCGTGGAACTTCGCGGACTGATCGAGCGGCAGCGCCATCGGCTCGGCGCCCGCCTTGGCGAAGCCCTCGCGCACCGCGGGGTTGGCAAGCGCCGCGGTCAGTTCCTTGTTGAGCCGCTCCAGGATCGGTCGCGGCGTGCCCGCCGGGGCGGCGAGGGCGAACCAGCCGGAAACTTTGTATTCCGGCAGGCCGGCTTCGGTCGTGGTCGGCGTGTCGGGGAGCGCCGCGAGCCGGTTATCGCCGGCCACCGCCAGCGGGTTCGCACCCTTGGCCTGGATCGGGCCGGCGACGTTGGGAAACCACTGGAAGCCGAGCGCCACCGTGCCGGCCATCAGATCGGGCGCGAACTGGGCGATGTTGCGATAGGGCACGTGCGTCATCCTGGTGCCGGTCACCTGACTGAAGTATTCGCCGGCGAGGTGCTGCGAGCTGCCGATGCCGACCGAGCCGTAGTTGAGCTTGCCGGGATTGGCCTTGAGATGGTCCACCAGCTCCTTGAGCGATTTCACCGGCAGCGTGTTGCTGGCCGCGACCACGATGGTGAAACCCGCAAACGGCGAGATGATCGCCAGCTCCTTCTCCGGGTCGTAGCCGAGATTTTTGTAGAGGCTCAGGTTGGCGGCGATGGGACCCGAGCCGGCGCCGACCAGCGTGTAGCCGTCCGGCGCGGCCTTGGCGGCGAGCGCGGTGCCACTGTTTCCTCCGGCGCCCGGCTTGTTCTCGACAATGATGGGCTGTCCCATCGACTTCGACATGCGGTCCAGCATGATGCGCGACACCACGTCGCTCGCGCTGCCCCCGGCAAACGGAATGACGACCGTGATGGCACGGTTGGGATAGTCCTGCGCGCGCGCGGCGGTGCAAGCGATCGTCATCGCCAGCGCGGCCAAAATCGGCCATGTCGAAGCTTTAAGCCTGTCGTGTTTCATCTTCTTTCCTCGTTGCCTTCGCGTTTCTGAATTCATGTCCCGCGGAATTTCGCCGGGCGCTTGGCGTGGAAGGCTTCGACGCCTTCGCGAAAATCATCGGATTGGCGCAGCCGGCTGTAACACTGCCCTTCGAGCTCGATCGCGATTGAAAGCGTCGCGTCGTCGGTGTCGTTGAGCAGCTTCTTGGCGGTGCGCTGCGCCAGCGGAGAGAAAGCGCGCAGCTCGTCCACCAGCGCGTCGGTCGCCTTTTCCAGCTCCGCGTCGGCCACGCATTCGGTGGCGATTCCCCAATCGTAAGCCTGTCGTGCCGGAATGCGCTTCGAGCGCATCACGATGTCCTTCGTGCGGGTGATGCCGACGATCTTCTGCAGCCGCGCCGAGCCGCCGGAGCCGGGAATTTGTCCGAGCCGCTGCTCGGGCAGCGCATACTGGCAGGTCTCCGAGGCGATGCGGAAATCGCAGGCGAGCGAAATCTCGAAGCCGACGCCAAAGCAATAGCCGCGGTTGGCGGCAATGACCGGCTTGGCGCAGCGCGCGGGCGCGGCGATGTTCCAGGCGAGCTTCGCCACCTGCTCGGGCGAGGCTTGCATGAATCCCTGGATGTTGCCGCCGCTGGAAAAGTGCTCGCCGGCGGCGCGCAGCACGATCACGCGCACGCGCGCGTCTTCGTCCAGCGTCTCGAACGTCAGCCGAAGCTGGTCGCGCTGCGGCATGGAGACGATGTTGTAGGGCGCGCGGTCGAGCACGATGTCGGCGCGCTCGCGCGGCGGGTCGATCTCCACGCGGAAGCCGTCGAGGACGGCAAGGCGCGCATCGCTGAAGGTCACGCTCATGCGGCGGTGTCCTGTTGCTGTTCGGCCTCGTAGTCGCCGGCCGCCAGCTTGCGGCGCAGGAGCTTGCCGACGGGCGACTTCGGAATCGCCGCGACGAACACGTAGCGGCGCGGGCGCTTGAAGGGAGCGAGACCGGAGGTGCGACAGAACTGGTCGAGCTCGTCGGCCTCGACCGGGCCCGAGCGCTTGATGAAGGCGGCGACGATCTTGCCCCAGCGCTCATCGGCAAGGCCGACGACAGCCACTTCGGATACGCAGGAGTGCAGCGACAGGCAGCTCTCGATCTCGACCGGAGACACATTCTCGCCGCCGGTGATGATCATGTCGTCGACCCGGCCGGTGACGAACAGGTCGCCATCGCCATCGAAGTAGCCGGTATCGCCGGTGAAGTACCAGCCGTTGCGCAAGGCCTTGCCGTCGGCATCGGGCCGCCGCCAATAGCCCTCGAACGATTCGTCCCCGGCCGCGAGCGCGATGATCTCGCCTTCCTCGCCCACGCGGGCGAGATCGTC
>JBJMSU010000105.1:0-17864 GCA_045801465.1 Xanthobacteraceae bacterium | reverse complement strand
TGCCCCGTAACGCGATGAAATCGCTTCACCATGCGCGGCCGCGCCCCGCGCATGCTGCAGTGGAGGTTTAGGTTGAATGGATGGCGCGGTCGAGTCTCATCGGGGTCCAGGAGTGCCGCGATCCTGGGGTTGAGACGCGTCGCTCTCATCCTGAGCAGTCACCCCATCCTTCGAGACGCCCGCTTCGCGGGCTCCTCAGAGTGTGTGAATCTTTTGGCGGCGATGCGCGATTGTAGCGGATCGGGCGTTGATGTGATTCCCTGCGACCGTTGGTTCGCGGGAGGTGGTGATGGCTGGCGACGAACTGTTCGGGGAACTGCCCAATCAACCGAGGCCGCAAGCTGAGCAAGAGCCGCACGGAGCGCCGCGGATGCGCGAGCCGGTGCGCGACCAGATTGAGCTGCGGGCGGTGGATATCGACAGCCTGATCGGGCAAGACCATAAGGCACGGGTGTTTTGGGCCTACGCGCAGGGGCTCGATCTGAGCGAGCTTGAGGATCGGATCAAGGCGCGGGAGAGCACGCCCGGCCATCCTGCGATCTCGCCAAGGCTGCTGGTGGCGCTGTGGCTTTATGCCACCAGCCAAGGAGTAGGCAGCGCGCGGGCGCTCGCTCGGCTGTGCGAGAGCCACGATGCCTATCGCTGGCTGTGCGGCGGGGTTTCGGTGAACTATCACACGCTGGCGGACTTCCGCGTCGGCTGTGCCGATGTGCTCGACCGGCTGCTGACCGAACACGTCACGGCGCTGGTGGAGGCCGGCATCATCGATCTTGCCGTGTTGGCGCAGGATGGGGTGCGGGTGCGGGCAAGTGCGGGAGCGGCCTCGTTCCGGCGCGAGGCCACGCTGGAGCAGCGCTTGGCGGCGGCGGGTGCGATCGTGGAAGCGCTCAAGCGCGAGGTGGACGAACGTCCGGACGCCAGCAACCAGCGCATCAAGGCGGCCAAGGAGCGGGCGGCCCGCGAGCGTGTCGAGCGGATCGCGGCGGCGCGGAAGGCGCTGTCCGAGATCAAGGCGCAACGTGAGCGGCGGGAGCAGACGCATAAACCGAGCAAGCCGCCCAAGGAGCCGCGCGCCTCCACCACAGACCCAGACGCGCGGGTGATGAAGATGGCCGATGGCGGCTTCCGTCCGGCCTATAACGTGCAGGTGGTCAGCGCCGCCGAGCAACAGATCGTGGTCGATGTCGCACCCTGCACCACAGGCTCTGATCGCGGCCTGATGCGGCCAAGGCTTGAGGCCGTGCGCGCGCGCCTTGGGCGCAAGCCCGGCCGCTATCTCGTTGACGGCGGCTTCACCGCCGCCGCTGACGTCGAATGGGCGCATCTCGACGGGATCGAAATCTACTATCCGCCCACACAATCCAAGCATGGAACCGACCCGTTCAAGCCGCGGCGCGACGACGGCCCAGGCGTGCTGGCCTGGCGCTCCCGGATGGCGAGCGAGGAGGGAAAGGCACAGTATAGGCGCCGCTCGATCTGCGAGTGTATCCACGCCCGCTGGCGCAACTGGGACCTCCACCAGATCACCGTGCGAGGCATCGCGAAGGTCACAGCGGTGGTGCTGTGGTTCGCGCTCGCCAACAACATTCTCCAGGGCCATCGCCTCGCCATCGCATAGAACAGGGTTACCAACCGAGACCCGACCCACACCAGGACTTGCATCCAGCATGCGATCTCACCACCATCCAAAAGCTCACGAACCTGAAATGATTCACAGACTCTCAGGATGAGGTCTATCGGAGGCCTATCGTAGCGATCCTCATGGTGAGGAGCGGAGCGAAGCGACGCGTCTCGAACCATAGGATCGCGTGCGCTCCCTTATGTTAGCGTCTATGGGGTCAAGCCCGGCAATGACGGCTAAATGTCCCGACCTTCCACTTTTTCGGTCAGCTGCTTGACCACGTCGGGAATGCGCTCGAGGTGGGGATGGACCGCCAGCGCGCGGCGAAACACATCGAGCGCACGCTTGTCGTCACCCAGTTCCTGCATGATCAGGCCGAGACCCGACAGCGCCCCGAAGTGGCGCGGCTCGCGCGCGAGCACCTGGCGGATGTCGGCGAGCGCGCGACCGTAGTCCTTTTTCATGAAGAACAGCGTGGCGCGCCGGTTCCACGCCTCGACATAGTCGGGCTTGATCTCGACGATCGCGTCGAGCAGTTGAACCGCGAGGTCGAGGTCCTTGCCTTCGACCGCGGTCTTGACGCGCGTCATCAAGAGGTCGGCCGTATCGCTGCCGGAAACGAACCACAGCGCCCAGATGCGCTCCTCGATCGCCTTGGCGGTCTCGTTGTCGGGCGCCGCCTTCAGCGCACCGAACAGGAAATCGAGATTTTGCGTGCGGTCGCCGCGTTGCGGACGCGGCAGCTTGGCGGGCGGCTCGACCGGCTGGGCCGGTTGCGCCTGCGGCGGCTGCGCCTCCTGGGTCCAACCCGGGTTCGGGGCGGTGCACAGAAAAGCTGCCGCCGCCACGGCGGCGCCGACGCGAAGCAGGGGGAATCGCAGACCCATGGGCGTCAGCCTACAGCGTGAGAGGGCGCCGGAAAAGGCTCCGGGCCTCACTGTCGCGTGAGCCGATCGGGTTAGCCCTGGCGAGCTTTGAAGCGGCGCTGGGTCTTGTTGATGACGTAGACCCGGCCCTTCCGCCGCACCAGCCGATTGTCGCGATGGCGGCCACGCAGCGATTTCAACGAATTGCGGACCTTCATGGTTCCAATCCAACGGCGCTTCCGGGCGCCTTTCATTGCCGTCTTCGATGAGCGGGCTGTTTAGGGACCGCGGCTCCGCCTGTCAACGTGACGGCCGTCCGCGCGCTTTGCCGTGCCCCTCACCGCTGCATGAGGCCGGCCCGCTCGGCAACCGGTTTCCAGCGGACCGTTTCCGCCGCAATCAAGCTGCGGAATTGTTCCGGATTGAGCGGCTCCGTGACCAGCCCGTCCTGCTGCAGCCGTCGCTGCGCCTCGGGCTTGCTCATCGCGCGCACCACCTCGCGATTGACTCGTCTGACGATCTCATCCGGCAACCCGGCCGGGCCGGACAACGAGAACCAGGTCGTGCTGACGAGGTCGGGAAACCCAAGCTCCGTGAACGTCGGCAGGTCGGGATAGTCCGGCAGGCGCTCGTTCGACGTCGTCGCCAGCCCGCGCAACGCGCCGCTGCGCAGCTGCGCGGCGGTGGACGAGACGGTCTGGCAGGAAAAATCGATGTGGCCGCCCACGAGGTCCATGAGGGATTGCGCGGCTCCCTTGTACGGCACGTGCTCCACCTTGAGGCCGGCCTTCTGCGCAAACAATTCGGTCAGGAGATGACCCATGCTGCCGAGACCGGACGACGAGTAGGTCAGCGGCTTTGCGCTGTTCTTGCCCGCGGCAATGAAGTCTTGCAGCGTCTTCGCGCCGCTCGCCGCATTGACCGACAGCACGACCGGCGCGCCGGCGATATAGGCGATATTGACGAGATCGCGATCGGGATCGTAGCCGATCTTGGCATTGGTGAGCGGCTGCAGCACCAGCAACGAGACGTTGGTGATCACGAAATTGTAGCCGTCGGGCGACGAATTCACGACCGACTGCACGCCGATCGAGCCACCGGCGCCGGGCCGCGTCTCGACGAAGAATTGCTGGCCAAACGCGCTCGACAGATGTTCCGCCACGGTGCGGGCGAGAACGTCCGCCGTGCCGCCCGCCGCGAAGGTGTTGACGATGCGGACCGGACGGGTCGGCCAATCCTGCGCCGAGGCAGCAGGTGTTGCGAGCAAGGTTGCCAGAGCAATACAGGCGGTCAAACGGCCTAGCACGGTTCCATCCTTTCCGACTGCCGCGAAGTCTAGTGCCGCCGATTTGAAGTTCCTACACCGCCTGCCGCAAACTCGTGCGGGAACTTCAAATCCAAAAGCGGCACTAGGATCATAGACTTGCTAGTGCCCCTTTGCTTCCGAAGTTCGTGTCAGGGGGGACGCCATGTATCACGAACTTCGGACGCGGGGCACTGGCGCATGTTCCTGAAGGCTTTGAAACGCGCTGCTTCTCAGGAAGTCTGCGGTGACTGGCTTGCCGGCCGCAGCTGCGAAGCCGCAAAGGTGGTGGGCGCGGCTGGGATCGAACCAGCGACCCCTACGATGTCAACGTAGTGCTCTCCCGCTGAGCTACGCGCCCTGAAAACCGTTGCATGGGGTGGCACCGTCTTATCTGCTCCGGCCGGGCGAGGCAAGCAAGGGGCGTGGAAGCAAGTAAGCAATTGAAGGGCCGCTGGCGCATCAGGCCTCGTCCTGCGAGGCGATCTCGTGATGATCGCGCGCCAGCCGGTCGAGGCACTGATCGAGCGAGTCCTGCCAGGCCGGCAGCCTGATGCCGAAGGCGCGCTCGAGCTTGCTGCAGTCAAGCCGGGTATCGCGTGGCCGCGCCGCCAAGCCCGGCCACTCGGCCAGCGGAATGGGCTGCACTTTCGGCACGCGGCGACCGCGGCGCGCCCAGCCGGCGAAGATCGCTTCAGCCAAGCCGAACCACGTGGTCTCGCCGCTGCCGGCGACGTGGTAGATGCCGGGGCTCACGTCCGAGGGTTTCGCCGCGACCCGCACGGCCATCTCGAGCAGCGTGCGCGCGAGGTCCGCGCCTGCCGTCGGCGTCCCGTACTGGTCGGCAACGACGCGGACCATGTCCTGCGCGGCGGCGAAGCGCAGCATCGTGGTGAGAAAATTCACGCCGTACGGACCATAGACCCACGACGTACGCACCACGATGGCGCCCGGATGCGCGGCGAGCACCGCCTCTTCGCCGGCGGCCTTCGAGCGGCCGTAGACGTTGGGCGGCGCCAGCGCATCGTCCTCCCGGTACGGCGCCATCTTGGCGCCATCGAAGACGTAGTCGCTGGAGAGATGCAGGAGCGGGACACCGGCCCGGGCCGCGGCGGCGGCAAGGTGCGCCGGACCGTCGCAATTGATGGCGAACGCGTGCTGCGGGTCGCGCTCGGCCTCGTCCACGACGACCAGGCCCGCCGCATTGACGATGGCGCGCGGCGCCAGGCCCTCCACCACGCGCGCGACCGAATCCCGGTCGGTGAGATCGAGATCGGGGCGGCCGAGCGCCGTGACTTCGAGGCCGAGCCCATCGGCCGCTTCGATCAGGTCACGCGCGATGCGTCCGCTTCTGCCGGCGATGAGGATCGAGTTGCCCATGGCGGAAGGAGCGATCACTCGGTTGGAACGCTGGTCGCGACAGGCCGCAACGACGGCGGCTCCCGCGCCGGTTCTTCGGGCGGCGCGCCCCAACCTTGCGCTTTCTCGTGAGCCTTGGCGTAGCGATAGAACGTCCCTTCGAAATTTGACAGCGCAATGATGAACCCGGCCCACCCGTCGACGAAGCCGCGCTTGAAGATGTACAGCCTGGCAAACGCCCACAGCCCGTGGCCGAGCGCGCCCCACATCGAGGCGTGCGGGTTTTCCTGGGCCTGCGCGCCGAGCGAGGAGTAGAGGTTGGCCTTGTGCAGGACCTCCTCGAGCGTGCTGAAGGGAAAATGCCACAGCACGTTCTCGGTCGAGCCGGGCGGAGCCGCGCTGTTGAGCTCGTGGTTCTCGTGCGACAGCGACGGCGTGTAGCGGAGCCGGCTCTTGCGGAAGAGCTGCGGCGTGCGGTGATCGCGGTACCAGCCGGAGCCGCGAATCCAGCGCCCCATCAGGTAATTGCGCCGCGGGACGTAGTAGGCATCGTGCGCCGGCTCGCCCGCCATGAGCGCCATGATCTCGTCCTGCAGCGGACGGGTGCAATGCTCGTCGGCATCGACGCTGAACACCCAATCATGGGTGCAGTGCTCCAGCGCGCGGTTGCGCATCTCGCCGAAGCCGGCAAACGGCGCGGTCCGTACGACCCGGGCACCCAGCCGTTCGGCGATTTCGATCGTGCGGTCGGTGCTGCCGGTGTCGACCACCACGACCTCGTCCGCCCATTGCACGCTGCCCACCGACCACGCGACGGTATGCTCATCGTTGTAGGTGATGACGCAGGCCGAGATCTTTTGCATCGATGCGGGTTCGGCGCGGCTCGCTCAAGACGAAATGCGCGCAGCCGGATCCTTTAAGTTCAGCGATGGAGCGGTATAGCAGCCCGGTGCTGTCGATGCGATCATTCCCGCCGGTCCGGCCGTTTGCGACGTGGCGCCACCCTAGGCGGGCATGCGCAACCAGGCAAGCGGCGGGTCTGATTTGCCCGGCAAGCGGATTAAGCAGCGAGCATCTTCTGGACCTCGTTGACGAGGTCGCGCAGGTGGAACGGCTTGGACAGCACCTTGGCGTCCTTGGGGGTGTGCGAGTCCGGATTGAGCGCCACGGCGGCAAATCCGGTAATGAACATGATCTTAATATCCGGATCGAGCTCGGCGGCACGCCGGGCGAGCTCGATGCCATCCATTTCCGGCATCACGATATCGGTCAGCAACAGCTCGAAGGGCTCTTCCCGCAGCCGCCTGTAGGCTGATAAGCCATTGTCGAAGGAGATCACGTCGTACCCGGCATTCTGCAGCGCCTTGACCAGAAAGCGGCGCATGTCGTTGTCATCTTCGGCGAGGAGAATCTTCGGCATCGTTCGACTCGGTTACCGGGCTGCCAAACGGACGTTACATCCCATAAGCACGATTGTCGGTAAACATGGGGTGAACCGGCAGCATGATCTTGGCAGCCGGCCCGCGGCCATGGACAATGCGGATCGAGGCAACCGGGTGCGCGGTGGCGGCGTTCCGGGATGAGCCATTCCAGAAGAAAGGTCTGAGTCCGGCAATGAAGGAGTCCAGCGAGGCGGAACTCGAGCCCCCTTTCGAGATCCTCGAACCGGCGGATTTGAGCGCGCCGGTCGTGTTCAATTCGCCGCATAGCGGACGTGTCTATCCCCGCGCCTTCTTGTCGGCGGCCCGCCTGGAATTGACGACGTTGCGCCGCTCGGAGGACAGTTTCGTCGACGACTTGATTCTCGGCGTAGTCGGGAGCGGAATTCCCGTCATGCGTGCCCATTTCCCTCGCTGCTACGTCGACGTCAACCGCGAGCCGTATGAGCTCGACCCCCGCATGTTCGACGGCCGCCTCCCCTCCTTTGCCAACACCCGCTCGATGCGGGTGGCCGGCGGGCTCGGCACGGTCGCCCGGGTGGTGGGCGACGCTCAGGAAATCTACGATCGCCGTTTGCCCGTAGACGACGCGTTGCGACGGATCGAGACTCTGTACAAACCCTACCATCGGGCATTGCGGCGCTTGGTTACCCGCGTCCATCGCGACTTCGGCGCGGCGATCCTGGTCGACTGTCATTCCATGCCCTCGAGCGCCGGCGCCAAGGATGAGCGGCCGCGCGCCGATGTGGTGATCGGCGATCGTTACGGCACGAGCTGCGTCACGCGGGTGACCGACGTGGTCGAAATGACGTTGCGCAGCCTGGGTTACGCGGTGAGCCGCAACAAGCCTTATGCCGGCGGGTTCATCACCGAGCACTATGGCAATCCCGCCGCCGGATTTCACTCCATCCAGCTCGAGGTGAACCGGGCGCTCTACATGGACGAGCGCCGCTATGAACGGGCGCCGTCCTTTGCCCGCCTGGCCGCCGACCTCGTCAGCCTGGCAGAACAGCTCGCCGCCGTGCCCATCGAGGAGCTGAGACCCTATCGCGCGGCTGCCGAATAGGGGGGCTTCGAAATTTCGCATTGCAGCAATCCCGAATGCGCATGGCCTTCGGCGGCGCCGGCAATGGTGACGCCGCCGCTGGGGAGGGAAGCGGCTCAAGCTCGGAAACGACGGAATGCAAGAAAAAAGGGCCGCTACCGATGGCAGCGGCCCAAGTCTAGGGAGGAAACGCCCAAGGAGGGCGGCGGGAACGCGAGGGAATCGCGTTACCGCGCTGCACCAATATGCTCCCGCGCCGCACAAAAAGCAAGGGGCGCTGACCTATTTTTCCGGGCCCGTGGCCCGGCATGCAGTACATCCCCGTAGGGCGTCAGCGGCAGGGCGAAAAAAGGGCGCACATGACGGCAGTCGACTTCGCGGCCTTTGTGGACGAGCTCGCCGAGACCTCGGGCGAGGCCCTGCTTCCGTTCTTCCGCACGTCGCTCGCCATCGAGGACAAGAGCCGCGGCGGTCCCTTCGATCCGGTGACGGCAGCCGATCGCGCTGCCGAGGGGGCCATGCGGGCGCTGATCCAGCGCACGTTCCCCGATCACGGCATCATCGGCGAGGAGTTCGGCAGCGAGCGTACCGACGCCGAATATGTATGGGTGCTCGATCCGATCGACGGCACGAAGTCGTTCATCGCCGGCATGCCGGCATGGGGCACCCTGATCGCGCTCACGCGCTTTGGCGAACCGGTGTACGGGATGATGCATCAGCCGTTCACGCGCGAGCGCTTCACCGGCGACGGCGGCGCCGCCCGTTATCGCGGCCCGGCCGGCAGTCGCGACTTGCGCGTGCGCCCATGTCGGGACTTGGGTGAGGCGCTCCTGTTCACCACCAGTCCTCTGCTTATGAACGAGTCGGACCGCGGCTTTTTTTGCCGCGTGGAAAACACGGTCCGACTCTCCCGCTATGGAGGCGATTGCTATGCGTATTGCATGCTGGCCGCCGGCCACATCGATCTCGTGATCGAGACCGAGCTCAAACCGCACGACGTGATCCCGCTCATCCCAATCATTGTCGGCGCGGGCGGCATCATCACCACCTGGGAGGGCGGCGCACCCGAGCGCGGCGGACGCATCATCGTCGCCGGCGACGCGCGCGTGCATCAAGCGGCCGTGGCCATGCTGACGAGCTGAGCATGTCCCGTTCCTTTGGATCCGACACATGCTCCAAAATTCCTTGACTGGCGCATGTTCTTGACGGCGAACCGGTGCCCACTTCGGCGGAACACGCGCTGATGCTCATAGGCTGCGTCTATTTCCCAGCTGTGGGAATTTCATGTAGAAATGAGGTTTCCCCGGCGCTCGTCGACCTCCCGGGGACTCCCAACCTGCTTCCCCGGCCGTGACGGCCGGGGCTTTTTTAACGGTACGTTGGCGAGCCTGGCACGAAGGCGTCGAACGCGGCCCAGAACTGACCGCGGAAGCGGTCCTGCTCCATCATGATCTCGTGGCGCGCGCCCGGGACGACCAGATGCGCGCCTGCGCGCAAACGGATCGCGAACTGCTCGATCGCCTCCGTGGAGACGATCACGTCCTGACCGGCCGCGATGATCAGGAGCGGCTGACGAATGCGTGCCGGGAAGGCGGGCTCGACGAAGTCGCTCATGGCGCGAAAGGCCGCTGCCGTCCATGCAATCGTCGGCGATCCGAGGCCAAGCCTCGGTTCGGCGTCGATGATCGCGCCGGTCCGCGCATAACGAACGGGATCGGACGTGAGCGGGTTTCCGGCAAAGGGCTGGGAGGCGATTGCGGTCGCGCCTCCGCCTGGAATGTATGACGTCCCGGCGCCCATCAGCTGCAGCATGCGCACGCTCGTGCGGGCAAGCCGCGGCATTCCCACCAGATTGAGATCGACCATGGGGGCGGAGAGCACAACGCGGTCGAACCAGCGGCGGTTGCGGTAGGCCGTGCGGATCAGGATGCTGGCGCCCATGGAATGGCCAAGCGCGAAGAAGGGCGGCGGGCAATCCGGCAGCACGACCTCCCTCATGAACGTCTCGAGGTCGGTTTCGTACTGGGAGAAATCCGAGATGTGGCCCTTGCGCGGGTCGCGCAGCGCGTGCTCCGACAGGCCCTGACCGCGCCAGTCCAGGGTCGCGACCGCAAAGCCGCGCGCGCGCGCGTCCTCGATCACCTCAAAGTATTTTTCGATGAACTCGGCACGGCCGAGGAACAGGCAGAGGGTCCCCTTGCGCCCCGGCGGCGGCGTGAAGCGGGCGAAGCGGAGTTCCACGCCGTCCGGCGTCTTCAGGGTGCCGGCAACCGCGCCCTCGGGGACAGGGTTCGCCGGGATCGAGACAAGGGTCATGGAAGGTCTTGGCGCGGCGGAGAACCGGTCGGCTTTGTCGGCGTCTTATAGCAGGGCCGGCGGCTCGCCGCGCAACGGACTTTCGGCCCTTGCGCGCCGCGGCGGCCATTCCCAAATAATACTGCGCGCAGGCCCTGCCGGGCTGCGCTTGATCCATGGGCTCCGGCCCCTTTGGGGCGGAGTCTACGCATGTCGCTCAAGGAGGATATGCCATGCGAACTTTCGATCTTGCTCCCCTGTATCGTTCCACCGTTGGTTTCGACCGCCTGTTCTCGCTGCTCGATCAGGTGAGCGGCCTGGACGCCACCACGTCCAGCTACCCGCCCTACAACATCGAACGTACCGACGAGAACGCCTATCGCATCACCGTTGCGGTCGCGGGCTTCACCGAGAACGACCTGTCGATCGAGGTGAAGGAGAGCACGCTGACCATCCGCGGCGAGAAGCAGGTCAAGGACAGTGATAAGGCCAGCGAGGTGCTCTACCAGGGCATCGCTGCGCGCGCGTTCGAGCGCCGCTTCCAGCTCGCCGATCATGTCCAGGTCACGGGCGCCAGCCTGCAGAACGGGCTGTTGCACCTCGACCTCAAGCGCGAGATCCCGGAAGCCATGAAGCCGCGTCAGATTCCGATCGGCGGCGGCTCGGCCAAGGTGATCGACGCCAAGACCGCGAAGGCCGCGTAACGATCTTCAACGCAGAGCGCCCCGGCTTGCCGGGGCGCTTTTGTTTTGCATTACTCCAGCGGCGCCGCCGGCGGGAATAGTGATCCGCCACGGGTGCTCGGCACCGACCCGGTGGTCGCAGGGGCCGGCTCTGCGGCCGCCGCGGCGCTTTCGGGTGCGGCGTGGACGACAGCCGTCGTTGCCGGCACGGCCGGACGCGGACGCGGCAGGGGTGGGCGAGCGGTCGCGATCGCAGCTGGTTGCTGCGCATTGGGAACGGCAGCGGGGCCCGGGGCCGCACCGGCCAGCGGTGGCGGTTCGCTCTTGAGGTCGGGCCGCACCGTGCCATAGCGCGGGTAAGGCTGGTACGGCCGATACGGCTCGTAGGGCCGGTAATACCGCTCCCCCACCACCGGCGCCGGCGGCAGCGGCACAATCGAGACGATGTTGCCGTAGCGCGCATTGACGAGGACACGCACGACGTCGCCGTGGCCATCCACGGCGCGCACCACGAGATAGTAACCCGACAGCACCGGCTGCGTGATCGGCCGCAATCCATGCGCGCGCAGCGTCGCGTGCAGCTCGTATGCCGAGACCGCCGGCGCATATCCACGCGGCCCGTAAGGTCCCCAGGGCTGCGCCAGGGCCGGGCTCGCCGCCATCATGGCGACGCAGAAGGCAACCGCTCGAATGTTCACGATGCGCTCCTCTTCACAAGGCTCAGCCAGTCGCGGGCAGTGGAGCGCCCTCCGGCGCCCTCCCCTTAACTCATGATTAACCATAGCGATGATTAGGGCGGCGCTGGGGCGTGCAGGCTCAGCGCCCAGTCGCGACCGCGATAAATTGCGCGATGTCTTCGTCCGTGGTGGCGAACGAGGTCACCAGGCGGATGAGGACTACATCGCCGCCGACTGCACCCCCAGGCAGGCCGTGCGAATTTCGCTCGTAGTAGCTTGCGCCCGCGGCCTTGAGGTGCGCGTCGACCGCGCACGGCAGAGCGACGAAAATCTCGTTGGCCTCGACCGGCCACACCGGAGGCAATCCCGCGCCCGTCAGCCGCGCCGCCAGCTGGTCGGCCTTGTCGTTGGCGTGGCGTGCCAGATCGAGCCACAGATCTGCGGCGAAAAAGGCCTCGAACTGGGCGGCGATGAACCGGTGCTTGGAGACAAGATGACCGCCACGTTTGCGCCGCTCGGGCATTCCAGCCGCGCGCGCGGGGTCGAAGAACACCACCGCCTCGGCGGCGAGCGCGCCGGCTTTGGTGGCGCCCAGCGAGAGCACGTCGACACCGGCTTTCCAGGTTGCCTCGGCCGGCGACACATTCATCCGCACCAGAGCGTTGGCGAACCGCGCGCCGTCCATATGCACGGCGAGCCCGCGCTCATGCGCGAGCTCTGCCAGGGCGCGGATTTCCTCTCCACGGTAGATGGTGCCGGCCTCGGTCGCCTGGCTGAGCGAGAGGGCGGACGCGGTCACGTGGTGAGGCCCGCCCCAGGGGCCCTGCTCGAGCGCCTCGCGTAGCGTCGGCAGGGCGATCTTTCCCGCCTCGCCGGGCAGGCCGATGAGCTTGAGGCCGCCGCCGAAGAATTCGGGAGCCGCGCATTCGTCGGTGATGATGTGCGACTCGGCATGGCACAGCACCGCACCCCAGGGCGGCGACACCTGGGCGAGCGCCAGCGCATTCGCCGCCGTCCCGGTCGGGACGAGGAATACGGCCACCTCGCGCTCGAAAATTTCGCCGACCCGGCGCGCCACCCGCTCGGTCAGGTCATCGCGCCCATAACCGAGGGCGAAGCCTTGGTTCGCTTTAACGATGGCGTCGAGAACGGCAGGTGCGATCCCGGCCGTGTTGTCACTGGCAAAATTCATGCAAGGCCTGGTGCGGTCGGCGGAGTGAGGGAAACAGTTGCAAGCAGAAGCGTTGGTTTGGCAGCAATAGCATTGCGTTGGAGCGCCGATCCATGATCCTCTGTTGCGGCGACGCGAAGGCGCCTGCAGCATATGGAAAGCTGGCCGGGGACTTTTTGCGCAGGGCCGGACGTTGCGCGCTTGAAATGCGGCATTAATTAGGACAGTATTGCTGTCCCAGTTCGGCGACCCGTATGCGACCCGGGCTGCCAAGCTGCCGGGCGGGTGCGGCGCGCCACATCGGTGCCTCGTCATGACGGGCGCCCAAGATGGCGGCCTTCAGAAGGGGCCGTCGCGGCCGAAGGCCGCCTGACCTGCGTACACTTAGCTGCGCCGCAGCGCCTCCGCGCTGGCGCATCTCGGCGGCACGCCGACATCCCGGCCGCCGGGGAGACTGAAGAGGACGACGATGAGCGCACTAGAGACAGGCGTTCGGCGCAACGCTCGCGTGCTGCGACCCGTCGTCAAGGATTGGCGCGCCGAGCCGCGCTTCGACGCGGGCCTGCCCCCGGCCCAGGGACTTTATGATCCTGCGCTCGACAAGGACTCGTGCGGCGTCGGCTTCATTGCCAACATCAAGAACAAGAAATCGCATCAGCTGGTCGAGGACGCCTTGGCGCTCGTGCTCAATCTCGAGCACCGCGGCGCCGTCGGCGCCGACCCGCGCGCCGGTGACGGCGCCGGCATCCTGGTGCAGATCCCGCACAAGTTCTTCGCCCGGAAAGCCGCCGAAGTCGGCATCGACCTGCCGCCGCCCGGCCGTTACGGCATCGGCTACGTGTTCATGCCGCGCGATCCCGAATGGCGGCAGGTGATCCTCGACATCTATCGCGAGACCATCGCCAGCGAAGGATTGATCCTGCTCGGCTGGCGCGAGGTGCCGACCGACAACGCCTCGCTCGGCAAGATGGTGCTGCCGACCGAGCCGGTGCACATGCAGGTCTTCATCGAGCGGCCGAAGGAAATCGCCTCCGAGACCGAGTTCGAGCGCCGGCTCTATATCCTGCGCAAGGTCATCTCCAACATCGTCTACAACAAGCGCGAGCGGCACCTCTCCGGCTATTACGTCGTGTCGCTGTCGTGCCGCACCGTCGTCTACAAGGGCATGTTCCTGGCCGACCAGCTCGGCAAGTATTACGCCGACCTGCACGATCCGGAATTCGAGTCGGCGCTCGCCCTCGTGCACCAGCGCTTCTCGACCAACACGTTTCCGAGCTGGCCGTTGGCGCACCCCTATCGGATGGTCTGCCACAACGGCGAGATCAACACGCTGCGCGGCAACTTGAACTGGATGGCGGCGCGCCAGGCGTCGGTCGATTCCGAGCTGTTCGGCAACGACATTTCCAAGCTCTGGCCCATCTCCTATGAGGGCCAGTCGGACACCGCCTGCTTCGACAACGCACTCGAATTCCTGGTGCAGGGCGGCTACTCGCTCGCCCACGCGGCGATGATGCTCATCCCGGAAGCCTGGGCCGGCAACCCGCTGATGGATGAGGAGCGGCGCGCGTTTTACGAATATCACGCTGCTCTCATGGAGCCGTGGGACGGACCCGCCGCGATCGCCTTCACGGATGGACGCCAGATCGGCGCGACGCTCGACCGCAACGGCTTGCGGCCGGCGCGCTGGCTGGTGACCGACGACGACCGCGTCATCATGGCGTCGGAAGCCGGCGTGCTGCCGATTCCCGAGGAGAAGATCGTCCGCAAATGGCGCCTGCAGCCGGGCAAGATGCTGCTGGTCGATCTCGAGGAAGGCCGCATCATCTCCGACGAGGAGATCAAGACGACGCTCGCGCGCCAGCATCCCTACCGCAAATGGCTCAAGCGCACGCAGCTCGTGCTCGAGGACCTCAAGGCCGTACAACCGCGCGAGATCCGTACCAATGTCTCGCTGCTCGACCGCCAGCAGGCGTTCGGCTACACGGAAGAAGACCTGCGCATCCTGATGGAGCCCATGGCCACGACCGGCCAGGAGGCGGTCGGCTCCATGGGCAATGACACGCCGATCTCGGCTTTATCCGATAAGCCCAAGCTCCTCTACACCTATTTCAAGCAGAACTTCGCCCAGGTCACGAATCCGCCAATCGACTCGATCCGCGAAGAGCTGGTGATGTCGCTCGTCTCCTTCATCGGGCCGCGGCCGAACCTGTTCGATCTCGAAGGCCTGTCGCGGCACAAGCGCCTGGAAGTGCGCCAGCCGATCCTCACCAATGAGGATCTGGAGAAGATCCGCTCCATCGGCCACATGGAGGAGCAGTTCGATACCAAGACGCTCGACTTCACCTACCCGGCCGAGAAAGGCGCCGCCGGGATGAAGGGCGCGCTCGAGCGCCTGTGCGAGCGCGCCGAGGCGGCCGTGCACGGCGGCTACAACATCATCATTCTCTCCGACCGCCAAGCCGGTCCCGAACGCATCGCCATTCCGGCGCTGCTCGCCACCGCCGCCGTGCACCACCACCTGATCCGCAAGGGGTTACGGACCTCTGTCGGCCTTGTGGTCGAGACCGGCGAGGCGCGCGAGGTGCACCACTTCTGCTGCCTGGCCGGCTACGGCGCCGAAGCGATCAATCCGTATCTGGCGTTCGAAACGCTGATCGCCATGAAGGAGGAGTTCCCGGAGAAGATCGACGATAAGGAAGTGGTCAAGCGCTACATCAAATCGATCGACAAAGGCATCCTCAAGGTGATGTCCAAGATGGGCATCTCCACCTACCAGTCCTATTGCGGCGCGCAGATTTTCGACGCCGTGGGACTGCGCAAGGACTTCGTCGAGCAGTATTTCTTCGGCACCGCGACGACGATCCAGGGCGTCGGCCTCGACGAGATCGCCGAAGAGACCGCGCGCCGCCACTGCGACGCATTCGGCGAATCGCCGGTATTGCGCCATGCGCTGGAAGTGGGCGGCGAATACCTGTTCCGCGTGCGTGGCGAGGCGCATGCCTGGTCGCCCGAATCGGTCGCCACGCTGCAGCATGCCGTGCGCGGCAACTCGCTCGACAAGTACCGGACCTATGCCGAGCTCGTGAACGAGCAATCGCGCAAGTTCCTCACGATCCGTGGCCTGTTCCGTCTCAAGTCGGCGGAGGAGGACGCGCGCAAGCCGGTGCCGATCGAAGAGGTCGAGCCCGCCAAGGAGATCGTCAAGCGCTTCTCCACCGGGGCGATGTCGTTCGGCTCGATCTCGCGCGAGGCGCATACCACGCTGGCGATCGCCATGAACCGGATCGGCGGCAAGTCGAACACCGGCGAGGGCGGCGAGGACCCGCGCCGCTTTACCCCGGACCCGAACGGCGACCGCCGCCGCTCCGCGATCAAGCAGGTGGCGTCGGGGCGCTTCGGCGTGACCGCGCACTACCTCGTCAACGCCGACGAGCTGCAGATCAAGATGGCCCAGGGCGCGAAGCCCGGCGAGGGCGGCCAGCTGCCCGGTCACAAGGTCGACGACTACATCGGCAAGATCCGCCACTCCACTCCGGGCGTCGGCCTGATCTCGCCGCCGCCGCACCACGACATCTACTCGATCGAGGACCTCAAGCAGCTGATCTTCGACCTGCGCTGCTCCAACCCGAGCGCCCGCATCTCGGTCAAGCTCGTGTCCGAGGTCGGCGTCGGCACGGTCGCGGCGGGCGTCGCGAAGGCGAACTCCGACCACGTCGTCATCGCCGGCCACGACGGCGGCACCGGCGCCTCGCCGGTCTCGTCGATCCACCACGCCGGCGTGCCGTGGGAGATCGGCCTCGCGGAGACGCAGCAGACGCTCGTGCTGAACAAGCTGCGCGATCGCATCACGGTGCAGACGGACGGACAGCTGAAGACCGGGCGCGACGTCGTGATCGCCGCCTTGCTCGGCGCCGAGGAGTTCGGCTTCTCGACGGCGCCGCTGATCACGATGGGCTGTATCTACATGCGCGCCTGTCACCTGAACACCTGTCCGGTCGGCATCGCGACTCAGGATGAGGAGCTGCGCAAGCGGTTCCGGGGCCAGCCCGAGCACGTCGTCAACTTCTTCTTCATGCTGGCCGAGGAGGTGCGCCAGTACATGGCGCGGCTCGGCATCCGCACGTTCGACGACCTGATCGGCCGTGTCGACCTGCTGCAGACGCGCGAGGCGATCGATCACTGGAAGGCCAAGGGCGTCGATCTGACGAAGCTGCTGGCGCCGCCGGCGGCGTCGGCCGACATCCCTCGCCGGCGCGTGCGTCCGCAGGACCCGGTGCTCGACGACCACCTCGACCACAAGCTGATCGAGCAGGCGGCGCCGGCCCTGGAACGGGCCGAGCGCGTGTTCATCGAGACGCGCGTGGTCAACGCGCAGCGCACCGTCGGCGGCCTGCTGTCCGGCGAGATCGCGCGCCGCTACGGCGCCGAGGGCCTGCCCGAGGACACGATCAACATCACCGCGCACGGGTCGGGCGGCCAGAGCTTCGGCGCCTGGCTCGCCCCCGGTGTGACGATCACGCTGTTCGGCGACGCCAACGACTACACGGGCAAGGGCATGTCCGGCGGTGTGCTGACGGTGCGGCCGCCCAAGGACGCCGCTTACAAGGCCGAGCAGAACGTGGTGGTCGGCAACACGCTGCTGTACGGCGCAACGGCCGGCAAGGCGTTCTTCCGCGGTCTCGCCGGCGAGCGCTTTGCGGTGCGCAATTCCGGCGTTCATGCCGTCGTCGAGGGCGTCGGCGACCACGGTTGTGAGTACATGACCGGCGGCCGCGTGGTCGTGCTCGGACAGACCGGGCGCAACTTCGCGGCGGGCATGTCGGGCGGCGTCGCCTACGTGCTCGACAAGCCGGGGACGTTCCACGAGCGCTGCAACATGGGCATCGTCGACCTGGAGACGCCGAGCGCCGACGACTTCGAGGAGATCCATGCGATGGTCGCGGAGCACCTCGAGCACACCGGCTCGCCGGTGGCCAAGGACGCGCTCGACAACTGGCGTCTGTACGAGCGCGCCTGGGTCAAGGTCATGCCGCAGGACTACAAGCGCGTGCTCGCCGAGCGCGAGGAGAAGCACGCGAGCTCGGTGCGCGAAATGGTGCTGTCGCCGGACGGCGGCTCGCCGATGGAGTCGGGCCACGGGATCGAGGGGGTGCCGGATCATGGGTGAGCTCGGCGGCTTCCTGCGGATCCACCGCGTCAACTACCAGAAGCGCCCGATCGAGCAGCGGGTGCGTGACTTCAAGGAGTACATCGAGCCGCTGCCCGAGGAGGGCATGCGCGACCAGGGCGCGCGCTGCATGGACTGCGGCATCCCGTTCTGCCACTCCGGCTGTCCGCTGGGCAACCTGATCCCGGACTGGAACGACGCCGTCTACCACGGCAAGTGGGACGAGGCGCTCGCGGTC
>JBJMSU010000067.1:0-17699 GCA_045801465.1 Xanthobacteraceae bacterium | reverse complement strand
GGGCGGGCGATGGAGCGCTAAAAAGTGACGACCGAGCGGATCGACTTGCCTTCGTGCATCAGGTCGAATCCCTTGTTGATGTCGGTGAGCGGCATCACATGCGTGATCATCGGGTCGATCTGAATCTTGCCTTGCATGTACCAGTCGACGATCTTCGGAACGTCCGTGCGGCCGCGCGCGCCGCCGAAAGCCGTGCCTTTCCACACTCGCCCGGTGACGAGCTGAAAGGGGCGGGTTGCAATCTCCGCGCCGGAGGGCGCCACGCCGATGACGATCGACTGCCCCCAGCCGCGGTGGCAGGCTTCGAGCGCCTGGCGCATCACCGTGACGTTGCCGGTGCAGTCGAACGTGTAGTCCGCCCCGCCGATCTGGTCGGCGCCGGATTTCGTCATGTTGACGAGGTGAGGGACGAGGTCCTTGCCAATATCCTTAGGGTTGACGAAGTGGGTCATGCCAAAGCGCTCGCCCCAGGCCTTGCGGTCCGGATTGATGTCGACGCCGATGATCATGTCGGCGCCGGCAAGCCGCAGGCCCTGGAGCACGTTGAGCCCGATGCCGCCGAGGCCGAACACGATGGCCTTGGCGCCTTGCTCGACCTTGGCGGTGTTGATGACCGCACCGATGCCGGTGGTGACGCCGCAGCCGATATAGCAGACCTTGTCGAACGGCGCGTCCTCGCGGATCTTCGCCACCGCGATCTCGGGCAGCACGGTGAAATTGGCGAAGGTCGAACAGCCCATGTAGTGATGGAGCTTGCGGCCGTCGAGCGAGAAGCGCGAGGTCCCGTCCGGCATCACGCCTTGGCCCTGGGTGGTGCGGATGGCGGTGCACAAATTGGTCTTGCGCGAGAGACACGACGGACACTGCCGGCATTCCGGCGTGTAGAGCGGGATGACGTGGTCGCCTTTCTTCACCGACGTGACGCCGGGGCCGACCTCGACCACCACGCCGGCGCCCTCGTGGCCGAGGATCGCCGGGAACAGGCCCTCGGGATCGGCGCCCGAGCGCGTGAACTCGTCGGTGTGGCAGATGCCGGTGGCCTTGATCTCGACCATCACCTCGCCGGCCTTGGGACCGTCGAGCTCGACGTGGACGATTTCAAGCGGTTGCCCCGCGGCAAGAGCCACTGCTGCCCGGACTTCCATGCGACCTCCCATTCGTAGGGCGGCTTAGCCGAAACCGTAAGCCGCCGCCTTGTTGGATGATGGCGGATTACGCGCGCTTTGCGCGCTCATCCGCCCTACAGAGCTTACGCCAGCGCCGGCAGCGCGGCTTCGATCTGGGCGCGACGCGGCTCGATCCAGGCCGGCAACTTGAGCGATGATCCGAGCGCCTCCTTGGGCTCGTCCACGGTGAAGCCCGGCCCGTCGGTGGCGATCTCGAACAGCACGCCGCCCGGCTCGCGGAAATAGACCGAGTGAAAATACTGGCGGTCGATCGGATCCGTCGGCCGCAGCCCCAGTCCGCGCACGGCCGCTGCCATTGCGAGCTCGGCGTCGTCGTCGGGCGCGCGGAACGCCACGTGATGGACCGATCCGGCGCCCTGCCGGCCTGGCGGCGCACCGGATTCGGCGCGCAGATCGACGATCGTGCCGAGCGGCCCATCCGCTGCCACGAAGCGATGGCGCGAGTTCTCCTGACCCTGTGACGCGAAGCCGAGCGCCTCGGTCAACACTTGCGCGGTCGGCTCGGCTTCGCCGACCAGCAGCGTGACGCCGGAGAAGCCACGGATGGCGTGCTCGGCCGGAACAGGGCCGCCGGACCACGCCGGCAGCGCCCGCGCCCCCTTGGTTGCCACGAGTTCGAGACTCATGCCGTCGGGATCGCGCAAGGCGACGAAAGTCTGGTCGAACCGCCGCGCTGGTCCATCATGAGGAATCCCCTTTTCGGCGAACCTCCCGGTCCAATAGGCGAGCGAGCGCTCCGGGATCATGAAAGCGGTCGCCACCGTCTGACCGATGCCGTTGTGGCCGGGCGGCAGGTTGCCCCAGGCAAAGAACGTCAGCGCCGTGCCGGGACTGCCGGTCTCGTCGCCGTAGTAGAGGTGCCAGGTGGATGGATCGTCGAAATTGACGGTCCGCTTCACCATGCGCAGGCCGAGGCCGTCGGTATAGAACGCCACGTTGCGCCGCGGATTGCTGCAGATGGCCGTGACGTGATGGATACCGGCGCTCCTCGTCATGCTGCTCTCCGCGTGGGCTCTTAGTGCCGCCGATTTGAAGTTCCTACAGCATCTGCCGCAAGCTTGTTCAGGAACTTCAAATCAGAATCATAGACTTGCGAGTGCCCCTTTGCTTCCGAAGTTCGTGTCGGAGCGTGCTGCCATGTATCACGAACTTCGGAAGCGGGGCACTGGCGGCGCCACGACCCACGACTGACTTCCGTGGCGCGCATATCACAGCCGACGCTTGCCGTCGATTTCCCTGGGCGCGCCAGAAGAGTGACCGCGGTCACATTCGCGCGGTTCGCCCGCGCATAGAAGGGGCCGCGGGGCCGCCTTGAGCGAATCGTAAGCGGCGCTCGTCGACAGTGTCACCGGGACGGGAGCGCATCGTGGCAAATACCGAACGGACCGCTGGATTGCGCATCGAGAGCGAAGCCGCCATCGCGGCCGTGGTGGCGGCGGTCGAGCGGTCGCCCGCCGAGCCGCTCAGGCTGGCCGTGCTCCGTGCGGTCAGAAACGGCGTGATCACCGGCGAGGGACCGACCACCGCCGGCCGGATCCATTTCTCGCGCGCGATCGATGCGGCCGACACCGCCTTGGTACGGCGAATCCTGATGGCGGGCGGCGCGCAGCCGGTTACACGGGCGGAAGCCGATGCCTTGTTCGACATCCACGAGGCGGCCTGCGAGCGGGCGGACGGCGGAGCCTTTGACGATCTATTGGCAAAGGCGATCGCGCATCATGTGCTGGCAGCGTCCGGTCATCGCGTGCCCGAGCGCGCAAGGGCGCTCTCATCCGCCATGGCGCTCGCCGGCTGGACGCGCAACGAGGCTCTCGACCCCAGCGTCGCCGCCTGGCTCGAACGGCGCCTGCGCCGCGGCGGGCGCCACCAGGCCCAACTCGCCGCACTTGCCGCCTTACTAGGTCCTGCCGGAGCGTCGCGCGTTCCGACGCTCGCGATCGACCTTGCCGCCTGAAACCTCATCACTACCGCCGCAGGGCCGGCGTTGACTTTTGCCCGTCCGAACCGCAACGCTCCGTCGGATCAAACAAGACGGCGGGGCATGTTCAAGCGCATTCTGATCGCCAATCGCGGCGAGATCGCCTGCCGCATCATCAAGACCGCGCGCCGCATGGGGATCGCGACCGTCGCGGTCTATTCCGACGCCGACAAGGACGCCCTCCACGTCGACATGGCCGATGACGCGGTGGCCATCGGCCCGGCGCCGGCGGCACAAAGCTATCTCCTCATCGACAGGATCGTTGAAGCCTGCCGCAGGACCGGGGCGGAAGCGGTGCACCCCGGCTACGGATTTCTCTCCGAGCGCGAGGCGTTCCCGACGGCGCTGGAGGCGGCCGGCATCGTCTTCATCGGCCCGAACCCCAAGGCCATCGCCGCCATGGGCGACAAGATCGAGAGCAAGCGCTTTGCCCATCTGGCCAAGGTGTCGACCGTGCCGGGGCATCTCGGCGTCATCGCGGACGCCGACGAGGCCGTGAAGGTCGCCGCAGAGATCGGCTTCCCGGTGATGATCAAGGCGTCGGCCGGCGGCGGCGGCAAGGGCATGCGCATCGCCCACTCCACGGCCGAGGTGGCCGAGGGCTTCGCGCGCGCGCGCTCGGAGGCGAAATCGTCGTTCGGCGACGATCGCGTCTTCATCGAGAAGTTCATCACCGATCCGCGCCACGTGGAAATCCAGGTTCTCGGCGACAAGCATGGCAACGTGATCCATCTCGGCGAGCGCGAATGCTCGATCCAGCGTCGCAATCAGAAGGTCGTCGAAGAGGCGCCGAGTCCGCTGCTCGACGCCGCGACGCGCAAGGCTATGGGCGAGCAGGCGGTCGCACTCGCCAAGGCGGTCGGCTACGACTCGGCCGGCACGGTGGAGTTCGTCGCCGGCCAGGACCGCAGCTTCTATTTCCTCGAGATGAACACGCGGCTGCAGGTCGAGCACCCGGTCACCGAGCTCGTCACCGGCATCGATCTCGTCGAGCAGATGATCCGGGTGGCGGCCGGAGAAAAGCTTACCCTTCGTCAACAGGACGTGAAGCTTAACGGCTGGGCCGTCGAGACGCGCGTTTATGCCGAAGATCCATATCGCGGCTTCCTGCCGTCCGCCGGCCGGTTAGTTAAATATCGTCCGCCGGCGGAAGCGAGCGCCGGCGGCATCACGGTGCGCAACGATACCGGGGTCGAGGAGGGGGGCGAGATCCCGCTGTTCTACGATCCGCTCATCGCCAAGCTGATCACGCACGGCGACACGCGCGCGCGCGCGATCGATGCGCACGCCGAAGCGCTGGACGCCTTCGTCATCGAGGGCATCCGCCACAATATTCCGTTCCTGGCGGCGCTGATGCACCATCCGCGGTTTCGCGCCGGCAAGCTCTCGACCGCCTTCATCGCCGAAGAATATCCGGACGGCTTCCATGCCCGGCAGCCGGACGGCGAGACCGCGCGCGTCATCAGCGCGGTGGCTGCCGCCATCGACCGCGTGCTCGGCGAGCGCGGGCGCAAGATCTCCGGGCAGATGTCCGGCCGCAATGTCATTCGCGAGCGGCGCCGGCTGGTCCGGTTGGGCGACGCCGAGCATCGGCTTGACGTGGAACGGCGGGGCGAGAACGTCGTGGTGAGCTTCGTGGAGGAGACCGGCAGCGGGCCGGTCTTGACGCTCAAGTCGCCGTGGCGGCCGGGCGACGTGCTGTGGTCGGGCACGATCGACGGGCGGGACGTGTCGGTCCACGTCCGGCCGATCCTCAGTGGCTTCGAGCTCGCGTTTCGCGGCGTCGAGGCCAAGGCTTTCGTGTTCAGCGAACGCGAAGCTGCAGCGGTGCGCCTCGTGCCGGTGAACAAGGTGGCCGAATCCGGCAAGGCGCTGCGCTGCCCGATGCCGGGGCTGGTGCTGTCCATCGCGGTCGCCGAAGGCCAGGAAGTCAAGGCCGGCGAGACGCTTGCCGTGGTCGAGGCGATGAAGATGGAGAACGTGCTGCGGGCGGAGCGCGACGGCGTGGTCAAGACCATCCTGGCCAAGCCCGGCGACAGCCTCGCGGTCGACGCCGTGATCATGGAATTCGCGTGAGCTTCTGTTGATGCCGTTCGACCGTCATCCCGGACGCCCCCGGACTTGATCCGGGGGGAGCCGATCCGGGATCCTAGTAGCGGCATGCGAAATAGACGCGATGCAGGGGATCCCGGGTCCCGGGTCTGCAGCGCACCGTTCCGCTTCGCTTCACGCTGCGCTGCGCCCGGGACGACAATCGCGAGGCAGTGCGCGGCAAATCCGCTAGCGCTGGGAACATAGCGTTTCACAGAATAGGAACCCGCCGTGTGTCTCGAACGTTCGAGCCATGTGGATTTCTCCAGGAGATGCCCATGGCCCGTTTGCAGCCCGCGCAGAAGCAGGAGCGCCAGCCCGGCCGCGAGAGCGAGATGCGGCCGCAGCCGGATTACGAGCCGAAATTTCCCGGCTGCGGCAAGCTCAAGAACAAGGTGGCGCTGATCACCGGCGGTGATTCCGGCATCGGTCGCGCGGTGGCGGTGGCCATGGCGCGTGAGGGCGCCAAGATCGCGATCGTCTACCTGGAAGAGCACAAGGACGCCGACGAGACGGTGCGGCTGGTGCAAGACGAGGGCAGCGAAGCGATCAAGTTCGCCGGCGACGTCGGCGATGAGGAATTCTGCGCGCAGACCATCGACGACGCGGTCAAGACGTTCGGCCGCCTCGATATCCTGGTCAACAATGCGGCCGAGCAGCACGAGGTCGACGATCCGCTGGAGCTGACGGCCGAGCAGATCGAGCGCACGTTCCGCACCAACGTGTTCAGCTTCTTCTTTATGACAAAGGCGGCGCTGCGGCACATGAAGGCGGGCTCGAGCATCATCAATACGACCTCGATCACCGCCTTCAAGGGCCACAAGACGCTGCTCGACTATTCCTCGACCAAAGGCGCCATCGTGTCGATGACGCGCTCGCTCTCGGAAGTGCTGCTGGAGAAGGGGATCCGCGTGAACGCGGTGGCGCCAGGGCCGATCTGGACGCCGTTGATCCCGGCCTCTTTCGACGCGGAAAAGACCGCCAAGCATGGCGGCAGCGCGCCGATGGAACGCGCCGGTCAGCCCAACGAAGTGGCCCCGTGCTACGTGTTCCTGGCGAGCGAAGAGGCCTCGTATATCAGCGGTCAGGTTCTGCATCCGAACGGCGGGACCGTGGTCGGCTCGTAAGCCCCTGATTCCCCACGAGGGAACCTCCGTTTGGACGAGGCGTTGGCCTCGTAGGAGGCCCGTGATGGCACCGAGACCGCCGCGCACTCGTCAACCGCAACCCGACGTGCTTCCGGACTCCTTGCCGGGAAGCCCCGAGCCGGATGTTCTGCCGGACAGCTTGGGGCGTGCGCCGCCCGAATCCACGATGCCCGATGCCCTTCCGCCCCGGGACGAGGATGTCGACGACGGACCGCACTGAATGAGGTTCTCGAAGGAGTTTCACCGATGGCTGAGAGCAGCAAGAAAGAGCGACGCGGCCGAATCGCCCCGTCGGCGGCAACGACGCCGCCCGCCGATCCGCCCTCGATTCCCGATCCGCTCGGCGACGACAGGCACGTGGTCGCGTCCGGCCGCCTGACCGGCGAGTCGCCTGACCATGAGGGCTTGCTCGGGTCGGGCGCCGAGCCGTTGCCGGACGGCGGCGTCGAGCAGCATCCGATGCATGACGAGGACCTCGAAGATCTCGGCCCCGACGATTACGAGGCCCTTACCGATGCGCCGGAAACAGGTTTTCTGCGGCGCGTCGATGAAGAAGTCGCGCTCGACATCGACGAAAGCGAAGTCGAGGATGCAGATCTCGAGGAGGATGTCGAAACTCCCTACAAGGAGCAACCCGGTTAAGCCCAGCCGCTCGACTGGGTAACGGACGATCGCCCGCTCAGCGCGTTGCAACGCTGCATCGTTCTGGTAAGCCGGTGCCATGCTGCACTTCGCCTATGGCTCGAACATGGACCGGGCGCTGATGCTGCGGCGCTGTCCAACGGCAGAAGCGATCGGGCCGGCGCGGCTCGATCATTGGCGCTTCATCGTGACGCGCGATGGCTATGCCTCGATCGTTCCGGCGCCGGGCGAGGTGGTGCATGGGGTCTTGTGGCGGCTTGGCCCGCGCGACCTGGCCGCCGTGAATGCCTATGAATCCATCGACAGCGGTCTCTATCGCCGCCGCATGCTTCCGGTGCGGCGCGACGGCTTAATGCGGGCGCTGGCTTATGTGGCGCGCGAGCGCCGCGCCGGCCGCCCCAGGCCGGGGTACCAGGATCTCGTCGTGGCAGCGGCGCGGGCCTGGAACCTGCCGGCAGACTATGTCGGCAGCCTCGAGCGTTGGGTGCCGGTGCGGCTCGCTTCGCCGCGCGCGGCGGACGTTGGAGAGGGCGCATGAGCGAGCCCTGCGTTCGCCGCGTGATGATCCGCGGTCGGGTGCAGGGCGTCGGCTTCCGCGCCTTCGTTGAGCACGCGGCCCTCAAGCGCGGGATCCAAGGCTGGGTGCGCAACCGGCGCGACGGTTCGGTGGAGGCGGTGTTTGCCGGACCAACCGAGACGGTGGCGGCGGTGATCGAGGTGTGTCGGCGCGGGCCGGGCGGTTCGCAAGTCGAGATGATCGATGAATTCCCCGCCGGGCCGGACGACGTGGGCTCGCGCTATCCCGGCGAGCTGTTCTCGGTCCTGCCGACGGCGTAGGCGCTGTCGCCCGGTTGAGCGCGAAGCGCGAAATCGAGAACGGCTGCCTCGCATTCCGCTTTGCTCCGTGCTGGCTACGGCGCTACGGCGCAATTGCCCCGAACAGCGGCTCGAACTCCCGCCGCAGCACCGCGTCCACTTGGTCCATGGTCGCTGCGACGCCGAGATCGGCCAGGCTGGTGACGCCATAAGACGGGTTCGACACGCCGCACGGGACGATGCCGGAGAAATGGCTTAGGTTCGGAGCGACGTTGAGCGAGATGCCGTGCAGGCTGATCCAATGCCGCACGCGGATGCCGATGGCGGCGATCTTGTCCTCGCGATCGTGGCCCTTGCCGGGCCGGGCGACCCAAACGCCGATGCGGCCCTCGCGGCGCTCGCCGCGCACGTCGAAGGCCTCGAGCGTACGGATGATCCACTCCTCCAGAGTGCACACGAGCCGCCTGACGTCCGGTATGCGCCGTTTCAAATCGAGCATCACGTAGGCGACCCGTTGTCCCGGGCCGTGATAGGTCATTTGGCCGCCGCGGCCGGCGGCGAACACCGGAAAGCGGGCATCGAGTACGTCATCCGCCTTGGCGCTGGTGCCGGCCGTATAGAGCGGCGGGTGCTCGACCAGCCAGACCAGCTCGGCGGCGCGGCCGGCCGCGATGGCCGCGACCCTGTCGTCCATGCGGGCGAGCGCGGCGTCATAAGGCACCGGGGCCTCGGAAACCTCCCATTCGGCCGGCGGCAGACCGGCCACAGGCCCAAGGCCGAGCGCTATTTCGCGGCGCCCGTTAACCGGCTCGTAACCATGGCGTGGTGACTTCAGCATGCAAGACCGTCCGGAGCGCCCATGGCCACCATTGATAACGTTCCGCTCGATATCGCCGTCGTGCTCGGTACCACGGCGATGCCGGTGCACCAGGTACTCCGGCTCGGCCGCGGCGCCATCATCGAGCTCGATGCCAGCGAGGACGACGAAGTGACGATTCTCGCCAACAATCTCCCCGTCGCCAAGGGGACCGTTATCGTCAACGCCAATCGCATCGCCGTCGAGGTGCGGGAAATCCTCCCGCGCGCGCCGGACATGCGCTAGTGCCGCCGATTTGAAGTTCCTACCCGCCTTCTGCAAACTCGTGCGGGAACTTCAAAATCGAAAGCGGCACTAGGATCATAGGCTTGCGAGTGCCCTTTGCTTCCAAGTTCGTGTCAGAGGGGCCGCCATGTATCACGAACTTCGGAAGCGGGGCACTAGCCGATGTCGCTTTCCGGGCTGACCGACTTCCTCGCCCTGCGGCCCGTTTTTACAACGCTGGGGCTGCGACTCGTCTGGTTCGCATTCCTGCTGCAGCAGGCAGACATTCTTGCCGGTCTGTTCAGGTCGTATGGGCTCTCTGGCTGGGGCTCCTGGTACAATATCTCGACGTTGTTATTCCACATGCTGGTTAATGTCCTGCTGGTCCGGGTCCTGCTCGAGGCGGCGGCCGCGATCCTGTTGCCAAGATCCACGGCTGTCCTCGATACAGACTGATCAAGCCAGCCGGCAGCTCTTGTACCTCCGGGATCGATTTGTTACATGCAGACGAGGTTGCCTTGCTGTTGGGCAAGGCGATCGTTCACCCTGCGGTCGTGGCGGAACTGGTAGACGCGCTAGCTTGAGGTGCTAGTGGGGCGACCCGTGGAGGTTCGAGTCCTCTCGACCGCACCATTCCAAAAAATGCATTTTTACTCACATTTTCGCACTGGCGCCCGCACCTCAAGACGAGATGCGGGAATAGACGTTCACCCGTCGTTCTCAGGGTGCAGGAACTAATCCTCGGACGATGAGTCACGAAAGCGGGGGCATGGCCAAGGACGGCATGGGTCGCGCCGAGGCGACGTTTATGCGCCCGGTCGACTCGCGGGTCTTTCTTGGCGCCCCGCGGTTTCATTCAGGTGTCGGACCGCGCGATGTTCCCGCCATTATCCGCGATGACGAGTCCGTGCTCACGCCGGGGCAAATGCGGGCATTAGGGCGCACGGCTGGTGGCGGTTGGCCGGTGTCCGTTCACATTACGAACGCACCTCCCGGCACCACGGCCGAGGCGACCACCTCGCGCGAGCCCGGCGGCGGAACTCGTATCGGGTTGAAGCGGCACATTGACGATAGGGCAGCCGCCCTCGTGGACAGCGGGCAAAGTGCCGTGAACTCGTCGATCGAGCGTAGATACGGATTGACGCCGCGGCTGTGATGATGGGCGAATGAAAGGCCATCGCGGTCGGAGGAAACTTCGGCCGCTTTGATTCCGAATCCAAATACAAAGACAAAGACAGCATTACTCCGAGGCTTAGGCCACTGGTAAAAGCTTTATTCAGTTAAGAATAGTTATGGTTACTGCGAAATGTTCCGCAAACAGGATCAGCAGGCATGGCCGCTCGATCGTTGTAAATGGTACCGTTATTGCGCGTTGATGCATCACGGACAACCGGAGGCTTCAACCATGACGACAGTTTTGGTCCTGCTGCTCGGGAGCGCCGTCGTAGGCCTGGTGATCGGGCGAAGGTATAACGTGTGGGTGCTTGCGGCCTCAGCCCCAATCCTGGCATTGGTGGGGGCAACAGCGGCTCGGCTTAGTGACTTTGGGCTGCTGGCTGGTCTCGCGATCACGTTCGCTTGCCTCACCGTCAGCCAGGCTACTTACTTACTCGCATCATGGTTAAGCGTGATTCATGCGGAAAGGCTAGCTTATGAGCCATGTGACGAGAACATTCGCGAGAATGGCCAAAGCGACGTTCCCGATGACCAGACACAGCACGACCACGCCCCAACTTACTTGAGGAGATGATGCACTCCCAACGGTTCCGACTAATTGGGAGCACGATCGCGAACCTTCGGGGCGTGTCTGTGGTCGATTGTTAGACATTGTCCATCCAATCCGCGCGGCTACAATAGGATCTCTCGCCAATCAAATATTTGTCGCGCGCTCGCTCATATCGGTTCGCCGACAGCCCCTAAACGGTGTTTTGTCGGTTAAAAATTCGTACCCTCATTTGTGGGGCACGGGTGCGGGCGGCCGTCGAAAATCACCGTTGCGCATCAAACGCGCTGTTTCGCCCGCACCTTGGCGTAAGTCATTGAGGTGCGGAGTGATTAGCACATCTCTCGACCGCACCATTCTTTATGTCGGCCGGTAGCTCAGGGCAAATCTATCAGGCAGATCGCTTTACGGTCGTAGCGGCTTCGATCGGTCGTGCATACGGCCGGCGTAGATCAATTGCCGGGTTCCGTCGGGCTTCGTTTTCTCACTCCAGAACGGCGGCAACGCTTCTCCCGCTGCGACCCGCAAGTACTCCATCAGCACGCTGGCAATGACCGCGTATGCCGCTTCCGAATAGTGGCCGGCACACGGGCGCTCGCCCGCGATGACGTTCGCGCCTTGTGCCCGGGCGAGGTCGAACAACGGCCCTTCGACATCGATCAAATCCACGCCAAGCTGCCGTGGGATGTCGAGCACCGCCTTCCGCGATGGATGATCGCGGCCGAGACACGCCGCAAGAAGGGCAGGGAGGTTGACCACCGCAAGACGGCCTCCCCAGGCCTGCACCTCGGCCGCCGCCGAGCGCATGATCTGGGCGAATTGGCCGATGCGTTCCGCGGCGACCGGCGGCTCGCCCATGACGGCAAAGGGGATGGCTACCCGGAGGCGAACGTAGGCGTCGCGCAGGACCTCCCGCGTGCTCGGCAGAAGCACATGCTGCTTCAACCTCGCTGTGTGTCCCGCCGGCACCGCAGTCGTGACCCATGCGGCGGCCATTCGGTTGACCGCCGCATTGACCTCGCTCTGGCGGGCGTAGAGGTTTTGCGTGAAGTCCGGCGCGCGAAGATAGCCGGACAGGATCGGATGACCGATTTCGACGTCGAGATCGGATGGCGGCGAATAGGAAAAAACATCGTTCGCTTCGTCGTACATCCAGAACACGAATCGCGGTCGCAGCCGCCGTCCGTATTCCCGGATGCCTGCCAGTTCGAGGAGCGGCCCGTTACCGGAATACCCGAGGTTGATCGTGCCGGGACGTTGCTGGCGGACCGCATGGACGAAATGCGCTGCGTTGTCCACGCAGGCGCCATGGGTAAATGAGTCGCCGAGAAAGAGAATCTCCGTTTCCTGACGCCAGGCTTCGGGCGGGTTGTTCAGGCCGAGCGCATCGGCCCGATAACCCACGATCGGGCGCCCGCCTTCCTGGCACATCACCACGAACTGGCCGCTCGGGCCCGTGAGCGGGACCACTTCGCTGCCGTCGCCGAGCGGCAGCACGCCTCGGCCCGCAGCAAAGCCATAGGGGGTCCACTGGGGGACCGCATCCAGCCCGCGTTCGCGATGGTGGCGCACCTCGGCCAAGACCCGATCGCGGTATCGGTCCTTCGGATTTACCGCAATGGCCTCGAACAGATACATTCCGGCAAGGCACGGCACGACCGCGACGAGGATGGCCGGCGTGAATCTGTGCCATGCCAGAATGCTCAGGGCCGCGATCGTCACCGCCAGCGCAAGCACGGTCAGAAAGACGAGGTCGAAGCGCGAGTTCGAGCAGGTGTGCGCAACGCATCCCGCATAGGCAGCCGCCAGCGTGCCCCCGATGGCGGCGGCAGGGATGGCCAGGGCCCACCGCACGCTCTTTGCCATGACGGCTGCGGCTGGTCGCTCGCGCATCAGGTCTCAATGGACTGGGGAGCCCGTCAAGGCAACCCGACCGATAAGCGCGTCATGCCATGCTCGTTGGCCGCGGTCGGCATATGCGCCGCTTCGCTCGGCAGGGGCAGTGCAATGTTCGGCCCGTGCGGATGCGGAATCCCAAAGCTTTGCGGGCTCGGGGCGGGCAGGGCCTCGGCGGATGCTTCGGCCGGGTGGCCGGGCAGGGTCTCGGCGGAGGCTTCGGCCGGGTGGCCCGGGAGGGACTTGGGCCAACGGTTCCCGACGATCAACACGCTCTGGTACCCGGGCTGACGTAGGAGCTTGAGGCGCACCAGCTTCATTGGCACCAGGCTCGCGGCCCGGAAGAGACCGGGCCAGCCGAAGCTTTGTGGGCTCGGCACCGGCAGTTCGGGGCGCGTGGCCTCGACGATGCGCGGCCAAGCGCGTTTGCCCGGCGCTTGAACCACCTGTTGCTGCGGCTCAGTGACGTTCTTCGGCCGTTCCGACGGCACCACGTGCACGATGCGGTAGCCGCGCGCCTTCAACGCCCGCAACAGATTCGGCAACGCCAGCACCGTCGCGGGCTGAATGTCATGCAGCAGCAGCACGCCCTTGCCCTTTCGTTCCAGGCGGTCGAGCGCGCGCTGCATCACCTGCTTCGCCGAAATGTGCCTCCAGTCGTCGCCGGTGAAATCGGCGCTCCATACGGTCATGGTGCGCGCGGCGAGATAGTTCTCGGTCTCCGCGGATCTGCGCAGACCGGGAACGCGGAAGAACGGAGCGACGGCATTCTCGTCGCCCAAGGCGGCCGCGGTCGCAGCGATGCCGCCTTCGATCTCCTCGCGGAGCTGGCCGCTCGGCAGCTTGTCGAAGCGAAACGGGTGATTTTGGCTATGGGTTGCGATCGTGTGGCCCTCGCCATAGGCGCGACGTACCACGTCGGGAAACGCCCGCGCCTGGCGGCCGACGATGAAGAACGTCGCCTTGGCGCATTCCGCCGCGAGAATATCCAGGATTCGGTTCGAATAGGGCGGCAACGGCCCGTCATCGAACGTCAGCACCACTTCCTTGTCTTCCAGCGGCACCGTTTCGCCGTATTGCATCGTGCCGAGGCGGCTATGCGTGACGGGATCGATGGCGATGGTGCGCGCGGTGCCCAGCGCGTCCGGGTGCCCCGGGCACTCCGCCCATGCCGCCGTCGCGGCAAAAAAACAGGCCGCCGACGCGGCCACGATGCTGCGCATGAAATTTCCGTCCCACGTGCCCGGCGCGGTGGGCGGCGCAATCTACCGGGCGATTCTCCGCGATTGCAAAGGATGAGCGGGGAATTCTCACCACAAGATTAATTTTCGAGTGGGCCGTGGCTGCCAAGGTACAAGTGATCGACTCCTAATCGTGGTCGAACCGCATGCCGGTGAGGCGTCTCAGGACGCGGCGTAGTGCAGAGCTCTGGCGTTCCGACACGCTTGTCATTACTGGTCGCTAGTGGGGCGCAGGTCCCCCGCAAGCGTGCTGTAGCCACCAGCGATATCCGCAAAGCTCTTCGTCGGTAACAGTGGTCTTCATGATGAAGAAGTGTGGGCATTCGTGCACAAAACCCCATGGGCTAATGGGCATGTGTTCGACGAAGCACTGCAGAGACGCGGGGTCTACGGACGTCGGAAACGAGGCGAAGCGGTTCTCATAAAGCTTGGCGTGAACAATGGCGGGCTCCAGCACGAGCACCTTGACGATGCGAAAGACACCTTCATCGCTGGGATAGCAGTACAGGCCACCCACCTGAAGTTCATCAGGGCTGCGGACTGGCTGACGCATGCAATCTCCCCGGCTGGTCGATGCGACAGGCTGATGTTCGCCGTATGCCACTCGTCGCACTGTCGACGCTGTAGGTTAAGCATTAAAAGCGCTGAGACCATCCTTTTGATAGAGATCTCTCTCGCCGACCCGCACGGCGGCCAGGCTGGACAGCGCCGACCAACCGTTCGCGCACCGGCATCGCAAAGCGGGCGGTCATTGGCCTGCGCCCGAGGCGGAACCTGGATCGTTTCTGAGCGTTGGCGACGCGCCGCATGACGGTCGGGCGCGTGCGCGGCATTGATTGCCACGCGTAAGAGCGCGGCGTAGAACCGCCAGACGTTCCCGCCAAATCGCCCGCCGAGGTTCGGCATGCTCGATGAAAAGGCCGCGACCGCGACGCACGCGCCCGTCCCCTCCTTGCGCGATGAAGAGGGAGCGCTGCGTCAGGAGTTCGTCGAGCGCGTCGCGGAGGCGATACGTGCTGCCGACGCCGCCGCCCTGACGGATCTCGTCGGCGAGCTGCATCAGGCCGACGTTGGCCAGCTCTTGCAAGCGCTCGACCCCGAATTGCGGCCGCGCCTGATCGAGCTGATGGGAGATGCCTTCGATTTCACCGCGCTGACCGAAGTCGACGACACGGTCCGCGAGGAAATCCTCGAAGAGCTGCCGGCCGAGACCGTCGCCGAAGGCGTCCGCGAGATGGACTCCGACGACGCGGTCTACATCCTCGAAGACCTGCCGAAACAGGATCAGGCGGAGATCCTGGAACAGCTGCCGGGTCCGGAGCGAACGGCGCTCGAACGCAGCCTGTATTATCCGGAAGGCTCCGCCGGCCGGCGGATGCAGACCGACTTCATCGCGGTTCCGCCGTTCTGGACGGTCGGGCAGACCATCGACCACATGCGCGAGGCGGCGGATCTCCCGGAGCGCTTCTACGAGCTCTATGTGGTCGATCCGGCGCACCGCTTCCTCGGCGCGGTGCCGCTCGACCGCCTGCTGCGCACCAAACGGCCGGTGACCATTTCCGAATTGGTCGACGAAGACCGCCGTCGCGTGCGCGCCACCGACGACCAGGAGGAGGTGGCGCATCAGTTCGAGCGCTATAACCTGGTGGCGGCTCCGGTGGTCGACGAAGGAGACCGTCTCGTCGGCGTCATCACGGTTGACGACGTGGTCGACGTCATCGAGGAAGAGGCAGAGGAGGATATTCGCGGCCTGGGCGGCGTGAGCCGTTACGAAGAATTCTCCGATTCGGTGTGGAGCGTGGCCCGCGGCCGGTTTGCCTGGCTGTTCGCGAATCTGCTCACCGCACTGCTGGCCTCGTGGGTCATCAGCCAGTTCGAGGCATCGCTGCAGAAGATGGTCGCCCTTGCCGTGCTCATGCCGATCGTCGCCAGCATGGGGGGCAATGCCGGCACGCAGACCATGACGGTCGCGGTGCGGGCGCTGGCCACGCGCGAGCTCAGTCGTGCCAATGCCTGGCGCATCATCGGCCGCGAGCTGATGGTGGGGGTGCTCAATGGGCTCGCTTTCGCCCTGATCATGGGCATGATTGCCGCCGCCTGGTTCAATGTGACGGATCTCGGCATCGTCATCGCGCTCGCCATGGTGACGGTTCTTGCCGCCGCCGCCCTCGGCGGCATCGTCATCCCCTTGGTGCTGATCCGCCTCGGCGTCGATCCGGCGGTCTCCTCCGGCCCATTCGTCACCACGATCACCGACGTCGTCGGTTTCTTCTCCTTTCTCGGCATCGCCACGTTGTGGTTCGGGCTGAAGTAGCCTGGATTGCGCTGCGCTTCATCCGGGCTACGATGCCGGCCCTTACGGAGCCGCGCCATGATCCCGAACGCCTGGACTGGTTTGGATTTCGGCCTCGGGCACGACGTCGACATGTTGCGCGAGACGGTCGCCTCGTTCGCGCAGGACCGGATCGCGCCGCGCGCTGCCGAGATCGACCGCACCAACGCGTTTCCGCGCGACCTGTGGCCCGAGCTCGGCGCGCTCGGGCTCCTCGGCATCACGGTGGAGGAGGAGTTCGGCGGTGCCGGCTTCGGCTATCTCGAGCATTGCGTCGCCATGGAGGAGGTGTCGCGCGGCTCCGCCGCGGTCGGGCTCTCGTATGGCGCCCATTCCAATCTGTGCGTCAATCAGATCCGCCGCAACGGCAGCGAAACGCAGAAACACCGGTATCTGCCGAAGCTCATTTCCGGCGAGCACGTGGGCGCGCTCGCCATGTCGGAGCCCGGTGCCGGTTCCGATGTCGTCTCCATGCGCATGCGTGCCGAGCGGCGCGGCGATCGTTTCGTGCTCAACGGCTCCAAGATGTGGATCACCAACGGGCCGGAAGCCGACACGCTGGTGGTCTACGCCAAAACCGACCCGAACGCCGGGGCACGCGGCATCACGGCTTTCCTCATAGAGAAAGGCATGAAGGGATTCTCCACTGCGCAGAAGCTCGACAAGCTCGGCATGCGCGGCTCCGATACCTGCGAGCTCGTGTTCGCGGATTGCGAAGTGCCGGCCGAGAACGTGCTGGGCAAAGTGAACGAGGGCGCCAGGGTGCTGATGTCCGGGCTCGACTACGAGCGCGTCGTGCTGGCCGCGGGGCCGCTCGGCATCATGCAGGCCTGCCTCGACACGGTCCTGCCCTACGTGCACGAGCGCAAACAGTTCGGCCAACCGATCGGCTCGTTCCAGCTCGTGCAGGGCAAGCTCGCCGACATGTACGTGACGATGAATGCCAGCAAGGCCTATGTGTATGCGGTCGCTAAGGCCTGCGACCAGAACCGGACCAGGCGCGAGGACGCCGCCGGCGCCATCCTGTATGCGGCGGAGAACGCGACGCGGCTTGCCCTCGATGCGATCCAGCTGCTCGGCGGCAACGGCTACATCAACGACTATCCGACGGGACGGCTCCTGCGCGATGCCAAGCTCTACGAGATCGGCGCCGGCACCAGCGAGATCCGCCGCATGCTGATCGGCCGGGAGCTCTACGACAAGACGAAGTGAGTAGCAGATCCGGAATCAGACCTGGCACTCGGCTGTAGCCCGGATAAGCGCCGAAGGCGCGAAATCCGGGGAGAATACCCATTTGCGAGTAGAGATCGTAATGGCGATGGTAGAATCGAAAGCTAAAAAGGTCCGCCTTGGAGCTGACGGTCAGGTCGTCATACCGGCCGTGTTCCGCGAGACACTCGGGCTGAAAGAAAACGAGATCCTGTTTGCTTACGCGGATGACGACGGGATCCACCTGTTGACGACAGCTGCTGCGATGCGCCGTACGCAGGCGGTGGTCCGGGAGTTTGTGCCCGAGGGCGTCAGCTTGGTCGAGGAGCTGATCGCGGAAAGGCGAGGCGAAGCC
>JBJMSU010000065.1:0-75859 GCA_045801465.1 Xanthobacteraceae bacterium | reverse complement strand
CAGAAATTGACCGCGCGATCGGCCGCCGACCGGGATCGAGCGACAACGAGACTAGTGCGGCGAATTTGAAGTTCCTATCAGATCGCCGCAAGCTCGTGTAGGAACTTCAAATTCTAAGCCGCACTAGAAAATGTCGATATTTCTAGTGCTCCTATGATTCCGAAGTTCGCACTCGAGTGTGCGGCGAACTGATGCGAACTTCGGAATCGGAGCACTAGCTGACCGGATTGGTGAGTTCCCCAATCCCCGAGATGGATATCCGCACCTCGTCTCCGGGGCCAAGGAAGCGCTGCGGCGAGAAGCCAATCCCGACTCCGGCCGGCGTTCCGGTGGCGATCAGGTCGCCCGGTTCCAAGGTCACGCAGGCGGTGACGGCCTCGATGATTGCGCCGACGTCGAAGATCATGTCGCCCAGGCGGGCGAACTGGCGGCGCTCGCCGTTCACGTAGGTCGCGAGCTCCCGCGCGTCGAAATCGTCGAGCGCGTCGCGCGTGACCAGCCACGGCCCGACCGGGCAGAAGCCGTCCAGGCTCTTGCCGAGAAACCATTGGCGATGGCGTTGCTGCAGGGTGCGCGAGGTCACGTCGTTGACGATCGTGTAGCCGAACACCTGGTCGAGGGCGTCGGCGCGCTTTACGCTCCGGCAGCGTCGTCCGATGACGACGCCCAGCTCGCCTTCGTAGTCGACCGAATGCGTCGGATCGGATGACGCCGGAATCGGCTGGAACGGATCGGCGAGCGAGGTCACGGCCTTGGTGAAGACGACCGGATCGGCTGGAGCCTCCTGCTTGTCGCCGGATTGATCGACGCCGCTGCGCGCGAACTCCTCGGCGTGGTCGTAATAGTTCTTTCCCACGCAGATGACGTTCTTTGCCAGCGGACCGACCGGCGCGGCGAGCTTGACGCTTGCGAGCGGCACCGGGGTTCCGTGCTCGAGCGCGCCTGCCTTTTCGCCCATCAACGCGATGACCTGCCGCAGATCGCGAACCGCCGCACCACCGGCCCTGAGCGGGTGGAACTGGTTGTCCTCGCAGGTCCCGAATGTCTTCCCGTCCGGGCCATGCACGGCTGCAATACGCATGGGTCGAGAACGCCTTATCTCTGTTCGTTCAGGTGGGGTGAAAAGTAGGTCCCGGATCGCGGCTTACCACCACGCATGGAAATGGTGGGTCGGCCCGTGGCCGGAACCTACCTGTATCCCGTCAGCGGCGGCAATGGCCGCCGTCACGTAGTCCTTGGCCTCGCGGACCGCGCCGGCAAGGTCGCGACCCTTGGCGAGACCCGCCGCGATGGCGGACGAGAGCGTGCAACCGGTGCCGTGCGTGTTCTCCGTCGCGATCCGCTCGGCGGCAAGCCGCGCCACCGCGGTCGGCTCTACCAGAAGGTCCACGCTTTCCGCGCCTTCCGCATGCCCCCCCTTCATGAGCACGGCGCGACAGCCGAAGGCGAGCAGGCGTTCCGCCTGTTCGCGCATTTCGGTTTCGTTGCGGGCAATCGGGGCCTCGAGCAGGGCCGCGGCCTCCGGCAGATTGGGGGTGACGATCAGCGCGCGCGCAAACAGAACCCGGCGCAGCACCTCGATGGCCGCGGGCGCAAGCAACCGGTCGCCGGAGGCCGCGATCATCACCGGATCGAGGACGGCATTGTGCACCCCGTGGCGATCGAGCCCCGCCGCCACCGTCTCGATCACCGCCGGCTGCGACAGCATCCCGATCTTCACCGCACCGACGGCGAGGTCGGAGAACACGGCGTCCATCTGCGCGGCGATGAAGGCGGGCGGCACATCGTGGATGGCGGTGACGCCCTGGGTATTCTGCGCGGTCAGCGCCGTAACGACGGACGCTCCGTAGACGCCGAGCGCCGAGAAGGTCTTGAGGTCGGCCTGAATGCCGGCGCCGCCGCTGGAATCCGATCCCGCGATGGTGACCGCAATGGGCGTGGTCATCCGCCTGCCCGCCTGGCCAGCGCCTGGTCGACGATTCTGCGCAGGTCGCGCGCGGCGGTTGTCGGATCGGCCGCCATGGACAGTGCCGAGATCACCGCGACCCCGTCGGCGCCCGCCGCGATCACGGCGCCGGCGTTGCCGTGATCGATGCCGGCGATGGCGCAGATCGGCAGCTCGGGGGCGCGCGCCCGCACGGCCGCCGCGATCGTGCGCAGTCCATCGGGGCCGACCGGCGGATCGGGGTTGTCCTTCGAGGAGGTCGCAAACACGCCGCCGATCGCCACATAGTCGAGGAGATCGAGCGGCGCGGCTTCGGCCTGCGCCACCGTCTTCACCGAGAGACCGATGATCGCCTCGCCTCCCAACAAGCGGCGCGCGTCCTCGACCGCCATGTCGTCCTGGCCGACATGCACGCCGTCCGCTTGCGCCGCAAGCGCCACGTCGAGACGATCGTTGATCACGAGCGGCACGCCCGATGCGCGCAGCGCTTGCCGGATGGCGCGCCCCTCATCCACCAGGCGGCGCGTGCTTCCGTGCTTGTCGCGCAGCTGCACCAGCGTGGCGCCGCCCTGGGCAACGCGACGCGCCAGCTCGTCAAGGGCGAGGCCGTTGGCGCGCTCCGGATCGACGAGGGCATAAAGGCGGAGGTCGAGCATGATGTCAGTGAACGCGACGTAAGCCACCGCCAGTCTGGGCGCAAGGCCGATCAATTCCCGGGCTTTGCGCCGGCCAACGCCTTGACCAGGCGATAGAGGAACTCCCTGCCGGCGTGGAGGTCGCTGATGCGGATCTGTTCGTTGAGACCGTGCACGCCATTGTTGCCGGGATCGCTGAACAAGCCCGAGACGCCATACGCCGGTATGCCGGCACTACGGAGCCACCGGCTGTCCGTGTAGCCGGTCGACATGGTCGGAACGAGAGGAACGCCGGGCCATAGTTCGGTGGAAATGCGCGCAACGGTCTGCATCAGCTCGGCATTGATGGGCGATGGCGGGCTCGACACCGCCTCACCTTTGGCAGAGATCGCAATCTTGGGGTCGTCGAGCACGCGCGCCAGGGTCTGCTCGACAGCCTCGACCGGTTCGTCGGGCACGATGCGGCAATTCACCGTCGCGCGCGCGGTTTGCGGCAGCGCGTTCTCGGCGTGTCCGGCATCCAGCATAGTGGCGACGCAGGTCGTCCGCATTTGCGCGTTGTAGACCGGGCGCGCGCTCAGTGGCGCCAAAGCGTCGCGGTCGCTGCGGCCCGCCAGCAACGCTTTGATCGCCTCGGCGATCTCGGCATCTTCGATCGCCGCGAGGCGCTCGAAATAGGCGCGCGTCACCGCATTGAGGCGCGGAGGGAACTCGAACGCCGCCAGGCGCCGGAGTCCTTCGGCCAGCCGATAGATGGCGTTCTCGCGCCGCGGGATCGAGCTGTGTCCGCCCGGATCCTTGACCTCGAGCTGATAGGTCTGATTGACCTTCTCGGCCAGCTGGACATTGTTGCGAAACGGAAGTCCGCCTCTGAGCGCACCGCCGCCGCCCTCGTTGATGGCGAACTCCGCATCGATCAGGTCGCGATGATGCGCGAGCAGCCAACGCACGCCGTTGTTGGGCGAATTGGCGATCTCCTCGTCGGCGGTGAGCGCCAGGATGAGGTCGCGTTCGCCTGTCCAGCCCTCGCGGACATAGCGGATCAGGTTGGCGGTGAAGATCGCCGCCATGGCCTTGTCGTCGATGGTGCCGCGGCCGCGGAAGTAGCCGTTCACTTCCAAGAGCTTGAACGGATCGAATTCCCAGTCCTCGCGCTTCGCCTCGACAACGTCGAGATGGGCGAGCAGCAGCAACGGGCGCCGCGCGCCGGTGCCGCGCAGGCGCGCCACCAAGTTGCCCTTGCGCGGAGCGGACGAGATGACGCGGATGTCTTCGACCGGCAGGCCGGCGGCACGCAGATGCGCCGCCATGGCTTCGGCCGCGCGTACGGTGTCACCGCTGGAGTCGGTGGTATTGATCTCGACCAGTTCCTGGTAGATCGCGCGAAACAGGGCTTCGTCGGCCGCGACCGCCTCGGCCGCCTCGGCCCGACTGCCGATCGCCAGCGCCACGATGGTTGCCAGGACTGCGGCGCCGAGTTTCATTTTCGCCATCGACATTACCCGTATGCCTCGATTGATCGGTCCGGACGGTCGATCAGTTCGCCTTGAATCCGGACTGCGCCGTCACCCTCGCCCACTTGTCGATCTCGCGGCGGATGAATTGTCCGAACTCGGCCGGCGTGCTGGGAGCCGGGTCGGCGCCGATCGCCCGCAGCCGCTCGACGATCGCGCGGTCCTTGAGCGCGCTCACGATCGCGCCGTTCAGCGTCGCGATGATCTCGGGCGGCGTGCCGGCCGGCGCCAACATGCCGAACCAGCCCATGGATTCGAAACCGGGCAAGCCGGATTCGGCGAAGGTCGGCACGTCCGGCAGTGACGGGTCGCGCCTGAGCGACGAGACGCCGAGCGCCTTCACCTTGCCGGTGCGGAGCACCGCCAGCGCCGATGTCGTGTCGCCGACGGCGAGCGGGATGTGGCCGGCGACCACGTCGTTGAGCGCCGGGCCGGAACCGCGGTACGGCACCAGTGCGATGTTCACCCCCGCCATGTGGTTGAACAACAACGCGGTGAGATGCATGGCCGAGCCGTTGCCGCCGTGTCCGATGGACAGGTTTCCCGCATCGGTCTTGGCGAGCGCGATCACCTCGCCCACGTGGCTCGCCGCGAACGAGAGCGGCGCCGCCAGCACGAAGGGAGTGCTGGTCAGGAGGCTGATGGGGGCAAGATCCTTGAGCGTGTCATACGGCATCTTCTCCTGCAGGCTCATATTGACGGTCAGCGCGCCCATGGGTCCAACGCCGATGAAGTGGCCGTCCGGCGCCGCCTTGGCGACGGCATCGACGCCGATGGTGCCGCCCGCGCCCGGCCGGTTCTCGACCACGACCGGCTGGCCCAACCGGGCCTCGAGATGCGGCTGGATCAGGCGCGCCACGACGTCGGTCTGGCCGCCGGGCGGGAAGGTGACGACGACGCGAATGGGCTTGGTCGGATAGGGCTCGGCCGCCATCGCCGCGTGGCATCCGAAACCCATGATCGCCGCGATGGCGAGACGAATGAGTGCGTTTAACGGCATCGCCAAATGCAGGGCTATGGCATTTGGCCGGTCGTACATCTTCGGCCCCGAAGTTTGGCAATCCGTGTGCCTCTTGCTCCACCTCCCCTTAAAAAGGGGAGGTCGCCGAGCCCGGTCTTGAGCCGGGCGAGGCGGGTGGGGATCAAACGCACGGCGCAAGAGGCGATCCCCACCCGGCGCGCAAGAGCGCGCCGACCTCCCCTTTCCAAGGGGAGGTGGAGCAAGTGGCATCGCCTCGTCCTCAACGCGAGGCAGAGTTCTCATATGCGATTGCCCTGCGCCCCAAATGCACGCTTGCTATTGCGCGGCTCGCGCGCAGGCTTGTCAATGGGGCGCGATTTTGCTCGATTGCACATCGGCTCGCGAGCGGGCGCGGAGGCGCACATGGTCCCGTTTTTCGTGCAGATCAAGTGCCAGCTCGGCAAGTCGTATGAGGTCGCCAACAAGCTTGCCGACGCCGAGATCGCTTCCGAGATCTATTCGACCGCCGGCGATTACGATCTCCTGGTGAAGTTCTATGTCGACGAGGGTGCCGACATCGGCCATTTCGTGAACGAGAAGGTGCAGACCTTGCCCGGCATCCAGGACACGCGCACCATCATCACGTTCAAAGCGTTCTGAAGGCATCACGCTGCACCCGGCGGACCTTCGGCATCGCGCGCGCGTTTAAGGCCGAGTTGGCGTTCGCGCCACAGCACGAACAGGCCCGCCGCCACCACGATTACCGCGCCGACGATGACCAGCCCGGTCGGCACCTCGCCGAACATCGCGTAGCCGAGGACGAAGGCGAACAGGATCGCAGAGTAGTCGAAAGGCGCGACTACGGAAGCCGGCGCATAGCGGTAGCTCTCGGTGAGAATGAGATGGGCCGTGCCGCCGAGCAGACCAGTGGCGATGAGGGCGGCAAGCTCCCAACCCTGCGGGGCGACCCAGCCGAACGGCAGCGTGAGGAGGCCGCCGGCCGCGCAGACCAGCGAGAAATAGAGAACGATGGAAGAGGTGGTTTCGGTGTCGGTGAGCCGCCGGGTCTGGATCACCGCACCGGCATTGCAGAACGCCCCCGTCAAGGCGAAGACGGCTCCCAGCGTCTGCGCGGGCGTGTGTTCGGCGAGCCGCGCGGCATCGAGATGGGGCGCCAGCATCACGATCACGCCGAGAAAGCCCACCCCCACCGCTGACCAGCGATAAATGCGCACGCGCTCCTTGAGCATGATGGCGGCAAGCGCCACCGTCACCAGCGGGGCGGCAAACGAGATCGCCGTGACCTCGGCGAGCGGCAGCCGCGCCAGGGAGGCAAAGTTCAAGAACATGCCGGCGAGCCCGACGAAACCGCGTCCCACGTGACCGAGCGGCCGCTTGGTGTGAATCGCCGCCGCGAGCTCGCGCCGCAAGGCATAGATCACCACCACTGGAATGACGGCGAACAGCGAGCGGAAGAACACCACCTCGCCGACCGGGATATTCTCGCCGACCGAGCGCACCAGCGCCTGCATGACGGCGAACATCAGCGCCGAGACAAGCTTGAGCAGAATTCCCTTGAGGACGTTCATGCGAGAAGACGCGGGGCGCGCGCCCAGGCGCGCGGGGAGAATCAGCAGCGCCTATTGAGCACGGCCGGCGCGAAGCACAAAGCACGCAGATTTAGCGGGTGCGGCGCCCGACGCATGGCGCTCGCTACGCAACGAGTGGGGCAACTCGTGTGCCGCTTGCCCCACCTCCCCTTGAAAAGGGGAGGTCGCCGAGCGCAGCGAGGCGGGTGGGGATCGATGCACGGTACGAAATGATCCCCACCCGGTCGCCGCGCCCTTCGCTAACGCTCCGGTCGCGCCGACCGACCTCCCCTTTTCAAGGGGAGGTGGAGCAAGCGGCATCGCCTCGTCCTGACGGCAGGGCGGAGTTCGTTATCACTTCTGCTCCGGCTCCTTCGGCTTCTCCGGCGGCTTGGGGCCTTCGACCGGCGGCAGGCTCTTGATGTACATGGCGATGGCGGCACGGTCCTGCGGCGAGAGCTGCGCGGTCGTGCGCACCACCTCGGCCATCTGGCCGCCGACCGAGTCGCCGTCGGGCAAGGTCCCCGTCTCCAACAGGTAGGCGATATCCTTCTCCGAATAATCGCCGACACCCTTTTGCGTGATGTTGGGGATCCAGCCTTCGCCGGCGGGATTGGGGCCGCCGGCAAAGCGCTGGTTGGCGACGATGCCGCCGAGCGCATTGCGCGGGCTGTGGCACTCGGCGCAATGGCCGGGGCCGTTGACCAGGTAGGCGCCCCGATTCCATTCGGCCGACTTGCTCGGATCCGGCTGGAACGGCCGGCCGTCAAGGAAGAGGAGCTTCCACAGGCCGGTGGCGCGGCGAATATTGAACGGGAACGGCAGGTCGTGATCGGGAACCGAGCTCTGCACCGCCGGCAACGTCTTCAGGAACGCGAACAGATCGCGGATATCCGCGACGCGCATGTTCGCATAGGACGTATAGGGAAACGCCGGATAGAGGTGCACCCCGTCGGCCGTGCCCTTGGTCATGGCGCTCATGAACTGGGCCTCGCTCCAGCCGCCGATGCCATCGTTTCGATCGGAGGAGATGTTGGGCACGTAGAAGGTGCCGAACGGCGACTTCAGCGCGAGCCCGCCGCCCAGCCTGGTCTTGTCCTCCTGTTGCGGCGTCGCATGGCAGGACGCGCAGCCGCCCGCCCAGAACATCGTTTTCCCGTTGGCGAGGTCGGCGTTGTGGGGGCCGAGCGCATCCGCCGGCACGCTGGTCGGGATCGTCATGATCCACAGCGCGGCCGCGACGACGATGGCGACCGCGACCGCCAGGACGAGGAGCTTGCGCAACATGGAAGACTCCGTAGGATCGGCAAAGGCGCGCTATACTTGGCGCATCACCGCACGATGCATCTGGTGCGGCCCGTGCCACCGAACCACCTCGCGACAACGGTGGGCACGGCGCATCAGAACCGCATCGTATCTTGAGAGCGCGGCGTCCCGCGCCTTTGCCCAGCCTATATCCGCGCAGAATCGGAAGGGCGGCACGTCAAGCGACGGCCGCCCAATTTGATCCAGGCCGACTACGGCATTCGGCTGGGGATCAGCTTTTCTTCTGGCGGTAGGTCTCGTGACACCCGCCGCAGTTCTTCTGCACTTCGGTGAACTGCGCTTTGAACGTGTCCAGGTCCCTGGTGGCGGCTTCCGCAGCCTTGGCGTCGTTGGCGAGCTTGGTCAGCCTTGCCTCGAAATCAGCCTTGTTCTGCCAGATCGCCGGAAGGGCGGCGGTATCGCCGCCGGTTTTCGAGCTTTCAGGAAAGAGGGCGTGCGCCTTTGCCACGTCCTGGTAGGTGGCGAAAACCTTCTTGGCCTTGTCCAGGGCGAACGGCTCCTCGCCTTTCGCCATCTTGGAGCCGATCCCGGCCTGCTGGCCGTTGGCCTTCATGATCGCCTTGCGGGCGGCAATCGGGTCCTGTTGCGCCATGACGGCGGTGACGCCGAGCGCGACAGCGGCGGCAGCGAGTACAGTGCGGATGATCATATGGTCTCCCATTGGTCTCTGGATTGCGCGGGTCCCCCTTCCGCGGCACCAGAGCGAGATGACTTTTCTTCGCATCGTCATCACGCTCTGGCGCTTTGCTGGAGCATGATCTTTGCCGAAAACCGGTGTCCACTTTTCGCGATCATGCTCTAACCCGCGGACGGCGCTACCGCCTTGGGGCGAACACCGCCCCTATGCTCTTATTCCTGAACGACCGCGCCGCGGGCGAGACACTAGCTGTTCACGAATTCGTGAACAGCCTCAAATGCCGCATGTTTCTTGTCGGCGAACCGGCACGCAGCCCGGACTAGTGCCCCGCTTCCGAAGTTCGTGATACATGGCGGCCCCTCTGACACGAACTTCGGAAGCAAAGGGGCACTAGCAAGTCTATGATCCTCGTGCCGCTTTTCGATTTGAAGTTCCCGCACGAGTTTGCGGCAGACGGTGTAGGAACTTCAAATCGGCGGCACTAGTTCGGGCCAGGCTTCGCCGGAACATGCGCGTCACAACGTATGCACGCGGCGACTTTCCTCGATCGCCTGCCAGAGCCGCTCCGCGGTGGCCGGCATGTCCACATGGCGAACGCGACAGGCGCGCCACAGCGCGTCCATGATGGCATTCATGACAGCCGGGCACGAGCCGATCGCTCCCGCCTCGCCAGCGCCTTTGACGCCCAGCGGATTGGTCTTGCACGGCACGTTGCGGGTCTCGAAAGCGAAGGATGGGCTGCCGTCCGCCCGCGGCAGGGCGTAATCCATGAGCGAAGCGGTGACGAGCTGCCCAGATCCGGGCTCGTACACGGTACGCTCCATGAGCGCTTGGCCAATGCCCTGGACGGCGCCCCCATGGACCTGGGCCTCGAGCAGCAACGGGTTCACCGTCGCACCGAAGTCGTCGACCACGACGTAGTTGGCGATGTGCGTCGCCCCGCTCGCGGGGTCGATCTCGACCTCGCACAGATGCGTGCCGTTCGGATACGTCGCCTCGGTCGGCGTGAAAGCATCGGAAGTCGTGAGCTCCTGCGGATCGGCGCGCTTGGCGAGATCCGCGAAGGACACGGCGCGATCGGTGCCGGCAATGCGAACTTGACCGTCGGCGCACTCGACGTCGCCTGGCGCCGCCTCGAGCGCGTCCGCGCCGAGCTTCTTCAGCCTGTCGGCAAGCTTCGTGGCGGCGCCCGCCAGCGAGGCGCCGCCGCACGGAATCGAGCTTGAGCCGCCAGTGCCGGTGCCGGTCGTGACCAGATCGGTGTCACCCTGGACCACGGTGACGCGGTCCGGCGGCACGCCGAGGTGCTCGGCAACGATCTGCGCATAGGCGGTGTGGTGGCCCTGGCCGGTGGATTGGGAGCCGGCCAGCACGGTGATGCCGCCGTCCGCGTCGAGCTTGACGGTCGCGGCATCTGGTCCATTGCTGCCGCAGGCCTCGATATAAGTCGCAAGCCCGATGCCGCGCAGCTTCCCGGCCTTTTTCGCCAGCGCCAGCCGCTTCTTGAAGTTGGCCCAGTCGGCGATCTCCTGGGCGCGAGCCATATGCGCGGCAAAGTCGCCGGAGTCGTAGGTCTTGCCCGTCGCGGTGCGGTACGGCATCGCCTTCGGCCTGATGAAGTTCTTCCGCCGCAGCGCATCCGGTTCGACGCCGATGTCGCGCGCGGCGGCATCGACCAGGCGCTCCATGACGTAGGCCGCCTCCGGCCGTCCGGCGCCACGATAGGCATCGACCGGGACCGTATTGGTATAGACGCCGCGGATGCGGACATGGCAGGCCGGAATGTCATAGACGCCGGGCGACATGCCGGCGCCGATGAACGGGATGAATGGGCCGTAGCACGACAGATACGCACCCATATCGGCGACGAGATCCACGTCCAGCGCCAGGAAGCGGTTCTTGTCGTCGAGGGCGAGCTTGGCGGTGGTGACGTTGTCGCGCCCCTGGGCATCGCCGAGAAAATGGTCGCCGCGCTCGGCGACCCATTTGACGGGGCGCCCGAGCGCTTTCGCGGCAACCGCGGCAAGCGCATATTCGCGGTAGCAGAATAGCTTGGTGCCGAAACCGCCGCCCACGTCCGGCGTAATAACGCGCAGCTTCTCCGGCGCGATCTTCAAGACGTCGTTGCACAGGATGTCGCGAACGGCGTGGCTGCCCTGGCTCGACAGCGTCAGGCTGGTGCGGTCGCGCGCCGCGTCATGCTCGGCGACGACGCCGCGCGTATCGAGATAATTGGTAACGAGCCGCTGATTGATCAGCGTGAGCGACACCACGCGGGCTGCCGCATCAAAAGCCTTCCGTGTTGCGGCCTCATCCCCGATCGTCGTCTCGAAGGCGACATTGCCAGGATGTTCCGGCCACACCGGCGGCGCTCCCTGTCGCAGCGCCACCGTGGCATCGACCACATGCGGCAGCGTCTCCCATTCGATTGCGATCGCTTCCGCGGCATCCCGCGCCTGATCGAGCGTCTCGGCGACAATGAACGCAACCGCGTCGCCGACATGACGCACCTCGTCGCGGGCGAGGATCGGATAGGGCGGCACGGCGATGTCGACGCCCGGCAACGCGACCTGGCAGGGAAGCGGCCCAAGTTCGCCGATGTCATCGGCGGTGAGGATGAGCCGCACGCCGGGCATGCCGCGGGCGGTCGCCACATCGGCGATGCGGAAGCGCGCATGCGCCTGCGGCGAACGCAGCACCACGGCGTGCAGCACGCCCGTGGGCGCATGATCGGCGACATAGCGGCCGTTGCCCCGCAGGATCGGATCGTCTTCCTTGCGCGTGACCGCCTGGCCGATGCCGAACTTCATGAGGCTCACTCCGCCGGATGAGGTGCTGGTGCCGGCGCCGGCGCTGCTTTCTTCCGTCCGATCCGGGCGAACCAGCGGGCGACGACGTAGAACGCCGGCGTAAAGATCAGGCCGAACGCCGTCACGCCGACCATGCCGAAGAACACGGCGGTGCCGAGCGTCTGGCGCAGCTCGGCGCCGGCGCCGATCGCCCAGACCATCGGCAGCACGCCGAAAATGAACGCGAGCGACGTCATCAGGATCGGACGCAAGCGCAAGCGTGCGGCCTCGATCGCCGCGGCCCAGCGATCGCGTCCGCGCTCCTCCAGCTGGGTGGCGAATTCGACGATGAGGATGGCGTTCTTGGCGGCAAGCCCGATCAGCACCACGAAGCCCACTTGCGTCAGGATGTTATTGTCCTGGCCGCGCAAGACCACGCCGGTAATGGCGGCGACCAGGCACATCGGCACGATCATGATCACGGCGAGCGGCAGGGTGAGGCTCTCGAACTGCGCCGCCAGCACCAGGAAAACGAACACGACCGCCAGCACGAAGGCGAACATTGCCGTGTTCCCGGCGCGCAGCTGCTGGAACGCGAGTGTCGTCCACTCGTAGCCGAATCCGTCGGGCAGCACTTCGGCAGCAAGCCGCTGCATGATCTCGATCGCCTGGCCCGGGCTGTAGCCGGGGGCTGCGGCGCCGTCGAGCTCGGCCGCCGGATAAAGATTGTAGCGCGGCACCCGGAACGGCCCGGAGATGTCGCGCACCGTGGTGAACGAGCCGAGCGGCACGGTCTCGCCGCTGGAGTTGCGCACCCTGATCTTGAGCACGTCCTTGCGGTCGAGGCGCTCCCCGCTCTCGGCCTGGGCAACGACGCGGAAGGTGCGGCCAAGCAGATTGAAGTCGTTGACGTAGGCCGAGCCGAGATAGATCTGCAGCGCGCTGAACACGTCGGGAATGTTGATGCCGAGCAGCTGCGCCTTGGTGCGGTCGACATCGAGATAGAGCTGCGGAGTCGACGTTTCGAACAGCGAAAACACTTGGGCGACGCCCGGGGTCTGGCCGGCGCGGGCCATCATGGCGACCATGGCGGCCTGCAGCGCCTGCGGCCCGCGGCCGGCGCGGTCCTCGACCATCATGCGGAAGCCGCCGGCGTTGCCGATGCCCTGCACGGCGGGCGGCTGGACGACGACGATGAAGGCTTCCTGGATGACGGCGAGGCGCTTGAACAGCTCGCCCTGGATGGCGCCGGCGGACAGGCGCGGATCGCGCCCGCGCTGATCGAAGGGATCGAGCACGGCGAAGAACGCGCCGGCATTCGGAGCCTGCGTGAAGGTGGCCCCGGAAAAGCCGACCACATTGACTCCATGGGCGACGCCGGGGGTCTTGAGCGCGATGTCGGCGATGCGCTGCATCACTTGGTCGGTGCGCGCCAGCGCGGCGCCGGGCGGAAGCTGCGCCACGATGATCAGGAACCCACGGTCGACCTGCGGAATGAAGCCGAGCGGAGTCTTGCGGAACTCGTTGAGCCCGAACGCCAGGACGCCGGCATAGACGGCGAGCATGAGGACGGCGAACCGCACCACCCGCGCGACCACCCAGCCGTAGCCGCGGGCAAGCGCATCGAAGGCGGCATTGAAACCACGGAAGAAGCCGTGGATGGGACGCTCCCACAGGCGATCCGGCCGCTGGCCGTGCGGCTTCAACAGCAGCGCGCACAAGGCCGGCGACAAGGTCAGCGACACGATCAGCGAAATGATGGTCGCCCCGGCGATGGTCAGCGCGAACTGACGATAGAACTGCCCGGAAATGCCGGTGATGAAGGCGGACGGGATGAACACCGCGGAGAGCACCAGCGCAATGGCGATCAGGGCCGAGCCGACCTCGTCCATGCTGCGGATCGCCGCCTCGCGCGGGCTCAAGCCCGCCGCGATGTTGCGTTCCACGTTCTCCACCACGACGATCGCGTCGTCGACCACGATGCCGATCGCGAGCACGAGCCCGAACAGCGACAGGTTGTTGAGGGTGAAACCGAACATCGCCATGAAGAAGAACGTGCCGACGAGCGACACCGGGATGGCGACGAGGGGAATGATGGCGGCGCGCCAGGTCTGCAGAAACAGCACGATGACCAGGACGACGAGGCCGATCGCCTCCAGGATGGTTTCCTGGACGGCGTTGACCGACTGCTGGATGAACTCGGTGGGATTGTAGATGATGGCGTGCTTGACCCCGGGCGGGAAGCGCTTCGACAGCTCGTTCATGGTGGCGATGACGCCCTGCGCCGTAGTCAGCGCGTTGGAGCCCGGCAGCTGAAAGATCGCCAGCGCGACCGCCTGGTCACGATCGAGATAGGAGTTGGAGCCGTAGTCCTGCCCGGCGAGCTCCACCCGCGCCACGTCTTTGAGACGCACCACTGCGCTCGCCGTCTGCTTCACCACGACGTTGGAGAATTCATCCGGATTGGCGAGGCGCCCGAGCGTCTGGACCGAAACCTGGAAGGCGCGTGGCTGCTCCACCGGCGGCTGGTTGAGCACACCGGATGCCACCTGGATGTTCTGACCCTGCAGCGCCAGGACCACGTCGTTGGCGGTCAGTCCGAGCGACTGCAGGCGGTCGGGATCGAGCCACACCCGCATCGAATAATCGCGGCTGCCGAATACGGTGACGTTGCCAATGCCGCCGACGCGGATCAGGGTGTCCTTGATCTCCAGCGTGGCATAATTGGAGATGAACAGCTGGTCGCGCGACTTGTCCGGCGAGTAGAGGTGCACAACCATCATCAGGTCGGGCGAAGACTTCATGACGGTGACGCCGACCTGACGCACGTCCTGTGGCAGTCGCGGCTGGGCGATGGCGACCCGGTTCTGCACCTGCACCTGGGCGATATCGAGGTTGGTGCCGAGGTCGAACGTGACGGCGATGGTGAAGCGGCCGTCGGCGGTCGAGTTCGACGACACGTAGAGCATGTTTTCGACGCCGTTGATCTGCTCCTCGATGGGAGCCACGACCGTCGATGCCACGATCTCGGCGCTGGCGCCGGGATATTGGCCCTGCACGTTGATGATCGGCGGCGCGATCTCGGGATATTGCGCCACCGGCAAGCGTGCGAACGAGACCGCCCCCAGGATCACGAAGATGATGGAGACCACCGAGGCGAAGATCGGCCGGTCGATGAAGAAATGGGAGATCCGCATCCCGGTCTCAATTGCTCTTCGCCTGGGCGCCGCTCGCAGCCGAGGGGGCTTTCCCCTGTTCTTGCGGGGTAACCTTGCCGCCCGGACGGGCCCGAACCATTCCATTGACGATCACGCGATCGTCGGCCGAGAGCCCGGTCTTGACGACCCGCAGGTCGTCGTCGAGTTCACCGAGCGTGACGTATTTCTGGCTCACGCTGTTGTCGGCCCCGACCACCAGCACGTATTTGCGCGCCTGCTCGGTGCCGATGGCGGCGTCGGGCACGAGCAGCGCTTCGTACGGGGCCGATGCCGCAAGCTGCACGCGGGCAAACATGCCCGGCGTGAACAGATTGTCGGCATTGGCGAACTGGGCACGGCCGCGGATGGTACCGGAGGCACGGTCGATCACGTTGTCGACGAAGTCCATGCGGCCGCCATGCATGAGCGTCTTCTCGTCGATGAGCTTGAGCGTGACCGGGGTCGCGGCCCAGTGCTCGCCGTTATGATTCTCTTTGGCCAGGCGCTGGTAGCGCAAGAACGATGCTTCGTCGAAGCTGAACTCGAAGCGGATCGGGTCGGTCGACACGATGGTGGCGAGCAGCGTGGTCGTCCCCGTGCCGGCGGTCGTCCCTCCGGCAACCAGGTTTCCCGGCGAGACCCGCCGGTCGCCGATGCGGCCGGTCACCGGCGCGCGCAGTTCGGTGAACTGAAGGTCGAGCTCCGCCTGGCGGACCGCGGCTTCGTTCGCCGCCACGGCGGCCTCGGCGTTGCGCTTGGCCTGGGCACGCTGCTCGAACGTCTGCTCGGCGATGGTGCGGTCGCGTACCAGCTGTTGGCCGCGCGCCAGGTCGCCTGCCGTGTAGGTGAGATTCGATTTCGCCGTCACCAGATTGGCCCGCGCCTGATCGAGGGTGTTCTGGAACGGCCGCCGGTCGATCGTGAACAGAAGATCGCCCTGCTTGACGAGCTGGCCATCGGTGAAATGCACGTTTTCCAGGTAGCCGGAGACCCGCGCGCGCACCTCGACCGAATCGATGGCGACGAAGCGGCCGACGTATTCGTCGTGGTCGACGACCGTACGCTTCATCGGATTGGCGACCGTCACGGTCGGGGGCGGAGGTGTCGTTTGCGCCGGCTGCTGGCCCTGCCCGCAGCCGGCGAGCAGCAGGATCATCAACGCGCACGCGACCCAGGCATGGCTCGGCATCGGCTGTCTCATCTGCGGCGGGCTCCCGCGTGGCCCCGAAATCGACGGCGCAAAAGCGGTATGTATGAACGTCGTGGTCATCCGCCAAATCACAAACACAGGTTCGATCGCGCCATCGGCGCGACCCATCGTACCGATCAGCAAAGCTGATCAATCTTCCGCCGTGATCGCTTTCGTGCCGCGGCTGCGGCGGAACGCAGCCAGCCATTGGCGGCCAAACAAGACGGCAATAAGACCGCCATACACGAGAGCGCCGATGATGGCGAGCGTCGCCAGCGCGGCTTCCTCGCGCAGCCTCGGCCACGTGCGATAGAGCGCCAGCACCGGATCTTGCGCCAGCAGAAGGACCAGGGCGAGCGCAAGCCCGGCCACGAAGACCTTGACGATGGAGGACTTGAGGCGGTCGTCGAGTCCGAATAGGCCGGCGCGCGCCGCGAACCAGACGACCAGGCCGAAGTTGATCCAGGCTCCGATCGCGGTCGCCAGCGCCAGCCCGACCTGCGCGAGCGGACCCATCAGGGCTATCTTCAACGCGATATTGACGCTCGCGGCGGCGAGTGCGGCCTTCACGGGCGTCCAGGTGTCGCCGCGGGCGAGGAACGTCGCGCTCACGCTGCGGATCAGCACGAACGGCAGCAAGCCGATCGTGTAGGCGGCGAGCGTCGCCCCGGCGGCAGCCGCATCGGCCGCCGTGAACGCCCCGCGGGCGAACAGGGCACGCATGATCAGGTCCGGCACCAGCAGGAACGCCGCGACGCAGGGCACCGACAGCACAAGCGTGAACTCGATCGCGCGATTCTGCGCCTGCAGGGCCCCTGCTTCATCGCCGGCCGCGATCCGCCGCGCCATTTCCGGCAGCACCACCGTCCCGGCGGCGATCCCGATGACACCGATCGGCAGCTGGTTGAGGCGATCGGCGTAGTACAGCGCCGAGACCGCGCCGCGCGCCAGGAAGCTCGCAATGATGGTGTCGGCGAGCAGCGCGAGCTGAACCCCCGAGGAGCCGATCACGGCCGGCCCGAGCGCCTTGAAGAAACGCTTCACGTGTTCGTCGAAGCGCGGCAGTCGAAACCGCGCCGTCGCCCCGGCGCGTGCCGCGTCGCCGGTCACCAGCAAGAGTTCGAGAAAGCCGGCGAGCAACACGGCCCATGCGGCGGCGTGGCCGGCGGTGGGGAAAAGCCAGGCGCATCCCAACGCGGCAATCATGGCCAGATTGAGCAGGATCGGCGCCGCCGCGGCAGCCGCGAAGCGTTCGCGCGCATTGAGGACGCCGCTGTAAAGCGTCACCAGCGCCATCAGCATCAAGGAGGGGAAGGTGATCCGGGTGAATTCCACGGCCAGCTCGAACCGGCCCGGATCATGGGTGAAGCCGGGCGCCAGCGCCGCCACCACCCACGGCATGAACAAGAGCGCCGCAACGAGCAGCACGGCCTGGCTGACGACCATGAGGGTGAAGACGCGGTCGGCGAACAGGCGCACGGCATCGGCGCCGTGCTGCTCGCGGATGCGCGCATAGGCGGGCACGAAGGCGGCGTTGAAGGCGCCCTCGGCAAAGATCGCGCGGAAATGATTGGGAAGGCGCCAGGCGACGAAGAACGCGTCAGCGATCGGGCCGGCACCGAGAAAATAGGCGAGCACGATGTCGCGAATGAAGCCGGTGAGGCGCGACACCAGGGTCAATCCGCCGACCGTGAGGATACGCTCGATCATGCCCGTTGGATGGCTCGAGTGGCGCCTAAGAGACGAACAACGGCGACACGCATCGCCCCTCGATTTGTCATCCCGGCCGAGCGCCGCAAGGCGCGAGAGCCGGGACCCCAGGAACCCCCTGCCTAGCCCTTTTCCTGATGCAGGGGTACTTTGGGTCCCGGATCAGCTCGCCATGGCGAGCCGTCCGGGATGACAATCGGAAGGCATAGAATGGGCGAACGCGGGCGCTAGCCGGCGGCGCGCCGTGCTGCCTTGGGCTGCGGCCGCGCCCGCGCCGGACGCTCGTCCAGGCAGCGCATGGCGATCTCGAGGCTGGCGACACCCTCCTCGCCGCTCACGACGGCAGCGCTTCCCGAGCGGATGGCCGTAAAGAAGGCGACGAGCTCGGAGCGCAACGGCTCGGTATAGCCGACCGACAGATGGCGCATGGAATAGCTGCCGTCCGGCTGGAAGCCGAAACATTCCGTGACCGTCCGCGTCAGCAGATCGCCGATGATGTATTTATCGCGCGTCGCCACGTGGACCGTGCGCGCCTTGAATGGCGTCAGCCAGTTCGTGTTGATCTGCGCCAGCACACCCGAGGTCGTGCGGAACTGCAGCAGCGCGATGTCCTCGCGCTCGGCGACCGCATTGGCGGTGAGCGGCTGCACGTCCACGATCTCCGAATCGGTGAACCAGCGGATGAGGTCGATGTCGTGCACTGCAAGGTCGATCACCACGCCCACATTGGACATGCGGGGCGGGAATGGACCGACGCGGGTGATGGCGATCGATAGGATCTCCTCGCCGCGGATCGCCTCCTTGATCGTCTCGACCGCAGGATTGAAACGCTCCACGTGGCCGACCATCAGGGTGACGCCGGCACGCCGTGCAGCGGCAACGATGCGCCTCCCCTCCTCGGGATTGGAGGCGATCGGCTTCTCCACCAGGACGTGGACGCCGCGCTTGATGCAGCTGAGCGCGATGTCGTGATGCAGGTGCGTCGGCGCCGCGATGGTGATGGCGTCGACGCCGAGCGGCAACAACGCATCCACCTCGTCGACGGCGGTGGTGCCCAGCGCACCGGCGACGAAGCGGGCCTGTTGCTGGTCCGGATCGGCAACTCCGACGAGTCGAATTCCGGGGAGCCCGGCAAGGACGCGCGCATGGTTGCTGCCCATGACACCGACGCCGACCACCCCGACGCGCAGCACGTCTGCCGCGCCGCCTTTCACGGTTTGCACCATATCGGGACAGCTACCCCCATCACGCCTCGCACCGCCCGGCAACCACCCCTAGCATGCCTGGAGGCGGCTGGCGACCCGGTCACGGCGAATCACCCACTCACGTTTCGAATCAAATGTTTACACCACAAAGGCGGTGGATTGTGGCATTCCTGTGCGGCGCGGCGCGCAGCGATAAAGCAATCGATCGAGTGGCGGGACGCGCGCCATCCGCGGCCGCATCCTGCGGCCCATCTGCCCTTGTCTCGCTCCCGGCGTCGGTCCAATGTGCGCGCCCTTCGCGGAAAGATCATCGATGGCGTCGACGTCGCAGGCAACGATCCGGTCGCAGGCAATTCCAAGCTTCGGCCTCGCCGTGGCGCTGCTTACCTTACTGACGGTCATTCGGCTGATCGGGCTGAAATTCTCGGTGGTCGATCTCTTCTTCGACGAAGCCCAATATTGGGCCTGGTCGCGCGAGCTCGCATTCGGCTACTTCACCAAGCCGCCCCTGCTCGCCTGGCTCATCGCCGGCGCCGAGACGCTGTGCGGCAGCTCGGAAGCCTGCATTCGCGCTCCGGCGCCCATCCTCTATTTCGGCACCAGCTTGCTTGTCTTCGCCATCGCGCGACAGCTGTACGACGAGACCGTCGCGTTTTTCGCCGCGCTTGCGACCGCGCTCACGCCCGGCGTGGTGTTCTCCGCGCGCATCATCTCGACCGATGTTCCGCTGCTCTTCTTCTGGGCGCTCGCCCTGCTTGCTTACGTCAAGCTCCTCAACGGTGCGGATCGACGCTGGGCCATCGTGCTCGGCATCGCTTTGGGATTGGGCGCGCTTGCCAAATACGCCATGGCGTATTTCCTCCTCGGCGCCGCATTGGCGGCCTGGTTCGACCGCGATGCCCGCCTGCTCCTGCGCAAGCCCGAGCTGTGGCTCGCGTTAGGCATCGCCATCCTGGTGATCGCCCCGAACATTTACTGGAACCTCACCCACGGCCTTGCCACCTTCAAGCACACCGGCGACAACATCCAGGGCGGCGGCTTGAAGCTCAATCCGCTGCGGGCGCTCGAATTCATCGCCTCGCAGTTCGCGGTATTCGGTCCGGTTCTCTTTGGCGTGCTGCTCGCGACGTTGGTCAGAATCGCCTCCCCGCTCATCACTCGCGCCGATCGGCTGATGCTCGCCTTTGCGATTCCTCCGCTCGTTCTCATCACGGCGACGGCGATCATCAGCCGCGCCTTCGCCAACTGGGCGGTCACGGCGTTCATTTCCGGAGTGATCGTGGTGGTCGCCATCATGATCCGCAGGGCCGCCTGGAAATGGCTGACGCTCAGTCTGGCCGTCGGCTTATTCGTGCAGGCGCTGTTTCTGGCCGGGGACACGCAAGCAACCGGGCTCCACGTTCCCGTGCTCGGCGATGCTTACCGCCGCACGCTCGGCTGGCGCGCCTTGGGAGAAGCGACCGGCCGGCTGGCGCAACAGGTCGGCGCCCGCGCCATCGTCGGCGACCAGCGCGACGACGTCGCTTCCCTTCTCTATTATTGGCGCGATCAGCCGGAGGCCGTCATGGCGTGGCCGATTGGAGCGACTGCGGCGCACCAATTCGAGCTCACGCGCGCGCTTTCCGACACGACGCCGCGGCCGCTTCTGTTCGTCAGCCGTTGCTCCGCCACAACGCGCCTCGCCGCCCAGTTCGCCCAGGTCGAAGCGCTCGGCGCTTTCGACGCCAGGACCGGCCCGACGTCGGCCCGCACCTACTACGCGTTCAAGCTCGACACGCCGCGCGGCCCGATCGGTCCACTCGGTTCCTGCGGCTGATGTGCATTGATTGCGCGCGGAAATAGAATATGACCGTGGCACGCATTGATTGGTCATATCTGCGTCTGGATGCGGCCCGGCGCGCGAGCTCCGAGTAACCTCATGTCGACCTTGTCGGAGTTCTGGAAGCGGCAGCGTGTGCGATGGCATGCGAGATCAGTTCCCCGCTGTCATCAGTTGCGGCGGACGCTTGCCTATCATGTGGCGCGCCACGGTTTCGAGATCGGCGACTATTCGATTGGCGCACCGGCGGTCAGGACCTTCGGTGATTCCGCGCGCCTGAAGGTTGGCCGGTATTGCAGTATTGCGGCGGGGGCGACGTTCATCCTCGGCGGACATCACCGCACCGACGCGGTCACGACGTTCCCGCTTGGGTTGGCTTTCGGCGCGCTAACCCGTGACGAGCTTCCTACTTCCCGGGGGGACATCGTCGTCGGCTCGGACGTGTGGATTGCGGCGAACGCCACGATTGTGTCGGGCGTCACGGTCGGCGACGGCGCCATCGTCGGTGCAGGCGCGGTGGTGATCGACGATGTTCCTCCCTACGCCGTCGTGTTAGGCAATCCTGCCCGTGTCGTGCGCAAGCGCTTTCCCGACAAAGCCATCGCGACCTTGCTGGAGCTGCGCTGGTGGGAGCTCGACGCCACGCAGGTTCGGCAGCTGCGTCCATTGCTGCAAAGCGACGACATCTCGGGATTCGTCGCGGCTTGCCGCGAAATCAAAGGTCTTCCGCAGGCGAGCGAAGAAGCCGTCGCCGCAAACAAGCGTAGCGGCACGCCCGACCTTGTAGAAGGCGCGCTCGGCGCGCAGCTGATCGAGCTGATCCGGACCGAGCTTCCGGCATTTTCCCAAGACGATCTCGATACGCCATTCGCCCGGCTCGCCGTGGACAGCTTCGCCATGCTGACGCTGCGCACCAGAATCGAACAATCGTTCGCCACGGTCATCGACGACGAGTCGTGGAGCTCGGTGATCACGCCTGGCGATGTCGTGCGCATCCTGGCCGGCACAGAGCGCGGCGCCGCAGCCGGCGTCGAGCAAATTTCATTCCTTGAGGAACCTAGTCCGTATCGTGCCCGGGGTCGATCCAGGCCACCGGGCGCCCGCGCCGTTTCGACCGCGCCCGCCAGCGAGCAACGCGTGTACGATCTGAACATGCCGCAAATGGCGCTCGGCGGGCTTTCGGAATCCTGGTTGCTCAAGGAGGTTGGCGATATCCATTGGAGCCTGATCACCCGCGCGCTCGGCCAGCCGTCGAGCCGACTGACCGACGCCGGCGGAAACCGCCTTTACGCCACTTTCACGCGCGTCCAGCTGAGCTCGACCGCGCCGCTTGCGGCCTATGTGGAGAACGAGACTATTACCGTCGCCGCCAAAGGCTCGCGTTATGGCGCCATGATGTTCTTCAGCGATGCGGGCGTGCGGGGCGATGGCCGGTCGGCGCTGGTGCGGGTGATGTCGAGCTTCTCCAAGTACGGCGAGGCGGGCGCCAACACGTCGCTGCTCAAAGGTCAGCCCGAGATACCGGTCGGCTGCGCAATTCCCGATCATGCCGATTTGCCGGAATTCGCTCACGAGTACCGCGCCCGCCGCGCCCGCGAGCAGGCACCGCCGATATTCGAGTGCCAGTATGACATCATTCCGCCGCACGACATCAACGGCGTTGGCCTGCTCTATTTCGCCGCCTATCCGATCATCAATGATGTTTGCGCCATGCGTTTCGCTGGTCCGGCTTTTGCACGCGACTTGAGCACGCAGCACCGCGACGTATTCTATTTCGCCAACAGCGACCCCGACGACACCCTGATCTATCGCATCCACCACTGGAACGCCGATGACGATGGCGTCGAAATGGAGGCATCGCTCAGCCGCAACAGCGACGGCACATTGATGGCCCGCATGGTGACGGGCAAGCGGCGGGTTCGGATGTAGAGTGGCGTCCTCACTTCTTATAGTTCACGTACCAGTCGACGAAGCGGCGCAAACCATCCTCGATGGGCGTGTCGGGCCGGAATCCGACCGCCGCCTGCAGGTCGGCGACGTCCGCATAGGTTTCGATCACGTCGCCCGGCTGCATCGGCACGAGCTCGCGCACGGCAGGCTTGCCGACCGCCGCTTCCAACGCGCGCACGAAGTGATCGAGTTCGACCGGCCGGTTGTTGCCGATGTTGTAGAGGCGCCAGGGCGCCGCGCTGCTCGCTGGATCGGACGCTTCACCCGACCAGGCCGGATCGCCGGCCGGCGGGCGCTCGATCAGACGGACGACCGCTTCGACAATGTCGTCAATATAGGTGAAGTCGCGTCGCATCTTCCCGTGATTGAACAGGCGGATCGGCCGACCCTCGCTGATCGCCTGCGTGAACAGCCATGGCGCCATGTCGGGTCTGCCCCACGGCCCGTACACGGTGAAAAAACGCAGGCCCGTGACCGGCAATCCATAAAGGTGAGCATAGGCATGCGCCATTGCCTCGTTGGCCTTCTTGGTCGCCCCGTAGAGGCTCACCGGATGATCGACATTGTCCGACGTGCGGAACGGCACTTTGGTATTGGCGCCGTAGACCGAGGAGGACGAGGCATAGACGAGATGACGGCAGCCGCCGTGGCGGCAGCCTTCGAGCACGTTGAGAAAGCCGATGAGGTTGGCGTCCGCATAGGCATGCGGGTCGATCAGCGAATAGCGCACGCCCGGTTGTGCGGCGAGATGCACCACATAGGGAAAGCGGTGATCGCCGAACAGCGACGCGGTGCTGTCTCGCTCGGCCAGATCGAGCTTCTCGAAACGGAACTCCGGAAACGGGGCGAGCTCGGCGAGCCGGGCCTGCTTCAAGGCGGGATCGTAATAGGCGCTGATGTTATCGACGCCGACGACGCTGCGTCCGTCCTGCAGCAGCCGACGCGCGACATGGAATCCGATGAAGCCGGCAGCGCCGGTGACGAGAATGGGCCCGCTGGTCGGCGTGCCGGTGCTCATGATGCGCGGCAGTCCATCGTGCTCACACTGTTAGAGCCTTTTCGGGCGAAGGGGAACTCCGTTCCAATTGTACGAATTCGTCGAACCCTGTAGTCGTAGCGCCGATGCACGCCCACATCGAGACAATCCGGAAGACCCGATCGCGCCAAGGGCTTTTCGGCGTGCTCGTGTTCGGCTGGACCGGCACGATCGTGGCCGCGATGGCGGCAATCGTCGTCTCGTTTTTCCTGTTCGGCTACTGGTATCCGTATTGGCGCCGCGCCGATATGGACTTCATGATGGTGTATCAGGGGTTTCTGCTCAACGACGGGCGGCCGCAGGATTTCTTCGATCATCCCGGACATCTCAATGTGTTGCTCACCGACGTTTGGTTCCGGCTTCTGCACGGCATCGGCGCCCTCAAGGTGATCGCGCTCTCGGACATTCCTCCTGCCGCCGACAGCGTGAATTTCGAGCTGGTGTGGACCGCCGCCGTTCGGGCAGGAAGGCTCCTGTCGCTCGTGCTCGTTCTCTGCTTCGTCGGCGTATTCGCGGCCCTGCTGCGGCGTCTGGTTGCCGACTGGCGCATTGCCGCGCTCGGCATCCTCATGCTCGCCCTCTCCAGCGCGGTCATGTGGCACGCCCGGGTCATCCGCACGGACCTGCTCGCCGCCGGCCTCGAGTTCGCTGGATTGCTGCTGTTGCTCGAGGCGGCGCGTTCGCCCGATTGGCGCTGGCGCCCGGCTGTCGTCGGCATCGCCGTCATGCTGTGCACGCTCGGCGTCGTCAACAAGGTGCAGGCCATCCTGCTCGCGCTCGCCTGGACCGTGGTCGCGATGTTCTTCGGCGTGCGCGGCGACAACGCCGGTTCCTCCTGGCATTCGCCGCGGCGCGCCATCGTGCCGATTGCGCTGCTCGCGGCCGCCGCGCTGCTCACCGCGATCCCCGCCGCCGACCTGATCCGTCTCGGGCTTGTCGAGCGGCCGACATCGCTCTTTCCCTTTCCGCCGCCGCCATTCGGTATCGTCGGCCTCTACCAGGCGATGGTCGCCGCATGGGTGGTAGCGGCGATCCTGGCCTTCGCGGCGATCTGGCGCGTTCCCCCTTTGGAAACCATCGCAACGCTGCTTGCCGCGTTCATCGGCGTGTGCGCCGGATTGCTCGCTCTCGACATCCGCTACCATCCGCAGAACGTGCTCTCCGTCGTCAATCCGATCGAGCACATGATGGCGTGGGCTTCGTTCTCCGACCCGCAGCTCGCAACGGGCGATGGCGTGTTCAGCTCGCGGCTCTTTCAGTCAGTGGTCTTCGGCATCGCCGACGTGTTCGCCCGTTTCACTTTCGTGCTTCATTTCTCGACGCGGGCGACGGTCTTCCTGCAATGGCTCGTGTGCGCCGGAATGGTGATGGCGTGGCGGCGCGGCGAGCGCCTGCTCGTCGGGCAGGTGGGCATTCTCCTGGCCGCAGCCTGGGGGCTGGACGCTGTCGGAACGCTGCGCGATCTGCACATCGAGTACGCCATCTACGCCGACCCGCTGGTCGTCATCGCCGCCTGCTGGCTGTTGGCGAATTTTTCCGCCCCGGCATCGCACCGCCTGGCTTTCCCGCTGGGCGCGCTTCTCCTCACAATCAATGCGGTGTTCGGCCAGTTCGAGCCGATCAAGCAGGGCCTGCGCCGGGCCGGACCGGAGAGCACTTGCTCCTGGCTTCCCCGCCATATTAGACTCGTCGAGCGTTTCCCGTTCTGTCCGCCGAAGACGTAAGCGCTCGGCATCTGTGTGACAGTTGACCGGCGTTTCCTCCATGGCGTTTCACGGTGTGATCCCCGCCGCAGGTCAGGGCATTCGTGCTTATCCGGCCACCAAGCGCATCCCCAAGGTCCTGCTCGAAATCGCCGGCAAGCCGCTGATCGTGCGCAACATCGAGATCATGCGCGATCAGCTTGGCATACGCGACATCACCATCATCGTCGGCTATCTGGAGGACCAGGTCCGCGCCGCGCTCGGATCGGGCGAGGCGCTGGGCGTCGATCTGACATTCCTGCGTTGCCCCGATCCGACGATCGGCCTGGCGCGCGGCCTCCTCCTTGCCATGGACCGGATCGCCGCTCCGTTCGTGACGATCCTCGGCGACGAGCTCTACCTCGAATCCAACCACGCCGACTTTGCCGGGCTCGATCTCGGCTCGGCAGTTGCGGCATGCGGTGTTCATCACACCCGCAACAAGCGGCAGATCCTGAAGAACTACGGCGTCAAAATCGTCGATGACCGCGTCGCCCGGGTGGAAGAGAAGCCGTCCTCGACCCATGACCAGGTGCTCGGCGTCGGCACCTACGTGTTCCATCCGCGCATGGCGGACTGGATTGGCAAGACGGCGCCGTCGGCGCGCTCAGGAAAGATCGAGCTGACGGATGCGCTCATGAACGCGATCGACGGCGGCGAGCGCGTCACCGCGCTGCACGTGCAGGGCCAGTATTTCAACGTCAATTCGATCGAGGATTACAACGACGCCAATTATGCCGGTCGCAAGCTGAAGTTCGGTCAGTACAAATTGAGCCTGGTGGTGCCGGCCTACAACGAGGAGGAATCGATCGGCTATGCGATCGACGATTTCCTGCCGCACGTGCACGAAGTGCTCATCGTCAACAACTCCTCACGCGACCGCACCGAAGAGGTCGCTCGCCAGCACGGCGCCCGCGTCGAGACCGTGGCGCTGAAAGGATACGGCGACAGCATCAAATATGGCCTGGACCATGCCGTGGGCGACATCCTCATCGTCGCCGAAGCCGACCATTCGTTCCACGCCAAGGACCTCGACAAGCTGCTCGAATACCTCAAGGACGCCGACATGGTGATCGGCACCCGGACAACCCGCGAGCTCATCGAGCAGGGCACCAACATGCGCGGGCTCGTGCGCTGGGGCAACGTGCTGGTCGGCAAGCTGGTCGAGGTCATGTGGTGGGGACAGCAGCCGCGCTTCACCGACGTCGGCTGCACCTTCCGCGCGGTGTGGAAGGAGGCCTGGCTCAAGATCCGCGATCGCATGCAAGGCGTGGGGCCGGAATTCTCTCCGGAAATGATGATCGAGATGCTGCGCGCGCGTCGACGCGTGATCGAGATCCCGGTGAGCTATTACGCGCGCGTGAGCGGCACGTCCAAGCACTCGGATAACTATTTCAAGATCAGCAAGACCGCGCTGCGGATGCTGCGCGTGATCTTCAAGAAGCGGTTCCTGGGAGATTGGCGGCCGTGAGCGCCACGACGGCGGTTTCGATCGTATTGCAAGGCCTCAAAGACGCCTTTCCGGTGAATCCGTGGCTGGCGGCGCTGTGGTTGCTGTCGGCGCTCGCGCTCGCCGCCCTCCTGCTCTACGGCTGGCAGCGTCTCGTGCGGCGGATTTGAAGTTCCTTTGTCAAGTCGCGCAGCAACGGCCTGGTGATCTGCTCGTAAACCACCTAACTCTCGCCCGTGCGAAAAATGGCGGCAAAATTCCGCCGCCCGTGAAGAACGCGGGCGATTTCAACGTTTGTGTCTGTCGACCTGTAGAAAACGACGTACGGATGGATCACGACAGAACGCAGGCCAGGCAGGATTTCATCACGCGCCCGCCACATCAATGCATCCTGTTCCAGCCGCTCGCCTGCTCCATCAATTTCCCGCACCAGCTTGTCGGCAATTTCAGGCGATGCCACGCGGGCGTAATAGAGCCAGACCTCGCGCAGGTCCTGCTTGGCCTTCGGAGCCCAGACGACTCGCCTACGCCTTCCTGGCATGCTCTGCGCGGGCTTGGCGGATAACGTCTTCGATATCCAGTTCCTCGCCCAGGCCAGCGTCTAGCTCCCGGATACCGATCTCGATCTCGGCCCGCAGCTCCGCCAGTGTTTCGATGCGCTCCAGCAGCTCGCGGCCGAGCTGTTCCTGCGCCGGTTCGGGCAGAGACGCAGCCTTCGCGATCGCTATTTCCAATGTCTTGACCATGACCCACTATATCACATTCCTTATGTCCGGTGCCACTCCGCCGCTCAGGTCGTCATTCTCGCACGCCCCTTCCCGCGTGCAATCAGAGATCTAACCTAATGCAGGGTTGACTGCGCCCGCTCCTGCTTGCGCAGCACGTAAAGGACGGAATTCTCCGCGATCCCGGCTTCGCGAAAAACATCCTTGCCGAAATAATTGATGTCGAGCTGATCGACCCTGAATCCAGCCGCCGCCAGCCGATCCATGAAATCCTGCTTGCCGTATTGGCGCACGTGATCGCCGCCGCCGAAATATTTCCAGCGCTGGTGCAAAGTCGCGATCTGCGCATCCTCGTGCGTTTCGTCGACGTCGGGAAAAAGCGGCACCAGCACGACGCCGAAGCCGTCCGGCGCCAGGATGCGATGGAGCTCGCGCATGGCCTTACGATCGTCCTCGATATGCTCGAGCACATGCGAGCACAGGAACACGTCCACCGAACGGTCGTCATAGGGGCAGTTCGTGATGTCGACGCGGTCGTCCACGTCGTTGCGCATCAGGTCCGCGCTTCGGTATTCGACCAACCGATGCCGCTTGATCATGCGGTGGAGCGCATGCGCCGGAGCAAACTCGACCAGGCGGTAGCGCCGCTTTGGATCGAACGCGCGGAAAGCGCGGTCGAGGTAGAGCGCGGTCAGCCGCTCGCGGTCGTAGGCGTCGCAGGCCGGGCATGAAAACGCCCCGGGGTTGAACGTTTCCATGGAGAAGGGCGAACGGATGAATTCGTACTGTTGGTAGTCGGTCCAGAACGACCGCCAGATCGGCTTGAAAGCCCGCAGCCGGATGTCGCAGATGGGACAGCGATATTGCGTCCCGCGATAGTAGGAAAGCTTCGCCCGGCGGCGCAGCGCCTTCGTCCATTCCTTGAACGTGATGTAGGACCGGGTTTGCTTGAACGAAGCGAGCATGTCGACGATGTTGGGAATGTTCGGTTGACCGCTATCAATTGGCTGGTCTACGGGATGCTAGCGCAGCGCCTGTGCCGTCGCCAGCATGTCCGACAGTGCCGCCCGGCCACGTGCGACTTGAAGATCGAGGATTCGGTTGACATCCGTGCAGCAGCATAAAGACCGCCATATGTCTGATCCCATCTTCAGGGATCCGTCGCCGATCGCCAAAGTGTTCTATCGAGTCCGATATCGCCCATGGTTTTGGCGCGGCGACTTCACGTCCGATTGGATCTGGAAGAACTATTCGATCTGGCGCCGCGTGCTCGCCCCGCTGCGCGACCGGCCGGCGAAGATCCTCGAGATCGGCTCGTTCGAGGGCCGCTCGGCGATGTTTTTCCTGAAATATCTGCCGCGCTCCACGATCGTCTGCATCGATACGTTCGAGGGTACCGCGGAAGAGGGCTATGTCTACAAGCTGTTGGAAAACCACCTCCCCGGGATCGAGGCACGGTTCAACCGCAATCTCGCACCGTTCTCCGACAGGGTCGAGAAGATCAAGAGCCGCTCGGCGCCGGCGCTCGACTCGTTGATCGCGCAGGGCCGACAATTCGACCTCGCTTATATCGACGGTGGCCACCGTTACGAGGACGTGATGGGCGACTCGACGTCGGTGTGGAAGATGCTCGCGCCGGATGGCATCGTGATCTGGGACGATTACGAATGGGCACCGGAATTTCGCCCGGACGAACGGCCGCAGGCGGCGGTCGACGACTTCCTCGCAGCGCAGGAGGGCCGCTATCGGTTGCTCGCCAAGGGCTATCAGGTGATCGTCCGGCGCACCGGATGACAACATCATGCGCCTGTGCGTCGCAGCCGCGCGCGCAGGCGACGCAAGGTCTCGCGCAGCCGCCGAAACGGCGTTCCCAGATAATATTTGCGAAAGAACTGCCATCGCCCGATCAGGCCGACCCGCAATGGCGACTCGGACGGCACATACCAGCTGTTGACGTCAGTGCGCCGTATCCACTTGTAGCTCTGCGACTGCATGAAGCGATGCAGCCGCATGTCGAGCACGAGATCTTCGACCATGATCAGCCGCGGCCGCCAGCGTGCAAAGTCGAAGCCGCGCAACACCTCCATCTCATGCCCCTCGACATCGATCGCGAGGAAATCGATCGGGCTCGGTGCTTCGGTCTCGGCCAGGATCTCGTCGAGTGTCCTGAGCGGCACCTCCAAGCTGCCCTCGGGCCGCACGTCGGCGACCTTGAGCATCGGATCGAATGACGAATGGCCACCCGCAAGGTGCAGCGTCATGCGCTCGCCGGCGTTCTCGGGAGCCGAGCAGGCCACTTCGTAAACTTTGGCCGTGCGTCGCTGGCGCAGCATTTCGGCGAGATGCGGCTGCGGCTCGACCACGATGCCGTGCCAGCCCAGTCGCTCGAGATGGAACGACTGCGACCATTGCTCGGGATCGTTCGCCCCGACCTCGACGAAAAAACCGTTGTCTGAGTGGCCGAAGAATTCCTCCTTCAGGCGATTTTCGGCCGCATAGGGAAGGATGGCGTTCATCGGTCCCGCAGGCATTGCTCACGCCTTGGCATGTCGGCGCGAGCGCCCGACGATTTCGCTCGTGCTGTGTCCCGGCACGATATCGACCAGGATGACCTCGCCACCGTCGGCCTCGACCAGCTCGCGTCCCACCACTTGGTCCAATCCATAGTCGGCGCCCTTCACCAGCACCTTCGGCCGGATGCGGCGGATCAGCTCGAGCGGCGTATCCTGATCGAACAGGACCACGAGATCGACCGCCTCCATGGCGGCGAGCACCTCGGCGCGCGCCGCCGCGGCTTGCACCGGGCGCCCGTCGCCCTTGAGCCGGCGGACCGAGCCGTCGCTGTTGAGGCCGACCACCAGCCGGTCGCAGTGGGCGCGCGCCTTTGCCAACAGTTCGACATGGCCGGGGTGGACGAGATCGAAGCAGCCGTTGGTGAAGCCGATGCGCAGGCCCTCCAGCCGCCAGGCATCGAGCCGCCGATCGAGCGCCGACCAGTCGGGCACGATCTTCTGCTCGGGCGCGAGCGCGGCCTCGGGAAGGATGCGGGCGCGCAACTCTGCCGCCGATACGGTGGCGGTGCCGCGCTTGCCCACCACCACCGAGGCCGCCGCATTGGCGGCGCGCATCGCCTCCTCGTAGCCGGCACCGGCGGCAAGAAACGTCGCCATGGCGGCGACCACGGTGTCGCCGGCGCCCGATACATCGAGCACCTTTACGCCGTAGGCGGGCACATGGACCGGCGCGCGGCCGCGCTCGACGAGCGTCATGCCGTGTTCGCTCAACGTCACCAGCACCGCTTGGCTTTGCACCATCTCGGCGAGCGCCGATGCGGCCGCGGCGAGCTCTTGATCCGACGCCGCCGACATCCGCGTCGCTTCCGCGAGCTCGCGGCGATTGGGCGTGATCAGCGTCGTGCCCTTGTAGAGGCTGTAGTCGCCGTATTTGGGATCGACGATGACCGGCTTGCCCAGCCTGGCGGTGGCGGCGATCACGGCGCGCACCACCGCCGGCGACAGCACCCCTTTGCTGTAGTCGGAGAGGACGACGGCCCCGACGCGCGGCAGAGCGTTCGTCGCGTAGGCGATCACCGCGGTTGCGACGTCGGATGCGACTGGCCGGGCGAGCTCCCAATCGGCGCGCAGCAAATGCGTCGAGAAGTGCTCGGAGACGAAGCGCGTCTTGCGCGTGGTCGGACGCGCCTGATCGACCACCAGGCGCGACTCGATCAGATCGGTCTGCTGAGCAAAGGCTGACTCCAGGGTCTTGCCGGCGCCATCATCACCCACGACGCCAACGAAAATGCAGCGTGCGCCGAGGCTGGCGACGTTGCGCGCCACGTTTCCGGCTCCGCCGATGACGAGCTCCTCGCGCGTCACCGCGAGCACCGGCGCCGGCGCCTCAGGCGAAATGCGCTCGACCTCGCCGTAGACGTACGTGTCGAGCATGAGGTCGCCGACGCATAGCACGCTGGCCTGGTCGAGCTCGGACAGGCGCTTGGCGAAATCGAACATTGCCCCTCGGCTAAGCCATGATCTTGGGCCTCCTTTGCCCCACTCGGGCCGCAGGCGCAATACGACGGGCTGGAAATCCATGACCGGGCGGGCTAACCGGCGAGCGATGGGTGCAATGGACGAAACTGCTGCGACGTCGACGGCGCAAGCGGCGCCGGACGTCGACACACGGCCGATCCTCATCGTTCCCTATATGTGGATCGGCGATTTCGTCCGTTGCCATACCGCCGTGCGGCTCATCAACGCCCGTTCCCCCCGCCGGCCAGTCGACATGCTCACGACTGCGCGCACCCTGCCGCTCATCGACTACATGCCGGGCGTGCGCAAGGGGATCGTCAGCGAGCTTCCGCGCGGGCGGCTGGCGCTGGCCAAGCAATGGGAGCTCGCGCAACGGCTCACGGCCGAGGGCTACGGCTCCGCGCTGGTCATGCCGCGGACCTGGAAATCTGCGCTCGCGCCCTTTCTCGCCGGGATCCCGGAGCGCACGGGGTTCGCCGGCGAGGGGCGCTTCGTTCTCCTCAACGACGTGCGCTGGGGCGAGCGCGGGCTCGAACGCATGCTCGATCGCAAAGTGGCATTGAGCTTACCCAAACGAACTGCCCTCCCCGCCTCGCTGCCGCTTCCTACCCTGGTGGTGCCCGCCGCCGAGGTGTCCGCCTGGCGGGCGCGCCGCGGGCTCAACGAAAGCCAGGTGGTTGCGCTCTGCCCGGCAACGGTGGGACCGGGGCGGCGCTGGCCGGTCGAACGTTACGGGGAACTCGCGCGTGCATTGGCGGCGGACGGAGTTGCCGTGTGGGTGCTCGGCAGCCCGGATGATCGCTCCCTGGCAACCGACATCGCCAATGCTGGCGGCGCGGCCGTGCGCGACCTCACGGGAGAAGACCTGCGCGACGCCATTTTGGCACTCGCCGCCACCGATGTGGCGGTGGCAAACGATTCCGGCCTGCTCCACGTGGCGGCTGCGCTCGCTACGCCTGCGGTGGGTATTTTCGGTCCGAGCAGCCCGCATCTGACCGGACCGCTCAACCCGCTGGCCGCCGCCATCGAGCCCACTTCCGCCGTCTGCTCGAGCTGTGGCCGCAAGGGCTGCACGCGTCTCGACCACCGACGCACCGAAGACATTCCGGTCGAGCCGGTGCTCGACGCCGTGCGCCGCACGCTGGAGAGCGCCGGAACGGTCGCGGCGCGCTGACCGACGCGCTTGCGCCACCGCGTGACCGCCGGTACCACGTTCACCAGCACAGCCCTGGACCCGACATGAGCGGACGCGAGGACGCCGTCGCCGCCTATTTCGCCCGCTCGGTCGAGGCGCTCGGCCGGGCGGCCGGCGACCGCCACCTGCTGGCGGCTACGCTTGCAATTGCCGACGCCATCGCGGCGGCGCTGCGCGCAGGCGGCAAGGTCCTGATCGCCGGCAACGGCGGCAGCGCGGCGGACGCCCAGCACATCGCCGCCGAGCTGCTTTCGCGCTTCGCGACCGAGCGGCGCCCGTTGCCGGCCGTCGCGCTCACCGATCCGGCGGTGCTGACTGCCATCGGCAACGATTACGGTTTCGAGTGCGTCTTCGAGCGTCAGGTGCGCGGGCTCGGCCAGCGCGGCGACCTGCTTCTCGCCCTCTCCACGTCCGGCCGCTCGCCCAACGTGCTCGCCGCCCTCAAAGCCGCACGCGAGGGCGGCCTCGTCGCGATCGGCTTCACTGGCCAACAAGGCACGCCACTGCGCGCATTGTGCGACCTGTGCCTGGTGGCGCCCAGCGACGAGACCGCCGTGATCCAGCAGATCCATATGACGGCCGCGCACGCGATCTGCGCGCTGGTGGAGCGCGATCTCGGATCATCGGGCGCCGGTGATAGCTGACGCCATGGCGGCGCGAGCGGACGGCAATCTCAAGCCGGCAGCCTTTCTCGACCGCGACGGCGTGGTCAATCACGACGACGGCTTCGTCATCAGTCCCGACCGTCTGCGCTGGATCGACGGCGCCGCCGCCGCGATCCGACGCCTGAACGAGGCCGGCTATCTGGTGTTTCTCATTTCCAACCAGTCGGGGGTCGCGCGCGGCCTGTTCACGGAGGCGCAGGTGGAGGCGCTGCACGCCTTCATGCGCGACGAGCTCGCACGGAGCGGCGCCCGCATCGACGACGTGCGCTTTTGCCCCTACCATCCCGAAGGTTCGGTGCCGGCCTATTGCCGGTCGTCCGACTGGCGCAAGCCCGCGCCCGGCATGCTCACCGATCTCATGCGCACTTGGCCGGTCGATCGTTCCCGGAGTTTCCTCATCGGCGACCGCGACACCGACCTCGCCGCCGCCCAGGCGGCGGGAATTCGAGGATTTCTGTTTCCCGGCGGCGACCTCGCGGCATTCGTCGAACAGTGCCTCGCCGATGTCGCGCGCGGCTGAGCCTCAATTCTTCTCGCCCTCCCAGATTTGCCGATACACGGCGGCGATCCGCTCCGCTTCGCGCGCAAGGCTGAACTGCGCGACCGCCCGGTCGCGCGCGCGCCGCCCCATGTCGGCGGCGCGTTGCGGTTCGCGCATCAGCGGCTCGAGCGCGCGAACCAGTTGATCGACGTCGCCCGGCGCGACCAGAACGCCCGTGTCGCCATCGCTGACCACCGTCTCAGCCGCGCCGGCGCGTGCCGCGACCAGTGCCGTGCCTGCCGCCATCGCTTCCACCAGGGTCAGCCCGAATCCTTCCTCGCGCGAGGCGAACGCATAGATGGCGACGCGCTGATACCAGCGCGGCACCTCGGCGATCGGCAGCTCGCCGAGAAAATGCACGCGATCGCGCAGCCCCGCCTTCTCGACCTCGCTGCGTAGCCGTTCGAAGAAAACGCGGTGCTCGAGCGTCACCCGTCCGATGACGATCGCGGTGAAATCGGGATAGTGCGGCAACAGCCGGCACATCGCCGCAATGAAAACATCGGTGCCCTTCTGCGGACGCACCCGCCCAAAGGCGCCAATCCCATACTTGCCGGGCAGACCCGCCGCCGCCAACGCCTCCTGCCGGTCGGCCGGAGGACAATAGAGCTCGGTGTCGACACCGTGATGGATCACGGTGCATGTGCGCCTGAGGTAGGACGCCGCCGCTTCTGTGGTGGCGATGATGGCGTCCATGCGGGCGATCAGGAAGCGCGTAATCCAGGTGTGATGGCGCTGGGCCGCCGACGTGAAGACCAGGCCCAAGCGAAAGCCCAGCGCCCGCAGGAGCACGCCGACGATCATCTCTACGTTGCGCCGCGCATGCCAGATGCGGACCGCGCGGCGGCGTGGCGGGCGGAAGCGCAGGCGCAAGAGCTCGATAATGCCCAGGCGTGGAATGCTCGCGGGCCGATGCGGACCGAGCCAGGCAACCCGACAGTGATTGGCCATCAGCGGGGCCATGGCGCGGTTCGTCGCCGTGACCCCGGAATAGCGCCAGTTGAGATTAGGGACGATGAGCTCGAGCTCATCGAGCGCCTGGCCGTGCAATGGCTCTGCTCCCTCTCCCCGCGGGGTTTCCGGCGCGTTCTATACCATTGGGGCTTTTCGTCCCACGCCTAGCGATGCTGGCGCACAATCTCCGTGCGGCGCCAGAAGGACCCGCGGCGGAGCCGGCAAGCTTGCGCAGCCGTGACGATCGGATGTAATCCTCGTTCCGGGGAGCTCCCGAAACGTCAGCTGAGAGACGGGTCAGCCAGCATGGATCAAACGGTTGGATTGAGCGCGACGGACCGCAGCCGCGCCGTCAAGGATCTGATCGCCTTCGTCGCGACGTCCGTGGATTCGGCGCGCGCTGTCGACAGCCCGTTCTATCATCTCCAATTCGATCGCGTCTTTCCGGAGAACGTCTATGCGGCCATGCTGGCGGCAATGCCGGTCACCTCGGATTACCGGCGCATGTCGGGGCGGCGCAAGGAGGACGTGCGCGAGGACGGAACGCCGACGCGGGTGAAGATCGACCTGTTCCCAGAATACATCCGCAGCCTTCCGGCGGAGAAGCGCCCGGTTTGGGACATCGTCGGCCGCGCCTTGTGCTCGAGCGAGGTCCAGGCCGCTTTCGTCCGCCGCCTCGCCCCCGAGCTCAGGCGGCGCTTCGGCGAGAGCTTCGCCGACGTCGCTCTCTATCCGGTCCCGATCCTCACCCGCGACGTTCCGGGCTACAAGATCCTGCCGCACACCGATACGCAATGGAAAGGGATCACGGTTCAGCTCTACCTGCCGCGCGACGACGCCCACGTGAACATCGGCACGATCTTTCACGGCCGGCAGCCGGACGGAACCCTGACGCGGGGCGCACAGATGCGGTTTGCCCGCAACACCGGCTACGCCTTTGCGGTGAGCGACGTCACCTGGCACTCGGCCGACCCGGTCGGCTCCGAGGTCGACACGCGCGACAGCATTCTGCTCACCTACTTCGTCGATGCCGGCACCGTCCGGTTCTTGCGCAACCGCGGCAAGCGGGTCGGCAACTTCGTGCTCAACGAGGTGCGGCAGGTGACGGGCCATTGACGGCCCACCAGCTACGCTCACGCGGATGTCCGAACAAGACGATCTGAGGGCACGCGTCCAGGCGCTCCTGCCGCGATTCCACTCTCCGTTAGATTTCGGCAACGGCCTGGTGACGCGGCCCTGGCACGTGCAGCGGCGTTTTCGCCGCCGTCTGCGTCTGCTGCAAATCCCCGCCGATCTCTCCGGCAAGACAGTGCTCGATATCGGCGCGTGGGACGGCTATTTCTCGTTCGAATTCGAGCGGCGCGGCGCCCGCGTGCTGGCCATCGACACCTACGCCTGGGATCATGGCGCGCTCGACTGCTTTCTCCTCGCGCGCGAGCATTTCAAGAGCAAGGTCGAGTACCGCCGCATGGATGTGCATGATCTCAGTCCGGAGGCAGTCGGGCGCTTCGATCTCGTCTTCTGCGCCGGCGTCCTCTACCACATGCGCAATCCGCTGGTCGGCCTCGAGCGGATCAGGAGCGTGACGGCCGGCCAGCTCATCCTCGAAACCCATTCGCTGCTGCCCGCCGTGCACGAATGGGTCCCCCTGATCACGTTCTTTCCCGGCGACGAGGACGCAACCAAGTTCAAATGGCACCACGGCGGTTATCCGACTCGTGCATGGGTGCTGGATGCGCTCAACGCCGCCGGCTTTGCCCGCGCCGAGGTCATGTATACGCCATCGTCGCGCTGGGCGAAGAAGCTCGTCGCGCTCGTCACCAACGAGCCGCAGCGCGGCCGCCTCATCGTCCACGCGTTTGTTTAGTTCTCCAACCCGGCCTTCTGCAGTCCGAGGAGAAAGCGGGCACGATCCGCCGGATCGGCGAACACCGTGTTGTTTGTGACATGGGCGCTGGAAAGATCGGGCTGAAGGGTGAGCGTGTGCGCAAGAGCGTCTTTTGCCTCGTCGATTCTGCCGAGCAGCGCCAGGGATACGGTCATCAGTCGCCAGGCACCGGCATGATGGGGGTGCAATGCCGCGGTGGAACGGCACACGGCAACCGCCTCTTCGTACCGGGCAAGCGCAAACAGCGCCATGTAGCGCACCGTCGGCGCATAGATGGCGAGAAACGGATCGCGCGGGCTCAGTCTCTGCGCCTGCGCCAGCGACTGCAGCCCGCGTTCCGGCTGGCCGCCGCACGCCAATGCGTAGCCGAGTCCCGCATGGCCGAGCACGAAGTTGGGGTTCAAGTCGAGCGATTTCGACAGGTGAGTCACGGCCAGCTCGGGGCGCCGCCGTCGCGCATGGCCAAGCCCGACGACAAGATGGCCCCAAGGCTCCTGCTCGTCGAGCGTGAGGGCCCGCGCGCCCGCAGCGAGCGCCTTGTCGGTGAATTCACCGATCGGCGTGCGCGAATCCAAATTGAACATGACGACATGGATCCATCCCAGCAACGCGTGCGCGTGGGCATACTCGGCGTCGAGGGCGATGGCCTGGCGCAGCAATTCCTGCGCCTGCCGTTGCGCATCCGTGCTCATGCGCCACATGTGCGGCAGCGCCTGCATCACCAGATCCCAGGCGTCGATGTTCTGCGGCGGTTTGCGACGCACGCGCGCCGCTTCCGCCACCAGGATTTCCGGCCCGACCGAGCCAATGACGCTGTTGGTGATGTCGTCCTGGAGCTCGAAAATATCGGTCAATTTACGATCGTACTTATCCGCCCACAGGTGAACTCCGTGCGTGGCGTCGATCAATTGTCCGGTCACGCGCACGCGGTCGGCGGCCCTGCGCACGCTGCCTTCGAGGACGTACCGCACGCCGAGCTGGCTCGCCACCTTGCGCACATCGACCGCTTCGCCCTTGTAAGCAAAACTGGAATTGCGGGCGATGACGAAGAACCACCGCTGCTGGGATAGACCCGTGATGATGTCTTCGGTCAGCCCGTCGGCGAAGTAGTCCTGTTCCGGATCGCCGCTCATGTTCTGAAACGGCAAGACGGCGATCGAAGGCTTATCGGGAAGTGCCAGTTGCACCCTCGAGGCTTCGGCATCGCCCGTGCGTTCCCGCGAATCCCGGGCGGTGGCAGCCTTCCGCGCAGGTCTCGCGTCATCTGCGGGTGCGGCCGCCGAGATGTCGTCATCGACACGGCCGACAAAGCGGAACCCGCGCTTGTGGAGCGTGCGGATGAGGAGCTGGTCGTCTCCATTGTCGCCGATGGCGCGCCGCGCGGCACTGATGCAGGAGCTGAGCGCTGCATCCGAGACGATGCGACCGTGCCAGACGGCATCGATCAGCTCGTCCTTGCTGATGATTCGGTCGCGGTGCCGAACGAGGTAGACCAAAAGGTCGAACACCTGCGGCTCGATGGCGACGACTTCGCCCGCTCGGCGCAGCTCATGCCGCCCGATATCGATCTCGTACTCGGCGAAGCGGAAGTCCAAGCCTCCCTCCGGGTTCCACCGGGTCGCCGATCTACGCGAGCACGGCGTAGAAGGTGACCACCAAGGCACTGGAAGAATAGCACATTCAGGAAATCTCCAGGACATCTACAAGAAATCTCCAGGGAAATTCACGCCAAAGGGAAATTCTCCCTCAAGCGTCGAATCTCGTTCACCGCTAGATATCCGCCCACGTGCCAGCCGCGGCGAGGCGTGCCTGCATGGGAAGCAGGAGATTGAGCCATGCTCGAGATCGCCGACCCGAGGCGGCAGCCGTCGTCCTTCGAAATTGATCGCCAACTGCGCCTTGCGCGCAACTTAGCCATCGGCGCATGCATTCGCAGCGCCGCACGCGGGCTTACGGAATGGCTCCGCTTCGTGGCCCGGCGGAGCGCCCGTCTGGCCCGCCACTGGGCCGCCGAGCGTCTCCGGCGCGAGGCCGTTCGTGCGCTCGACCAGCTCGACGATCGCACGCTGGCCGATATCGGCGTGCGTCGTTGCGAGATGGATTTCGCCGTGCGCAACGGTTTGCCCGGCCGACCGCCCCCCAAGCGGTCCCCGCAGCACCACGGGCGGCGCCCCGTTCCCCCGCAACGGCAGGCGGCCTGACCGCAACCCGGCGGAGTGGCGCGGCCGCCCGGCTGACCCACAGCCCGAACTGGCGCCGGTCCCTCAGGACTTTTTCATGCCCGTGATATAGAGCGGGGCGCCATGATTCGACCGAGCGGATATGCGCCATGACCGTCCTCGTGACCGGCGGCGCGGGCTATATCGGCAGCCACATGGTCCACGAGCTGGTGGATCGCGGCGAACAGGTCGTCGTCGTCGACAATTTCTCGACCGGCTTTCGCTGGGCTGTTCCGCCTGACGTGCCGCTGGTGGAAGCCGAGACCGGCGACGGGGACCTCATGCGCTCGGTCATGGAGCGGCACGGGGTTGACGCGATCATTCACTTCGCGGCGTCCGTGGTAGTTCCCGAATCGGTCAGTCAGCCCCTCGATTACTACCGCAACAACACCGCCAACTCGCGGACGCTGATCGCAGCCGCGGTGGCGGCCGGCGTGCGCCGTTTCATCTTTTCGTCCACGGCGGCGGTTTATGGCAATCCGGCGCAGGTGCCGGTTCCCGAGGACGCGCCGCCTGCTCCGATGTCGCCCTACGGCTCCTCCAAGCTGATGACCGAGATCATGCTGCGCGACGCCGGGGAGGCGCATGATCTGCGCTACGTCATCCTGCGCTACTTCAATGTGGCGGGCGCCGATCCGATGCTGCGCACCGGCCAATCGACGCGCGGCGCCACGCACCTGATCAAGGTGGCGGTGGAAACGGCGCTCGGCGTGCGTCCCCGGATCGAAGTCTACGGCACCGACTATCCGACCCCTGACGGGACCTGCATCCGCGACTACATCCATGTCACCGACCTGACCCGGGCGCACATCGACGCTCTGCGCTATCTGCGCGCCGACTGCGCCTCGGTGACGCTCAATTGCGGCTACGGTCACGGCTTCTCGGTGCTCGAAGTGATCGAGACGGTGAAGAAAGTCTCGGGCGTCGATTTTTCCGTCCAGCTCGGCCCGCGGCGCCCTGGCGATCCGGCCCGCATCGTGGCCGCCTGCGAGCGCGCGCGTTCGCTGCTCGGCTGGCAGCCGCAGCTCGACGACCTTGCGACCATCGTCGGCCACGCGCTGGCCTGGGAACGCAAGCTGCGGGCACGCAGTCGGTAGCCATTCGCCATTGCGCACCGAGCCGAAATAGGGGCGGACTCGACCGTTTTCCCTTGAAAAACCCGCCCCGGCCGGGCAAGGACTTAAGTCAATGCGATCGTGGTTCCAATCCCTTTTCGCCGACCCCCATGGCGCGCCCACGCTGGTGCGGCGGGTCCTGGTGGAACACGGCCTGCCCAACTGGAAGCGCTACGCAGCAGCCGCCGCGCTGATGCTCGTCGCGGCAGCGGTCACCGCCGCCTCGGCCGCGCTGTTCGGCAACGTCGTCAATGAAGCCTATCTGCGCAAGAACTTTACCGCCCTCATGATCCTATGCGTCGTCATCATGGCGATTTCCCTGATCAAAGGGATCGCAACCTATGGCAGCGCCGTGCAGCTCGCGCGCGTCGCCAATCGGATCGTTGCGGAAAACGAACGGCGGATGTTCGACAAGCTCCTCAACGAGAGCCTCGGCTTTTTCGCCGACCGCCATTCTTCCGAATTCATGGCGCGGTTGACCACTGGAGCGGCCGCTGCCGGCCAGACCATCAATCTCCTGGTGACCGCCGCCGGCCGCGATTTCCTGTCGCTGATCTTTCTGCTCGGCATCATGGTCTACCAGGACCCGGTGATGTCGCTCGTCACGCTCGTGATCGCGCCGCCGATCGTGCTGGTAATGCGGCAACTGGTGCGCCGCGCCCGCACGGTGATCTTCAAGAAATACACGAGCGGGGTTGCGACCTTGGAGACGCTGCAGGAGGCGCTGCAAGGCATCCGCATCGTCAAGGCATTCACGCTGGAAGAGACGATGCGCGCCCGCGTTCAGGCCAGCATCCACGACGTACAGGCCGCCGCCAACAAGATGGCGCGCGTCTCCAACCGCTCCGGCCCTTTCATGGAAGCGCTGGCCGGCGTGGCGATCGCGCTGGCGATCCTCTATGGCGGCTATCGCGTCATCAATACCAATGCCAAGCCCGGCTCCTTCGTCTCCTTCATGGCCGCCTTCCTGCTCGCCTATGAGCCGGCGAAGCGGCTGACCCGCCTCAACTTCGATCTCAGCCATACGTTGCTCGGCGTGCGCATCTTCTATGAGCTGATCGACAGTCCGGCGAGCGAGCCCAGCGACGACGCCAAGCCGCCGCTCGTTCTCTCCACCGCGCGGGTCGAGTTCAGAAACGTGCATTTCGCCTATCGGCCGGGCGAGCCGGTCATCAGGGACATGTCGTTTGTCGCCGAGCCCGGCCGCGTGACGGCGCTGGTCGGGCCGTCCGGCGGTGGCAAGTCGACGGTGCTCAACCTGATCCTGCGCTTCTATGAGGCCGAACGCGGCGGCATCCTCATCGACGGTCAGAACATCGCCGCCGTCTCGCGCCGCTCGCTGCGCCGGCAAATCGGCTATGTCGGCCAGGACGTGTTCCTGTTCCGCGGCTCGATCCGCGAGAATATCGCCTTCGGCAAGCCGGGAGCCAGCGAGGACGAAATCGTCGCTGCCGCCAAGGCCGCACACGCCCACGATTTCATCATGGCATTTCCGTCCGGCTACGACACGCCGGTCGGCGAGCACGGGCTGCAGCTCTCGGGCGGCCAGCGCCAGCGCGTCGCGGTGGCGCGCGCGCTCATCAAGGACGCGCCCATCGTCCTGCTCGACGAGGCGACCGCTTCCCTCGATTCGGAATCCGAACGGCTGGTGCAGGACGCGATCGCGCGATTGTGCAAAGGGCGCACCACCATCGTGGTTGCCCATCGCTTGGCGACCATCATGCACGCCGATCGCATCCTCGTGGTCGAGGACGGCGTGATTGCCGAATCCGGCCGCCATGACGATCTGCTGCGACGGAACGGCCGCTACGCGTCGTTCTACCGTCTGCAGCTGCGCGACCAGGCGCCGCAAGGGCCGATCGCCATCGCCTCATCGGGCTGAGACGAACGTCTTTCACTGCTGCCAAACCAAGGACGAGCAACTCCATGGACGAGCGTTACGTCATTCCGCCGCCGCCGCAGCCTTCCATTGCGGTCGCCGGCACGGCCAAGCTGTTTCCGGTCCGCCGGGTCTGGTGTGTCGGGCGCAACTACCTCGAGCACATCCGCGAGATGGGACAGGACGAGCGCGAGCCGCCGTTCTTCTTCGCCAAGCCCGCCGACGCGGTCGTACCGGACGGCTCCACGATCCCCTACCCGCCGCTGACCAAGGACCTTCATCACGAGGTCGAGCTGGTGGTGGCGCTCAAGAGCGGCGGCCGCAATATCGATGTGCGGCGCGCCAACGATTGCATCTACGGCTATGGCGTCGGCATCGATTTGACGCGGCGCGATCTGCAGATCGCCTCGCGCGACCTCAAGCGCCCGTGGGAGATCGGCAAGGCATTCGATGCCTCCGCGCCATGCGGCGCGCTGAGACCCGCATCCGAGATCGGTCATCCCGCCAAAGGCCGCATCATGCTGAAGTGCAACGGCAAGGTCCGGCAGGACGGCGACCTCGAGCAGCTCATCTGGAACGTGCCGGAGGTCATCGGCAAGCTGTCCGAGATGGTGGAGCTTGCCGCCGGCGACGTCATCATGACCGGCACGCCGTCCGGCGTCGCCGCCACGGTGCCGGGCGACAAGCTCGAATGCGAGGTCGCGGGCGTCGGCACGCTCACGGTGACCATGGGCCCGCCGGCGAAATAGTCATTAACGGCGCGCGCCGCGGCCTCTTGCCTCACCTTCCGACGCTCCCAAGGGGCAGCAGCGGCCGGTGCCCGGCCCAAGTCGAGTGCGGAGATTATTTATCGTGACGCCGGCGGCGGGGCCGTCGTCGTTTGTTGCGGCGACGTGACACGAATCGAGTAGACGAGGTCGTCGACCAGCTCCACTGAAAACGGCCAAGGCGGGTAGGCCCAAACCGTCCCTCTGGACTGATCGATCGGCGCGGACGCCATCGGCTCCCCGAGAACTTGCAGGACTTTTTCCTTGGGGTCGCCGAGCTTGATCGAAGAAAATGGATACTCGACGCCGGGATTCCTGCCGGTGACTTGGACTGTGGCGGCAACGCCTCGTGTAAACGTTATGACCCAGTAGGGCTTCTCTGTTTCTTTCGATGCAATTGAATACACCTTGATCACGGTCGCGGCGTCCTGCCGGATAGCCTTCCACGGCTTGCCGACGAGCTTCTCAATGTCTTTCTCGCGCTGCCCGACGTAGAGGGGACCAATTCGCAAGCATGGCAGGTAACCGGATTCGAAATCCTTAGTGACAGTGACACATGTGAATCCGGAACCGACGCGCCGAAACTCATTGGCCGCAAGGCCTTGCGCGCGTGTGCCGCCCGACGCGAAACAGGCGACCAGAAGCAGTGCGAGGCGAGTTGACGATCTCATTCGATAACCGCGCCGCGCCCGCACCGCGGGCTGACCGGCTTACGCCGTCAATGCGACATGACGTGAGGGTTTCGGTATGTCATGGCCGAGGTCGCGGGCGGCTTCGATCCAGGCAACGATTGCATCCTGAACGTTCGAGACCGCCTCCTCGGGAGTGGCGCCATCGCTCATGCAGCCAGGCAGATCAGGCACCGTGGCAATGAAGCCGCCACCGTCCTCGATCGGCAAAGGCGCGACAACGACAGGATATTCAAGACGACTCATCGGCCTGTTCTCACTGCATCAATAAACGCAACCAGCTTCCGAATGTATACGGGTTTGATTGGCCGTTTGTAAGGAATGGTCAGCTTTTCGGTCATCCGGGGATGTGCCACCTTGTAATGGGAACTCCCGCCACGCGATGGCTCGCAGATCACTCCGAATTCGCGGCAAACAGCTTCGACGTCCCGAATTGTCCAATCACCGGCCGGGTTTCGCCGCATAGCTTCACAGCGCTTACTCACGCCTACGTTCCTACCCTCGGCGCGCATCATCAGCAAGCACCAGCCCCGGCGCCTTTGATCCGCTACCCAATTGTCATAAAATCGTTTATTATCAAGCCTTTGTCCACCTATGCTTGAAAGCGCGTGGCAATAGTCAGCTTGCCATCAGTTCGCTAACAACCGACGGGAACTCCGGCGGCCGTGGAGAGTTTACGTGCGCGTCCACGATTTCAAATTTTCCTTCCCGAGGGTTCGCCATGCGTGTCGCCGCCCCGTTGACCATCCGGGTTCACGAGCCTGTTGCGCTGGGAGATGTGTCGCTGGCGCCACGCGAGCTCACCGGGGTCTCGCAAGCCGAGCTGGCGCGATCCATGGCCGCGTACCTCACGGCATCGGCGCCGGACAGCGATGCGCAGGCGCTGGGCTCATTACGCCGCGCCTTCCCGCGCGCGCCGCTCACCGCCCGCGTCGCCGCCCTCGCCGCCCTGATCCGGCGATAATCCCCTACAGCCCCAGATAGGCCTGGCGGACGCGGTCGTCGGCGAGCAGCACCTCGCCGCTGCCGCTGAGCGTGATGCGGCCGTTCTCCAGCACATAGGCATGCTGTGCCAGCTTGAGCGAGACCGCGACGTTCTGCTCGACCAGAAGGCAGGTCAGCCCGTCGCGGTTCAACTCGCGGATAATTCCGAGAACGGCCTGCACGACCGTCGGGGCAAGGCCGAGCGAGGGCTCGTCGAACATCACCAGTTCGGGCGAGCCCATCAGGCAGCGGCCGATCGCGAGCATCTGCTGCTCGCCGCCCGACCATGTCCCCGCCAGCTGTTCCGCCCGTTCCGTCAGGACCGGGAACGCGGCATGGATGCGCTCGCGATTGCGCGTGCGCGCAGCCCGGCCGCGCGGCAGCATGGCGCCCATCTCGAGATTCTCGGCGACCGTCAGCGTCGCGAAGACCTGACGGCCTTCGGCGACCTGGCCGATGCCGAGGTTGCAGACGCGGTGGCTCGGCCAGCCGGCGATGTCGACCCCGCGAAACAGGATGCGTCCGCGCGCGGGACGGTGCATCCCGGCGATGGTGCGGATGAGCGAAGTCTTCCCGGCGCCGTTCGCCCCGACGATGGCGACGATCTCGCCTTCCGGGACCTCGAGCGAGACGCCGTCGAGCGCCTGGGCATCGCCGTGAAACATGTCCAGGCCTTCGACCCGCAGCATCACAATGCCTCGGCGCCGAGGTAGGAGGAGAGTACGGCCGGATCCCGGACCACCTCGCGCGGGCTCCCCTGCGCGATCGTCGCGCCATGGTGCAGCACCAGGATGTGCGAGGCGAGCGCCATCACGGCCCGCATGACGTGCTCGATCAGCAGAATCGTGAGCCCGCTGCGGTTAAGCTCGCGCAGGGTGGCGACCATGCGATCGGTTTCGGTCGGCCGCAAGCCTGCCATGGTTTCATCGAGCAGGAGGAGCTTCGGCCTGGTGGCGAGCGCCCGCGCGACTTCGAGCCGCTTGCGGTCGGGAAGCGTGAGCGACGACGCCGGTTGATGTCGCTTTTCGTAAAGATCGAGCCGGCGGAGCACCTCGCCGGCGGCGCTGCGCGCCGTCTCGACATTGTGCGCGTGCAGCAGCGCCCCGATGACGACGTTCTCCTCGACCGTCAAAGCCGGAAACGGGCGCACGATCTGGAAGGTTCGGCCGATGCCACGCCGGCACACCGCGTCCGGCGCGAGGCCATCGATCCGCTCGCCGGCGAAATGGATGCTGCCTGCGTCCGGCCGCAAGCTGCCGGCAATGAGGTTGAACAGCGTGGTCTTGCCGGCGCCGTTCGGTCCGATGACGGCGAAGATCGCCCCGGCGGGAACCGGGAAACCGACGTTCTGGATCGCGCGCAAGCCGCCGAATCGTTTCGACAGGTCCGTCACCTCGAGAAGCGGGTCCATGTTACGAACCGTGTCGCGTCGTCAGGCGCAAGGCGCGCGCCAGCGGCGGCCATACGCCGCCGGGAACGAGCGTCACCACCACGAGGAGACACACGCCATAGAACACCTGCTTGGCGCCCGGCACATCCAAGCCGAGAAGGTCAAGCGCCTCGCGCAAGGTTTCCGCCAGCCCGGTGAGCAGAACCGCACCGATGATTGGCCCGATGAGCGTGCCGGCACCACCGATGATCGGCGCCACGATCAGTTCGATCGAGCGCAAAATGTGGAACACCTGTTCGGGGAACAAATTGTTGTAATAGAACGCCAAGAACACGCCCGCGACCGACGTCATGCCGGCGGAAATCGTCGCGGCGTACATTTTGTAGCGAAAGGTGTCGATCCCGAGCGTGCGAGCTGCCTGTTCGTCCTCGCGGATCGCCCGCCAATAGTAGCCGACGCGGCTCTGCGACAATACGCGGCACGCGATGAGCGCGACAACGGTCAACCCCAGCATGACGTAATAGAACATGGCGGGGCTGCCGCGCAGGTTCCACAGATCGTTGCGCGCGTAGTTGGCAACCGGCAGGAAGAAACCGGCCGAACCTCCGAGCCAGCTCCAGTGATCGAATCCGATGCGGGCGAATTCGGCGCAGGCGATGGTGAGGATGGCGAAATACACGCCGGCAACCCCGAAGCGGAAAGCGAGAAAGCCGATCGATGCGCCGCATGCGGCCGCAATCGCAATGGCTGCGCCGAGGCCGATCCACGGCGCGACCCCGAAGTGTACGTAAAGGGCGGCGCTGACATAGGCGCCAAGACCGACGAACAGCGCATGGCCGAGCGAGAGCTGGCCGGCAAAGCCGAACATGACGTTCCACGCCTGGCCCGCATAAGCAAAGTAGAGAATGAGGATGAGAACGGTCAGCAGGTAATCGTTCGCAAACAACGGCGCAGCAAGGAGAACCGCGAGCACCGTCGCGAGCGCCACGACGCCGCGGCGGGGCACGCCGTCGAGAAGCTTCCGCGTCATGTGAGCCTTTTCCCCAACAGACCTTGGGGCCTGAACAGCAGGACAAGCACGAGGATCGCGAACGCGAACATACTTTTTGCCGACGGCGTGAACAGCAATCCGGCCAGCGCCTCGGTCATTCCGATCAGTACGCCGCCCGCGAGCGCTCCCGCCATCGAGCCGAGCCCCCCGGTGATGACGATCACGAAGGCGAGCAGCGTGTAGGCGGGTCCGAGCGTCGGGGTGACGTCGATGAACAGCACCAGCATGGAGCCGGCCGCTCCCACGCATGCCGCGCCGAGCGCAAAGGTGAGCGCATAGAGACGCTTCACGTCGAGCCCGACCACCAGCGCGCCGGTGTAGTTGTCGGCGCAGGCGCGGATCGCAATGCCGTAGCGCGTGTGGCGGAAGAACATGAACAACGCCGCGGCCACGGCCACAGCGGCGCCGCCGGCATACAACTTGGTAGCATCGATGATCAGCGGGCCGACGGCAAAGCTGTCGAACGAGTAGGACGTCTGCACATTGCGGGCGTCCGGCCCGAATATGATCAATAAGCCGTTGACGATGATGATCGCCACCGCCAGCAGCAATATGAATTGCATATGCTCGGGTCGGTTGACGAACGGATTGATGAGACCGGCCTGCAAGGCGTAGCCGAGCACGAACAGCACGGCCGCGATTGGCGCGATCATCACCAGCGGGTCGAGCTTGAGGGCGGAGAACAGCGCGATCGCCAGATACATGGCGATGGTCATCATCTCGCCGTGGGCGAAATTGACCACGCGCATGACGCCGAAGATCACCGACAGGCCGAGCGCCATCAGCCCGTAGACGAGGCCGGTCAACAAACCGCCGACGGCGACGTTCAGATAGATCTCTGCGGGCACGTGATGGTCCTAATCGACGTACACGGCATCTGCGCTGTCATCCCGGCCGAGCGCCGCGAGGCGCGAGAGCCGGGACCTAGGTACCCCTGCCGCGCCTGTTTTCTGATGCTGGGGTCCTTGGATCCCGGATCGGCTCCCCCCGGATCAAGTCCGGGGGCGTCCGGGATGACAATCGAAAGGCACGAGATCACCAAATCAACTGCTCTCCCCTCGAGGAGGGATGAGCCTCAGCCGCGCCGATCGTATGGCGTCATCGGCAACTCGGGCTTGGCGTTGGACGCCGTCTTGGGGGCAACCGTCAGGAGCTTGCCGCCGCGATTCTGGATGGCGGCATTCTTCAGCTTGTCGTTCTGGCCCTTGTCGTTGAACTGAATGCCCGGGCCGATGCTGACGTTGTCGGTGATGTTGGTCTTGCGGATGGCGTCGGCGAGCGCCTTGGGGTCGCTGGAGCCAGCCCGCTTGTAGGCGTCGGCGGCAACCAGCAATGCCTCGAACGTATAGATGTGGTTGGTATTGAGGTTGACGCCGGGATGGGCCTTCGCCAAGGCCGCCTCGAGCGACTTGCTGAGCTTCTTGTTGGGGTCGTACCACGGCACGAAACTCATGGGACCATCGGCCAGCTTGCCCAGTGTCTTGAGATACTGGTCCTCATACCAACCCGGGCCCATGCTGAGCACCGCCATGGGCGACCAGCGCTGCTTCAGCAGCTCGCGGGTTAACAGGATCGCGTCGTTGAGGCGGCTGACCAGGAGCAGCGCCTCGGCGCCTGTCGCCTTGGCCTTGGCTATCTCGACCGACAGGTCGCGTGCGGTCGGGTCGTAGGAAATCGTCTCGGCGATCTTGTACGGCATGTCGAATTTCGGCAGGATATTGCCGATACCCTGCGCCATCGAGGTGCCGAACGTGTCGTTCACGTGCATGAACACGACCGACTTCGGCGCGGCGCCGGCCGTTTCGAACAACTCTTTCTGATTGGCGAACGCGTCGCCGAGAATCATTGGCGCCGTCGGGAAATTGCGGAACACGAATTTGTAGCCCTGCTCGGTGATGGGCGGGGCGGCGGCGATGTTGATGACGAACGGAATCCCCTTCTGCTCGGCCACTTGCGCGATCGCCGAGCTTTGTCCGGAATCGAAGGCACCGATCAGCAGCTGCGCCCCGTCGTTGATCATCTTCTCGGCCCGGGCGCGCGCTACCTCCACATTGGTTTCGGTGTCGCCGTTCATGATCGCGAGCTCCGGCAGGCCTAATTCCTTGAAGATCGCCGGCGCAATCTCGACCCCGCGGTGGCAATCCTGCCCGATACCTGCCTGAGCGCCGGACCGCGGCAGGAGGACGCCGACCTTGACAGGGCCTCCCTGAGCGCGGACGAGCGCCGGCGTCGCCACGAGCGAAGTGGCGGCCGCGGCTCCGCGGAGCAAACGACGGCGCGTGAGCGATGTGCGACGCGAGTTCGACATGGCAGTGCTCCCCGTGGATTCACGCCGGATGGTAGGAGCGCGAGGCGCCATCGCGCAAGCAGATCCGCATCAGCCCGACAGGACTTTCTCGACCGCCGCCGCGATGCGGAACAGCCGCCGATCATGCCCATTGCGGGCGATCAGCATCAAGCCGACCGGCAGGCCAGTCGTGCGCGGAAGCGGCAGCGAGATCGCGCACAAATCGAAGAAGTTGGCGAGACCCGTGTTGCGCAGGAGCAGGAAATTTCTCGCCTTGAAGATGTCCGGATCGGCAACCTCGCTCATCTTGGGCGCGACGATCGGCGTCGTCGGCATGACCAGCGCGTCGAGATCCGCAAGGCTTACATCCATGGCCTGCACCAGCCGGACGCGCAGCTGGACGAGCTCGACGTAGTCGGCAGCCGTCATCTCGCGCCCACGCTCGATGCGGCCGCGCACGTTGGCATCGATACCGTCGCGGTGGGAATGCAGGCGTTCGCGATGGATCGCATAGGCCTCCGCCGGCGCAAATCCGCCCTTCAGGTTGGCGTTCCGCACGGCGTCCAAGGGTGGGAGCGTCTCGTGCGAGAGCCGTGCGCCGGCCTTGGCCAAGCCGGTCAAGGCGGCGGTGAACTGCGCCGCGACGGTTTCGTCGAGCTCCTCGAGCGGCAGGCCCTGGGCGATACCGAGCCGCAGCCCGGCGAGCGGTGCCGGATCGGGCGGCCACGGCGGTTCTCCCGCCATGGCGGCATCGGCCAAGGCGCAATCGGCGACCGTGCGCGCCATCGGCCCGACGGAATCGAGCGTATAGGAGAGCGGGAAAGCTCCGTCGGTTGGGATCCGCCGCTTGCTCGGCTTGAACCCGACGATGCCGCACAACGCCGCTGGAATCCGCGTCGAACCGCCGGTGTCGGTCCCGATCGCGATGTCGCACATGCGGTCGGCCACCGCCACCGCTCCGCCCGAAGTCGAGCCGCCGGGCACGCGCGCGCGGTCGGCCGGGTTGCCGGGCGTGCCGAAATGCGGGTTGGCGCCGACCCCGGAGAAGGCAAACTCCGTCATATTGGTCTTGGCGACGATCACCACGCCGGCAGCGCGCAAGCGCTGCACCACCGGCGCGTCGGCGGCTGCCGCTATCCCTTCATCGGCCAGCACTTTGGACCCTGCCCGCGTCACCTCGCCGGCAATATCGAACAGGTCCTTGATGCTGACGATCACCCCGTCGAGGGGCCCGAGCGTCACGCCGGCGGCGGATCGCGCATCGGCGGCATCGGCAGCGGCGCGCGCCGCCTCGCGATAGACCGTGAGGCACGCGCGCGCGCCTTCCCCGCCCGGATCGCCGATGCGGTCGAGCGCCTGTTCGAGCCGATCGCGGACTTTGGGTCTCGTCATCTTCTAAAGACAAGGCGGCCGTGCAGGCCGCCTTGATTCATTTGACGCCAGCGGCGGAAGCACGATCAGTTGGTGCCCGTCGCCTTGATGACCTTTTCGAAATCGTCGATCAGATTCTTGCCGACGCGCGAGCCCATCTCACTGTAGACCGGCATCATCGCCTTCTTCCAGCGCGCCTTCTGGTCGGGGTTAAGCTCGATGAACTGCGTCTTGCCGGACTTCTTCATGTCGTCCAGCGCCTCGTCGTTCTCCTTCTGCGAGATCTCGTTGGCGTATGTCGTCGCCTCGTCCATGGCGCGTTGCAGGCTGGTACGGACGTCGCCCGGCAGCCCGTCCCAGAACCTCTTGTTCACGACCACGACGTAACCGATGTAGCCGTGATCGGACAGTGTCGTGTACTTCTGCACCTCATGCATTTTCTGGGTGTACATGTTGGACGCCGTGTTCTCCTGGCCGTCGACGACGCCGGTCTGCAGCGCCTGATACACTTCCGAGAAGGCCATGATCTGCGGAATGGCGCCGAGCGCCCGCATCTGCGCCTCCAGCACTTTCGAGGACTGGATGCGGAACTTGAGGCCGCGGAAATCCTCGGGCTCGCGCAGCGGCTTGTTGGCGCTCATCTGCTTGAAGCCATTGTCCCAATAGGCGATGCCGACCATGCCCTTGGGCTCGAGCAGCTTGAGCAGCCGCTTGCCGAGGGCGCCGTCGGTGACACGCCGCAGCGCCACCTTGTCGGGCAAGACGAACGGCAGGTCGAACACTTCGAATTCCTTGACGCCGATCGGGCCGAACTTGGAGTTCGACGGCGCCAGCATCTGCACGGCGCCGAGCTGAAGCGCCTCCAGCTCCTCCTTGTCCTTGTAGAGCGTGGAGTTGGGATAGACCTCCACCTTGGCTTTGCCGTTCGTGTACTTCTCGGCAAGCTCCTGGAACCTGAGCGCCCCCTTGCCCTTGGGGGTATCCTGCGCCACCACGTGGCTGAATTTGATCACGATAGGCTGCTGGGCTTGGCCCGGGCCGACCAGGGCCAGCGCGGCAATGGCGGCTCCTGCAAAGATCCAGTGCTTCATGAAGGCGTCCTCTCGCTTGGGTGTTTCCTGCCCGCCGCCTCGCTTACGAGACGGCTGATGTGATAAGTGAATAACACGCCAGCGCGAAACTTGGGCACCGTAAAAACCGCATGGTTAATCAGCAATTTGTCGCATGGAACGGGTGCATAGGACCAAGTCCCTCACCGTCGCGATGAGCTGGTCCCGCGGGATCGTTGGAACGATGGTGGATTTGTCGACATTGACGGTCGGTTTGACCGGCTCGGCCGAACTGGTGGTCGGCGAGGAGCACACCGCGCCGCGCGTTGGCAGTGGACGCGTCCACGTGCTGGCCACGCCGGTGATGATCAACCTCATGGAAGCTGCCGCACTGGCCGCCGTCGAGCATCTCTTGCCGCCCGGACACCAAAGTCTCGGCACCCGTCTGGACGTCGGTCACTACGCCGCCACGCCGATACGGATGCGGGTGCGCGCGACGGCCGAATTGACGAAAATCGACGGCCGGATACTCGAGTTCCGCGTCGAAGCGCACGACGAAAGGGAACGCGTCGGCGACGGGACGCACACGCGCGTGGTGGTCAACGTGGCGCGTTTCGATCAACGCGTCCAGGCAAAGCTGCACGCTTTACCCTGAGGATCAGCCATGACGCCAACGAACGCGGTTCGCATCTGCTTCATCGGTTTCGGGGAGGCCGGCCAGGCCATTGCTTCCGGGCTGCGCGAGGCCGGCACCACAAGCATATCGGCCTGGGACATCCTATTTCCCGGGCCGGAGGGCGAGCGGCTGCGGCAAGCCGGTGCAGGGATCGGCGTGCGCCTCGCCGCCTCGGCCGCCGACGCCGTGCGCTCGAGCGACGTCGTGGTATCCGCCGTCACGGCGGCAGCAAGCCTCGAGGCCGCCCGGTCGGTCGCGCCGCACCTGACCGGCCAGTTTTTTCTCGACATCAATTCGGTTTCGCCCGGACGCAAGCAGGAGACGGCGAGAGAGCTTGCCGCCGCCCGCTACGTGGACGTGGCCGTGATGGCGCCGGTGCATCCCGCGCGCCACCAGACGCCGATGCTGCTCGCCGGACCGCATGCCGAAACAGTCGAGCCGCTGCTGCACGAGCTCGGGATGAAGGCGACATGCGCGGGCGTTGAGATCGGCGCCGCGGCGGCGATCAAGATGGTGCGCAGCGTGATGGTCAAAGGAATGGAAGCCCTCACCTATGAATGCTTCGTCGCCGCCGCGCGCGCCGGCGTCACCGACGAGGTGATCGCCTCGCTCGCCAAGAGCTTTCCTGCCCTCGATTGGAACCGGACCATCGAATACAATCTCGAGCGCATGGCCAGCCACGGCGCCCGCCGCGGCGCCGAGATGGAGGAAGTGGCCGATACGTTGCGCGAGCTCGGCGTCGCGCCGCTCATGGCCTCGGCGACCGCCGAGCGCCAGCGCCAAATGGGCCGCATCGGAAAACAGGAGAAAGTCCGCAGCACACTCAGGGAGGGCGGCACCGTCCTGCTCGGCGCCGTCAGCGCGGCGGCAAAGGACGTGCTGTAGGGTGGCAAAGGCGCGCTCGTCATCCCGGACGGCTCGCAACGCGAGCCGATCCGGGACCAAGGTATCCCGGCATCACAGATTAAGCGCGGCCGCAGTACAATTCACCACAGCGAACCCTGGGGTCCCGGCTCTCGCGCCTTTCGGCGCTCGGCCGGGATGACACTCGAGAGGCAATCACGCCTACTTCTTGCGCGGCGGAATCTGGAAGAACTCGGCGAGCTGCTCCTTTGTGAGCGGCTTGTCGATGAACTTGAGCTTGACCGCGTCGCGCTGAATGCCGTCGAGGTCCTTCATCTCGTCGGTCTGCATCGCCTCCTTGGGATGGAACTCGCGGATCGACTTCTTGATCAGGTCCTCGCTGCTCTTGATCTTGTCGGCGTACATCTTGATCGCCTTGGGATCGGAATACATCCAGTCGACCGCCTCGCGGTAGCCCTCGACGAACCGCGTGATCGCGTCGTGCTTGCTCTTCAAGGCATCGGCATTGACGATCAGGACGCGCACGGTCTGGTCGCGCAGCGACGGCACGTCGCTGCCGCGCGCGACGATGCGGATCTTGCCCTCTTCGATCTCCTTGAGCCCGAACGGCGGCGCCGCCCAGCCGATATCGATCTGGCCGCTCATCACCGCCGTCAGGGTCCCGGGCGGGCTGCCGGTCGCAGTCGGCTTCGCCTTGGCGCCGAGCTCATCCACGAAGGCCACGACGAGGTTGTTCGAGCTCGAGCCGCTGGTCGAATAGGCGATGGTGTTGCTCGCCGTCGCATCCTTGAGGCTTTTGATCGGGGAATCCGCCTTGACGTACCAGTAGAGATCCTGCGTCCCGGTGAAAGCCGGAAGCAGGATGCGGACCGGGGCGCCGCGCGAGAACGCGCGCATGACGCCGGCAACGCCGACGCCGGCGCCGATGTCCGCGCTGCCGGAAATCACCGGCTGCAGCGTTTCGCCGGCGCCAGCCGTGCCGACGTTCTCCAGCACCAGCCCGCGTTGCTTGAAAATGCCGGCATCCTGGCCGAGCGTCGGCGCCTGGTTCTCCCAGTTGTTGATCTGGCCGATCGCGACCTTGAGCATGTCCTCGGCGGCGGCGCTTGTCGCAATCCATGCAAGCGGCACAGCGAGCACAAACGCGAACGCGTGGCGCACGATGACGCCGGGTCGTCCCCGCGAGGGGTCCCCGCCGCGGGACGCGGCGGGGTGCCGCGGAAGCGGGGACCCATGGCCACTGTCAGAAAACATATCGCGATGTCGGTGATCATAGGTTCCCGCCTTCGCGGGACCGACATAGCTGGCGAGACGGTTCATCATCTCCTCCCTTTCTTCGCAGTTTTCTTCGCCCCTCTTGGTGATTTGCTTCGCGCGGTAGCCGACCGCGCGCCAGAGCGCGCGCCGCTTCGCGTCGATTTCGTCGCGCGGGGCGGCGTCCCGCCCGCCTTGGCGAGCCGCATGCTCCAGTATTCCCACGCGCGCGACACCGGGCCGGCGGCGAGATTGTACTCGGCGGCGCGCTCGGCCTCGCGCGGATTGAGCGGGCTCGGGATGCCGATGAGCTTCGCTTGCGTCAAGTATTCGGCGTTGCGGCAGGAATAGATCGTGCGGAATACGACTTCCTGCAAGGTTCGGCCGGCGACCGTGGCGCCGTGGCGGCGCATCACCACCACCCAATGCGGCCCGAGCGCCTTGGCCAATGAGGCCCCCTCCTCCGGCTCGATCACCAGGAGATTGGTATCGCCGAAATCGTCACGCTGGTCCCAAAACGGAGCCTTCGCGCCGATCACCGCGCCGAGGTGGTAGACCGGAACGACCTCCTCGCCCGACACGCAATACGGCATGAAGGCTGCCGCGTGATGGTGGCACACCGCGGTCACGTCGGGACGCGCCTTGTAGATCTCGCCGTGAATGACACGCTCGCCGTAGAGCCGCAGGGTGGGTGGCGCGACCGGCTCGGAATCGAGATCAAATTCGAGAATGTCGCCGGGCTCGACCAGTTCCGGCGAGCGCGAGCGCGACAGCAAATAACGGTTGGGATCGCCGGGATGGCGCATGCTGACATGGCCGAACGCGTCGAGCACGCCCTCGTGGGCGACCATACGATTGGCGAGCGCGAGCTCGTAACGGACTTCATCGAGCGATTGAGGCAACGGATGTCTCCTGGTGCATTTGCGCCGGCAGAACGGCTGCCGGCGCGGCCAGGAAAGCAGAAAGGACCGCGGTTTGTCCAATTTGTCGAGGCTTGTTTTTCTCTTTCGGATTGGATTGCATACGGCAAGCCCGAGCACGCAGATCAGGATGGGAATGATGGCGGACCAACCAATCGTTCAGGTCTCTCGTCTGCTCGACGAAGGCGGATTGACCTCGTTCCACGTCAAGTTGCTGATCTGGTCGTTCTTCATCGTCCTTATCGACGGCTACGATATCGCCGCGATCGCCTTCGCGGCGCCGCACCTGGTGCGATCCTGGGGCGTTCCGCCGTCCGCGCTCGGCCCGGTGTTCAGCGCGAGCCTCGTCGGCATTCTGTTCGGGTCGGCGCTGTTCGGCTGGGTAGGCGATCGTTACGGTCGCAAAGCGGCGTTGGTCGGCTCGAACCTGCTGTTTGGCGTTTTCACGCTGGCGGCCGCCTACTCGAGCACCCTCGAGCAGATGTTCTGGCTCCGGCTGCTCGCCGGGCTTGGCATCGGCGGCGTCATCCCCAATGTCGTCGCGATCAACGCGGAATCCGCCCCGCGCCACTTGCGCGCGACGCTTGCCATCATTGCAGTCGGTTGCGTTCCGATCGGCGGCGCCATCCCGGGTTTCGTGACGGCCGCCTATGTGCCGCAATACGGTTGGCCGATCCTCTTCATAATCGGCGGCATCGTGCCGATCATGATCGCCATCGCCGGCATGTTCGGCCTGCCGGAATCGATCAAATACATGGCCCTGCACGAGAACCAGCGCCCCAGAATGGAGAAGCTCATCGCCGCCATTCGGCCCGATCTCCATGTGCCGCCCAACGCTCGCTTTGTCGTCGAAGACGAGAAACAATTCCCCGGCTTCAATCCGATCTATCTGTTCCGCGACGGGCTCGAGCTGATCACGCCGCTGCTGTGGCTCCTGTTCGCCCTCAACCTCATGGGCTATTTCTTTCTGCTGAGCTGGACGCCGACGCTGCTGACGGCCGCCAAGCTTCCGCCTCAGACGGTGGCGCTCGCGGGCGCGAGCCTGCAGGTCGGCGGCACCGTCGGGTCATTGCTGCTTTGCTGGTGGCTGCAACGCCAGCGTTTTCTCGCCATTGCCATCCTGTTCGTTATTGCCGTGCCAGTGGTCGGGTCGATCGGCTATGCGGGATTGACCTCCCCGACCGCATTGCTGACGGCGACATTCTTCGCCGGCTTCTGCGTGCTCGGTATCCAGTCCGGCATCAACGTTGTCGGCGCGCTCATATACCCGACGTCGCTGCGCGCCAACGGATCGGGCTGGGAGTTGGGACTGGGACGGATCGGATCGATTGTCGGCCCTCTCGTCGGCGCGCTGTTCGTCGGCCTTCCAGTTGAGAAGCTCTATCTCTGGTCGACGCTTCCCTTCCTGGCCGGCGCCGTCATCTGCTACGCGATTCATCGGCTGAACACGGCGCGCCTGGCAGCACGTCCGGAGCTGCGCCAGGCGCAGTAGCAACGTGTTTCCGCCACTCTAATTTAGCGTGAGCGCCCGCCTCAACCCAGCGTCACCATTCCGCTCCAGAACTGCATCGCCTTGCCGGTGTCGACGTCGTACTTGCGTACGAAGGCGAGCTTGCCGTCGTTGCCGATACGGTAAACAACGCGGGCAGCGGCGAGCGTGCTGACGCCCGTTTCCTCGCGCACGGCGATCGGCTGGATGCTCGCTGCGATGAGCAGGCGGCCGCTCGGATCGATGGCGAAGGTGCGCAGGTGGTTGGTGCGGGCGTCGATGTTCTGGATCAGCGTCGGTTCGCCGGTCGCTGAATCGATCGAGAACACTGCGACGTTGTTCTCGCCGCCGCCGAACACCTTCTTTCCCTCGAGCTCGACCAGACGGGAATTGCGGTTGGTCAGATAGACGAAGCGTCCATCGGGATGGACATGGATCGCGCCGGCGGCCTGCGTCGGGCGTACGTTGCCGGGCTCGGCCAGCGCGCTCTTGACGAACATCGGCTGAGCGACCAGCAAACCATCGGCGTCGAGCCGATAGACATGGAGCTCGCTCTGGCGCTCGATCGACACGAACACCCACGGCTGGCTCGGGTGGAAGTCGAGATGGCGCGGCCCGAAGCCAAGACCTCCCCCCGGCGCGATCGAGGCGCGATTGGCCAGCACGCCGTCCTTGAAGCCGTACACTTTCAGCGCGCCTGGATCCTCCGGCTTGTTGCCGTCGGCGTTATTGCCGCGGGTCACCAGGATCGCGCTCTTGTTTCCCGGCGTCGTGAGGATCTGATGCGCGAAGATGCCGCCGTCCGGTTTCTCCGGCTGGTTCACCAGGCCGCCGACCGTGCCGTCGCCGTTGATCCGATGCACCGTGACGGCGCTCGGGTGGTTGAAAGCCGTCAACAGGTAGGCGCCGGCGCGATCGACGCTGCAATGGATCGGACGTGAGGGCAGCGACTGCGGCTCGCCGTGCGGGCTCAGCGCTCCGCTCGCGTCGATGCGGAACGCGCTCGCCAGGTGCCGGTCGCCGGGAATGAGACCGGGGCCCCCGTTGCTCGACACGACGTAGAGATAGCGTTTCGACGGGTGCGCCCACACGTATTGCACATTGGCCGGCAGCGTGACGGCGCCGCGCGCGGTGATTGTGCCGTCGGCGACATCGATGTCGTACCAGCCGAGCTCGGGGCCGATACTCGCGTAATAAGCCGTCTTGGGAGCCGCGGTCTGCGCCCGCGACACGCCCGGCGCCGCAACGGATCCGGCAAGAAGCGTGGTGAATGCGCGACGGGTCATCATCGTCAGGTCCTCCCTTCGTCCTTGTGACTTTTTGCTTGTCACACAATCGGTGCACGAACCGCCGCCCGGATCAAGAGACAGGGCGCACATGACGTGCATGCGAAAAGCCCTTGGACGAGCCGATTGCTTAGCGGCTATCGTTCGCAGAAACTCCGCCATTCGGAACGGGGACCAGGCGCATGGACATCGGCTTCATCGGGCTCGGCAACATGGGCTTCCATATGGCCCGGCGCCTCATCGAGGCGGGCCATACGCTCACCGTCTACGACACGCGGCGCGCGGCGATCGACCGCCTGGTCGCGCTGGGGGCGGCGGCGGCCGGCTCGCCGCGCGAGATCGCCGACCGCCTCGAGACCGTCATCGCGAGCCTGCCTACCCCGGATATCGTGCTCGCCGTGGCAACCGGCCGGGACGGCGTCATCGCCGGCAAACGCGTGCGCCGTTTCATCGACACGTCGACCACCGGCGCCGAGATGGCGAGCCGCATCTTCACCGCGCTGAAGGCGAAAGACATCGTGCAGATCGATGCGCCGGTGAGCGGCGGCGTGTCGGGCGCCGAGAAGGGAACGCTCGCCGTGATGGTGTCGGGCCCGCGCGCCGAGGTCGAGGCGGCGGAGCCGGCGCTCAAAGTCTTCGGCAAGGTGTTCTTCATCAGTGAGCGGCCGGGGGCCGGCCAGACCATGAAGCTCGCCAACAATGTTCTCTCCGCGACCGCGATGGCGGCGACCTCGGAGGCGATCGTGATGGGGGTGAAGGCGGGGCTCGACCCGCGCGTGATGGTCGAGGTCATCAATGCCGGAACCGGGCGCAATACGGCGACGGAAACCAAGTTCCCGCGCAACATCATCCCACGCAAGTTCGATCTCGGATTCACCAATGGCCTGATGATGAAGGACGTGAACCTGTGCCTGGCGGAGGCGAAGTCGCTGGGCGTGCCGATGGAGGTGGTCTCGGCCGTCGCCCGGCTGCTGCAGCACGCCTGCGACGAGATCGGCCCCGACAAGGACCTCACCACCATCGTGCAGCCGGTCGAGCGCCGCGCCGGGGTCGAGGTGCGCGCGCCGCAGAGCAACGATGATTGATTGGCTCGGCTTCTCGTCGTTCCCGCGCCAGGCGGGAACCCATGACCACCGACGTTGCGATATATGCTTGGGCAGTGGTCATGGGTCCCGGCCTTCGCGGGGACGACCCGGAGAGTGATCGGTGGCACGATGAGTGACGACGTGTACGAAGTCTATGCGATTCGCTATGGTCATCACGATCGCCGGTCGCCGGAAAATTTTATCGGCGGCGACCCGCACGACGTTCTTCAGCCTCTCGACTTCTACGTCTGGGCGATCGTCGGCCCGGACGGGACCTATGTGGTCGACACCGGTTTCGATGCCGCCATGGCGCAGCTGCGCAAGCGTAGTCTCATCAAGCCGGTCGGCGACGGCCTCAAGGCGATCGGTATCGCGCCGGACACCATCGAAACCGTCATCGTCACCCACCTGCACTACGACCACAGCGGCAATTACGACCTGTTCCCGAGCGCGCGCTATCACCTGCAGGACGGCGAGATGGCCTACGCCACCGGCCGCTCGATGTGCCACGCCCACCTGCGCCTGCCGTTCGAGTCCGACGACGTCGTCGCCATGGTGCGCAAGGTGTTCGCCGGCCGGGTGTTATTTCACGACGGCGACGACGAGATCGCGCCCGGCATCACGGTGCATCGGATCGGCGGGCATTCCAAGGGACTGCAGAGCGTGCGGGTGAAAACGCGACGCGGCTATGTCGTGCTGGCGTCGGATGCGACTCATCTTTACCAGCACATCGACGAAGGCCGCGTATTTCCCATCACCTACAATGTGGGCGAGGTGCTCGACGGCTACGAAACGCTCAAGCGGCTGGCGAGTTCGCGCGACCACGTCATCCCTGGCCACGACCCCCGCGTGATCGAACGCTATCCGCCCGCGCGCGCCGGCCTCGACGGCTGGGTGGTACGGCTCGACGCGGATCCGATCCGAGCATGATGGCTGACCGAAAAAGATTGGAACGAAGTCGGGGCTCAAAGAGTTTTCTTGGGAACATCTGCGGATGCGGCGGACCTGACAATTTGAATACGACCCCGGCAGCGGCTTGCCGGGGTCATTTTATGCATTGCCGCGGCCGGACGCTCCCAAACCATCGGAACGATCCCGGTTTTTCGTGGTTGTGTCGTCGCGGACGACGGAGACGGTATGGCACCCTTGGCGGGATTCGATATTGTGAAGATCCGGCCCTGGTGGCGAATCCACGACGACCTTACATCTGCACCCGGTTGCCAAGCGCCCGATTGAGGAGGATGGCGTGCCAGTCAGGACCGTGCCCGTCACAAAGCCGCCCGTTGCGCCGCCGCCGACATCTGCGATGGCTGCTGGGGATAGCGCGAGCGTGACCCTTGCGCATGAAAGGCACGCGGACACGCGGCGCACCATCTGGCTGGATGCGTATCGCCGCGTCCGCGCCGACACCGAGCGCCGCGCCGCACCGCTTACGGCGGAAGACCAGGTCATCCAGTCGATGCCCGATGCGAGCCCCACCAAATGGCATCGCGCGCACACGACGTGGTTCTTCGAGCAGTTTCTCCTCAAATCCAAACTTGCCGGGTACCGTCCTTTCGACGAACGCTTCGCGTTCCTGTTCAACTCCTACTACGTTGCGGCCGGACCGCGCTACGCGCGTCCGCAACGCGGTTTGATCACCCGACCCGGCGTCGCCGAGGTGGCGGCGTATCGCCGCCACGTCGACGCGGCGGTCGAGCGGCTGATCGCGACAGCGACCGATGCCGCGCTCGACAATATTCTCACGATCGTCGAGATCGGGCTCAATCACGAGCAGCAGCACCAGGAGCTGATCCTCACCGACATCCTGCATGCCTTTGCACAGAATCCGACGGCGCCGGCCTATGCGGCGGACTGGACCTGGCCGACGTCGCCGACCGGCGCCGGCGGCTATTGCACGATCGAGGGCATTCACACCGTCGGTCATGACGGCAAGAGCTTCATGTTCGACAACGAAGGCCCTGCGCACGAGGTGCTGATTGCGCCGGTCAAGCTTGCGCGCAATCTCGTCACCAATGCCGAATGGCTCGAGTTCATGGCGGAGCGCGGGTATGAAACCGCGGCGCTTTGGCTGTCCGACGGATGGAGCGCGGTGCAGAGCGAGGGCTGGACGGCGCCCGGCTATTGGCAGCAGATCGACGGCGTCTGGTTCGCCATGACGCTCAGGGGCCTGACCCCGGTCGATCCGGCGGCACCGGTCTGCCACATCAGCTACTACGAGGCCGACGCCTTTGCCCGCTGGGCCGGCAAGCATCTGCCGAGCGAAGCCGAGTGGGAGGTGGCGGCACGCGCGCGCGAGCTTACCGATGCCTTCGGTCTGGTCTGGCAATGGACGCGCAGCGCTTATGCGCCCTACCCCGGCTATCGCGCCGCCACCGGCGCGCTCGGCGAGTACAATGGCAAGTTCATGATCAACCAGATGGTCCTGCGCGGCAGCTCGCTCGCCACGCCGGACGGACATGCCCGCGTCACCTACCGCAACTTCTTCTATCCGCCCCATCGCTGGCAGTTCACCGGCCTGCGGCTGGCGGATTACGATCTCTAGGTCAAAACCATGCCCGCCCTTGCCCGCGTTGCACCCCTTGTCGAACCATCAAAGGCTACCGCCGCTTTCGCCGCCGACGTCCTTGCCGGATTGCAAGCGGAGCGCAAGACGCTGCCGGCAAAGTATTTCTACGACAGCGCCGGCTCGCGGCTGTTCGAGCGCATCAGCCAACTGCCGGAATATTATCCGACTCGCACCGAGCTCGGCATTCTCCGCGAGCACGCGGCCGACATGGCCGGGCGGCTGCCGGACCAAGCCGCGCTGGTCGAGTTCGGAAGCGGCGCGAGCACCAAGGCATCGATCCTGCTCGGCGCCGCGCCGCAGCTTGCCGCTTACATCCCGGTGGACATCTCGTCGGAAGTCCTCCACCACGAAGCCGACGTTCTGCGGCGCAGCTTCCCGAGGCTTGCCGTTATCCCGGTCGATGCCGATTTCTGCCAGCCGTTCGAGGTGCCGGCCGAGCTGGCGAGCCTACCGCGGGCCGGATTCTTCCCCGGCTCGACCATCGGCAATTTCGAGCCGCACGAGGCCTGCACGTTCCTGCGTAATGCCGGCCGTATTCTCGGGCGCGGCGCGGCATTCATCATCGGCGTCGATCTCGTCAAGGACCGCGCCGTCCTCCACGCCGCCTACAACGATGCGGCCGGCGTGACGGCAAAGTTCAATCTCAATCTGCTGGCCCGGATCAATCGCGAGCTGGGCGCCAATTTCAATCTCAAATGTTTCGAGCACCACGCCTTCTTCAATCGCGAGCGCTCGCGCATCGAGATGCATCTCGCCAGCATCAAGCGCCAGAAGGTGAAGGTTTTGGGCGAGACGATCGAATTCCGCGCCGGCGAGACGATCCACACCGAGAACAGCTACAAGTACACGCCCGCCTCGTTCAGCGCGCTGGCCCGCGGCTCCGGCTGGAGCGTGCAGGCGCTGTGGACCGATGCCAACCAATATTTTGCGGTCTATTTTCTCGTGAACGAGCCCATGTCCCGGCCGCAGCGCGACACATAGCCGAGCGAAGGGGCGCTGCAGACCCGGGACCCCGATTGCCTGCCGTGGGAGAATCGGGGTCCCGCATCTGCAGTGCATCGCTGGGCGCTCACGCGCTTGCGCTGCACTGCGTACAGGACACGAGCTGCGCGGCGGGGATACGCTGAATGCCGATCTGTGAAGCCGATCCGTGGCGGCTGCAATATTTCTGCCGCGTCGAATGCCCGCCGCACGTCAACATTCCCACCGAAGACTTCGACGCATGGATGTGGTACCCGAACGAGCGCTGGGTCTACGACAAGATCGCGGTCGCGCACAGCCAAGGCCTGATGGCAGGCCCGCACGGCACGACGCCGCCGCATTTTCCGGTGTTTTCCAAACCGATCGTCAACCTCAAGGGCATGGGCATCGGCAGCCGGGTCATCCGCTCGGCGGAAGACTACGAGCGGCACTATCGCGCCGGCCACATGTGGATGCCGCTGCTGGAAGGCCGCCATGTCAGCTCCGACGTCGCGGTCGTGAAAGGCGCGCCCTGCTGGTGGCGACACGTGACCGGCGAACCCGGACGCGGTGGAACGTTCGATTTCTGGACCGTGCGCGCGGAGGGCGAGCAGAAGATCGAGGAGAGGTGCGGCGCGTGGATTCGCCGTCACCTGCCCAACTACACCGGCATGCTCAATCTCGAGACCATCGGCGGAACGATGATCGAGGTGCACCTGCGCCTGAGCGATCAATGGCCCGACCTCTATGGCGTCGGGTGGGTCGACGCGTTGGTACGGCTCTATGGCCGGCGGGTCTGGGACTTCGACGACCGCGACCGTCGCGACGGCTACAGCGTCGTCTTGTTCGGCCGCAAGGGACCACGCTATCGCCACCCGCCGCAGGACCTGGTGAATGACGTCTTGCGCCGGCCCGGCATCTCGAGCGTGCAGATCACGTTTCACGAGGACCGGGCCGCGGCCCACCACGCCATGCCCCCCGGCGGCTTTCGCCTGGCCGTCGTCAACTGCTGGCAGCTGGATGCGGGCTTAAGCGCACGCGAGGACCTGAAGAAGTTCTTTTCAGCCGCGTGAACTCGATTTTGCGCGACGGCTTCGCCGCGAGTCGTTCCTGCGCAGGCGGGAACCCATAACCACAGGTCACGCGAAATGTACTCCGGCGGTGGTCATGGGTTCCCGCCTTCGCGGGGACGACAAGGGTCAAGCGGCGCTGACATAGGCGCGCGGCGGCCACTTGCCCTTGATCTGGGTGCGATGCATGACGCGCCGCGTGGCGGCGTCGAACGGATCGCGCCGGTGCAGGGTCGAGCGGTTGTCCCACAACAGCAGGTCGCCGACTTGCCAGCGGTGCTGATAGACGAACTCGGGCCGGGTCGCCTCCTCCCACAATTGGTCCAGCAGCGCGTCCGATTCCGCCGGCGTGAAGCCCTCGACATAGGAATTGCGGCGCCGGCCGAGATAGAGGCCCGGCACGCCGGTCACCGGATGGCGGCACACCGCGGGATGCCAGGCGCCCGGCGCCTGGTGCGGATCGTCGGTCGGCGTCACGCCTTTGCGGACATAGCCGCCGCTGTTGTAGGTGCCGTCGTGCTTGATGCGGCGCCCTTCGATTTTCCGCTTCAGTGCAGGCGGCAATGCCGCCCAGGCAGCCTGCATGCCGCACAGATAGGTATTGCCACCCGCGGGGGGAATCTCCAGGGCGTAGAGCATCGAGGCATCCGGCGGCAGGTCGGCATAGCTCATGTCCGTGTGCCAGACCGCCTCGCCGGCGCCGAGCGCGCCGATCGGCTGCCCTTTTTCGTCGAGGACGTTGGAGACCACATAGATATCCGGATAGCCGGGCGGGCTTTGCCGGCCGTGCTCCTGATTGGGCGGTGGATCGAGTTCGCCGAAGCGCCGGCTGAAGGCGAGCAGGTCGTCATCGCTGAGCTGCTGGTTGCGGAACAGCAGGACCGAATAGCGGTGCCACGCTCGCTCGATCGCCGCAAAGGTGGCGTCATCCAGCGAGCGCAGATCGAGGTCGGCGATTTCCGCACCGACCGCCGGCGTCAACGGCGTTATGCTCACAGACATGTTTTGCGTCTCCGCCATTCGCAAACGAAAGCAAAACTGCCGGTATGCTCCTGTGCAGTTCCTTGCCAATCATAGGGGAGCGGGGGGCGCAGTGCCAATCCTGGCGCGTCCTGTTTCGTGCCGCTGCCGGACAATTGGGCTGGGATCGACCGCGAGAAAGAAATTTATTGTCATCAACACGACAAGCCGGAAAGCGAAAATTCTCCTTCGCCAAGAGCGCTATTCGACCGCGCGTGTGCACGATAATGTCTCGCCACGTCGGCTCGTGGAACATCGGAAAAAACGTGAGATGAAGTGCGTGCGATTGAGGCCCCTGTTAGCGGCATTCACCTTTCTCGGCCTGTGCGGCGGCGCCGGCGCGGAGGTCAGCCATGTCCGTTTCGCGCGCCAGCTCGGCCTCGGCTACCTGCAGTTCTACATCCTGCAGGACAAGGGCTTCGTCGAGAAGCGCGCGCTGGAGATTGGCCTGGGCAAGATCACCACCGAATGGTCGGGCCTGGGCACGCCGACCGCGCTGACCGACGCTCTCCTGACCGGCAGTGTCGATATGGTCGGCGTCGGACTGCCCTCGTTCCTGACCATGTGGGACAAGACGCGTGGGAACATGAATGTCAAATCGATGGCGGCATTGAATCGCCAGCCGGCCTACCTCAACACACGCGACCCGAATATCAAATCCGTTCGCGATTTCACCGACAACGACCGCATCGCCTTGCCGGCACCGAAGGTGTCGGTGCAGGCCATCATGCTGCAGATGATCGCCGAAAGGACCTTCGGCCCGGGCAAGCACGACGTGCTCGACAGGCTCACCGTGGCAATGAGCCATCCCGACGGCACTGCGGCATTCCTCTCGGGCAAGCTGGAGATCACGGCGCATTTCACGTCAGCGCCGTTCCAGTATCAGCAGCTGGAACAATCGGGGATCCGCAAGCTCTTAAGCTCGTACGATGCGACCGACGGCCCCAACACGTTCAGCGCCGTTGCGCTGACGAGCCGCTGGCGCGACGCGAACCCGCAGACCTACCAGGCGGTTTGGGCGGCCTTGCAGGACGCGAATGCCTTCATTGCCGAACACCCGCGCGAGGCGGCGCAGATTTTCGCCCGGATTGAGAGAACCAATCTGCCCATCGGTTTCATCGAGAGGCTGATCGTCGACCCCGAATTCTCCTTCGCTCCCGCTCCGCAAAACGTGATGAAGATCTATGGCTTCATGCATCGCGTCGGCACCCTGAAGAACATGCCGGCGACGTGGCAGGACCTGTTCTTTCCCGAGGTGCACGGGCTCAAGGGCGACTGATCCTCCCGCTGCGGCCGGCCTCGAGACGTGCTAGATCACGTCATGCGCAGCACGGGGGAGGCAAGATCTCGTATGAACAAACGCGTCGATGTCCCTTCCGCAAAGGCCGGAACCGCCGCGGCGCCCGGGCAGAGCCGGGTTCCGGATGTTCTCGCCCACGACGCCAAAGACAACGTCGCCGTGGTCGTGGTGGAAGGTCTCAAGGCCGGCACTGACGCCTTCGGCGTCGTCACCGCGGACAACAGCTCCTTCACGATCGTCGTGAAGGACGACATCCCGATCGGCCACAAGGTCGCGCTTGCCGATTTCACCGAAGGCGACACCGCGATCAAGTATGGCCAGGACATCGGCCGCTTCGTCAAGAAGGTCGGACGCGGCGAGCACGTCCATGTCCACAATATGAAGACCAAACGCTGGTAGGACCACCGCAATGAAGAATGGGAACGGCAGCGTGACGGCGTGGCGGCGCGAGAACGGCCGCGTAGGCGTGCGCAACCATGTCGTGATTCTTCCCCTCGACGATCTCTCCAACGCGGCGAGCGAAGCGGTCGCCCACAACATCAAGGGCACGATGGCGCTGCCGCACGCCTATGGGCGGTTGCAGTTCGGCGAGGACCTCGATCTGTTCTTCCGCACCCTGATCGGCACCGGCGCCAATCCCAACGTGGCGGCCGTCGTCGTCGTCGGGATCGAGGACGGATGGACCAAGCGCGTGGTCGACGGTATTGCCAAGACCGGCAAGCCGGTGACCGGCTTCGGCATCGAGGGCACCGGCGACCTAGGGACGATCGCCAAGGCGGCGCGCGCCGCCAAGGATTATCTGCAATGGGCTTCCGAGCTGCAGCGCGAGGAGTGCCCCGTCTCCGATCTCTGGGTGTCGACCAAATGCGGCGAATCCGACACCACAACCGGGCTCGCTTCGTGCCCGACCGTCGGCAACATGTATGACAAGCTGATCCCGGACGGCATCCATGGGGTGTTCGGCGAGACGTCGGAAATCACCGGCGCCGAGCATCTCGCCAAGGCTCGGGCCGCGAGCCCGGAGATCGGCGAGAAGTGGTACCGGACGTGGAAGGCCTACGAGGACGAGGTAATTCAGGCCCACAAGGTCGACGATCTCTCCGAGTCGCAGCCGACCAAGGGCAACATCGCCGGCGGGCTCACCACGATCGAGGAGAAGGCGCTCGGCAATCTCGAGAAGATCGGGCGCACGTGCCGCTATATCGACGTGCTCGCGCCCGCCGAGGCGCCGGCCAAGGGACCGGGTCTCTACTATATGGACACGTCCTCGGCGGCGGCCGAATGCGTCACTCTCATGGCGGCGGCCGGTTATGTCCTGCACACGTTCCCGACCGGCCAGGGCAACGTGATCGGCAACCCGATCGTGCCGGTGATCAAGATCACCGGCAATCCGCGCACGGTGCGCACCATGTCGGAGCACATCGATCTCGACGTGTCCGGCATCCTGAGGCGCGAGATGACGCTGGACCAGGCCGGCGACGCGCTGATCGACATGGTCGTGCGCACGGCCAACGGGCGGCTCACGGCCGCGGAAGCGCTCGGCCACCGCGAGTTCGTGATGACGAAGCTCTATCGCAGCGCGTAACGGTCTCGTCGTCCCCGCGCAGGCGGGGACCCATAACCACAGTCGGTACTTTTTTCGCGCTGCCGGTGGTCATGGGTTCCCGCCTGCGCGGGAACGACAACAATCCGATCAACTCGATCATGTCCACCAAGACCATTTCCCTCGACGCCGCGCGCGACCTCGTCGTTGCGGCGCTCACGGCGAACCGCACCAAGCCTGAGAACGCGCGTTCGGTCGCAGCCGCGCTGGTCGGCGCCGAGGCCGATGGCATCAAGAGCCACGGCCTTTCGCGCGTCCCCTCCTATGCGGGCCAGGCGCGGAGCGGCAAGGTGGACGGGCTTGCCGCGCCGCAGGTCACCTCGATGGCGCCGGCGGCGCTTGTCATCGATGCGGCGCTCGGCTTCGCCTACCCGGCGATCGATCTCGCCATCGCGCGGCTGCCGCCGCTTTGCCGGGCGCACGGCATTGCGGCCGCAGCCATCAACCGCTCCAATCACTGCGGCGTTGCCGGCCTGCATGTCGAGCGCCTGGCGCGCGCGGGCACTGCGGCGTTGATGTTCGCCAATACGCCCCCCGGCATTGCGCCATGGAACGCGCGGCGCGGGTTGTTCGGCACCAATCCGATCGCCTTCGCGGGGCCGGTGCGCGGACGCGACCCCATCGTGATCGATCTGTCGCTCTCCAAGATTCCGCGCGGCCGCCTGCTGCTCGCCAAGCAGAAAGGCGAGCCCATCCCGGAAGGATGGGCGCTCGACCGCGACGGGCGTCCCACCACCGATCCCGAGGCCGCGATCCAGGGAACGATGATCCCCATGGGCGACGCCAAGGGAACCGCGCTCGCGCTCATGGTCGAGATTCTTGCAGGTGGTCTCACCGGCGCCCGCTTCGCCTACGAGTCGAGCTCGTTCTTCGACACGGAGGGGCCGCCGCCCGAAACCGGCCAGCTCATCATCGCCCTTTCGCCCGAAGCGCTCGGCGGTTCCACGGTGACCGACCGTCTCGCAGGTCTCGCGGCGACCATCGAGGCGGAGCCCGGCGCGCGACTCCCCGGTGCGCGCCGTTACGAGCAGCGACGCGCCGCGGCCGAGCACGGACTCGACGTGCCACAGGCCCTGCTCGATGAGATCGTGGGGTTGAGCAAAAGATCGTAGGGTGCGTTGAGGCGCCATGCACGGCTGCCAATGGCACCGCTGCGTGGCGCGCCGAAACCCACCAACGGCCGGACGGGGAATGGTGGGTTTCGGCGCGCAGGACTGCGAGGCAATCGCGAGGCCTCGTGACGCGCCTCACACCCACCCTACGTGCCAAACTATTGATTCAGCAGCGGGATGCTCTTCGGATCCGGCGGCTTGGCCACGGTCTGCAGATAAGCGTGGATGTCGGCGAGATCCTCGTTGGGCAGCACCGCCTCGCTGTACGGCGGCATGGCGCGATTGGTGGTGCGGACGAACGCCACGAATGCCTCGGACGGGATCGTGTCCGGCGCCAGTTTCGGGCCGGCGACACCGCCCTGCCCCTGGAAACCATGGCATTGCCAGCAGCCGTACTTGACGTAGGCGGTCTTGCCTTTGTCGGCGGAGGCGGCAAGAGCCGTCCCCGGAGCGAACAGGAGACCGGCGGCGAGCGCCGCCAGCCCCACGCGCAAACGCAAACGAACCATGACGCGCCTCACCGCGGCTGAGTCCACACGTCGATCAGCGCGGGCTGACCGGATTTCACCGCCGCGACCGCGCGCTTCAGCGCCGGCGCGAGCTCGGCGGGGTCCTTGATGGGACCCGCCGACCACAATCCCATGGACGCAGCCATTTTCGCGTAGTCGATATCGGGCCCTTCGATCGAGGTCCCGATCGGGCCCATGGTCTTGCCGAGGCTGGCGACACGATTGCGCCGGTTCGACAGACGCTGCACGTGCATGACTTCCTGATGGTAGCCGCGATTGTTGTGCATGACCGCCAGCAGCGGAATGTTGTGGTGCGCCGCAGTCCACAGCACGCCCGGCGCATACATCAGGTCGCCGTCGGCCTGGATCGAGACGGAGAAGCGCCCGACCTCGCGGTTGCCGAGCGCCGCGCCCACCGAGGCTGGCGCGCCATAGCCGACGCCGTAACCACCCGAGGCGCCGAGCCAGTGGTAATGCTTCTCCATCGGCCACAACCGGTTCGGCCAATTGCTGACATTGCCGGAGGATGCGACCAGTGACCAGTCGAGGTCCTTGATCGCGGCGTAGGTCTCCATCACCAGGCGTGCCGTGCTGATCGGGCTGGCGTCCCAGGCGACCGCCGCCGCGGCCCGGGTGCGCTCCATCGCCTCGGCACGCGCTTTCTTCAACGCCTCGCCGCGCTTCTCGATCGCCGCCTTGCGGTCGTTGGGAATGGCAGCCTTGACGGCGTCGATCAACGCCGGAAGCGTCGCCTCGGCATCGCCGGCCATCTGCACGTCGATCGTCTGGAAGCGCTGGAAGTCCTGGTAGTTGGCCTTGGTGTTGAGGTCGACGGAGCTGATGCTGATCAGCTTGGTGTCGGGCTTGATGCGCGACTCGCGCAAGCCGGTGCCGTCATCGCCGCCGTTGTCGATCCACGCATTCACCGTGCCCCAATAATCGGACAATTCCATGCCGATGATCACGTCGGCGCGGCCGACCACCGTCGGTGCGCTCGCGAGATAATGAGTCTTGGGGAAGTTCATCCGGCCGCCCTGGTCGACCACCGGCGCCTGCAGCGCCTCGGCCAACTGCACCAGGAGCCGGATGCCGTTTTCGCTGCGGGCTGCACGGTCGACGACGATCACCGGGTTCTGCGCGTTGGCGAGCAGACGGGCCGCCTCGCGCACCGCGTTGGCGTCGCCTTGCGGCGGCGCCGTCGGCACATGGCGCGGGATGTACAAGCGCTCGCTGTTCTCGTGGACCGGCTCCTGCTGCAGGCCGGCATCGAGCGAGATCGCAACCGGCCCATAGGGCGGCGTCATGGCGATCTTGTAGGCGCGAACGAACGATTGCGCGAAGTGCTGCAGCGACACCGGCGTGTCGTCCCATTTGGTGAAGTCGCGCACCATCGCATTGATGTCCTGCGCCGAATGGAACGTCGGCACACCGGGCGGACGCTTGGCGGCATCGAGGTCGTTGCCGCCGACGACGATCATCGGCACGCGATCGCACCAGGCGTTGTAGATCGCCATCGCGGCGTGCTGCAGGCCCACGGTGCCGTGGCACAGCGTCATCAACGGCTTGCCGGTCACCTTGAAATAGCCGTGGCACATGCCGACGGCGGATTCCTCATGCAGACAGGTGAGGAATTCGGGCTTGGTGTTGTTGCCGTAGTTGATCAGCGACTCGTGCAGGCCGCGGAAGCTTGAAGCCGGGTTGGACGGCAGGTAGGGGATGTCGAGTGTCTTGATGACATCCACCATGAAATCCGATCCGGCCGGTCCCTTGGCATGCGGCATTGCCGGCGGGGTGCCGGTCTCTGCCGCCGCAACGGCGGCTGACGGCGGCAGCACGGAAGGCCGCGGCGCACTGGTGGCCGATGTCGCGGAAGTGGCCGCATTGGCGATGCCGGGCGCGGCCGCGCCCGCCACTGCAACGCCGGCCAGGAACTTGCGTCGATTGACCTTCGGGTGGGTTTCCTCGTGTCCCATTGTCGCTCCCTTTCGATTGATCTCGGCGCCGTTGATCCGGTGCCGTTTTCACGTTTCCAATCGTGTCTGGCGTATAGCACCAATGGCGGCGGCGCAATTCAACAATTTGTCGCCGGAAATGCGTGCGGCGCGCGCAAGCTATGCACGCGCCGCACCAGCACCGAGGCAATGCCCGTCAATTGCGCGAGGTCGCCGCCACGGCTCCCGGCGCGCTTGCCGACTTCGCGTTGACCGACAGCAAAGCTTTGTAGGCATCAACCAGGCCGTAACCAAGCTCATCGGTGCGGCCTTTGGCCCCCAGAAGGTTGGCCGTCGAGGTGAGGATTTCGCGCACCGTCGCCGGATCCATCTTGGGATCGCGCTGGAGCAGCAGCGCCGCCACGCCGCTCACCTCTGCCGACGCGACCGAGGTCCCGGTGGTGAGCTCGTAATTGCCCTGCGGAGCCGGCACCAGGATATCGACCCCGGGAGCCGCCACCGCCACGTACTTGCCGCGGTTCGCGTTGGTGTAGACCTGGTCGTCGGCATCCGTCGCCGAGACTGCGATCACGCTGGGGTCGGCGCCGGGATAGAGCGGCGGCGACTTCGGTCCGGCATTGCCGGCCGCGGCGATCAGCACGACGCTCTTGTCGAGAGCCGCCTTGAAGGCCTTCTGCAAGGTCGGGTCCTTGGGGCCGGCGAAGCTCATGTTGACGATCTTGGCGCCCTGACTGATCGCCCAGTCGATGCCTTTGACGATCTGGACGGTAGTGCCCTGGGCACCACCCGATCCGCTGCCGAAAGCACGGATGGCGAGAAGGCGGGCGCCCGGCGCCGTGCCGATGAGCTTGCGGTGCGATGCGATCGCTCCCGCCATGCCGGTGCCGTGCGGATGCGGCTTGTCGGCCGGTCCGACCGCGTCGTAGCGCGCCGCGATGGCGCCTTCGAGGTCCGGATGCTTGGCATCGATCTCGGAGTCGATCACCGCGATGAGCACATTGTCGCCCTTGGCCAGCTGGTGAGCCTCGGCAAGGCGAAGCTTGGCGACCGCGTACTGCGCGGCCTCGCCCGCCGCGGCCGGGGCCGGCGCGCTGGCGTCCTGCGCGAGAGCGAACGTGTAGTTCGGCGTCACTTCGTCGATGAGCCGGTCGCGCTCGAGCGCGATGATGATATCTCGCACGGAACGGCCGTTGGTGATGCGCGAGTGATAGACCGTGCAACCAATCAATCCAAGCGACTGCGAGGAGAGAAGATCGAGGCGCAGGCGGCGCATGGTGGATTGGATGCGCTGCGCCGGCACGTCGCTGCAGATCTGGAACACGACCTCATTGTTGATGAAGCGCGTCTCGCCGATCGGCGGGACGTTGCTCGGCCTGCCGTCAGGCCGCAGCGGCCCACGCCCAGAGGCCTGGTCGGACGGACGCGAGGTGCTGCCGGTCGTTGGCGGCGACTGCGTCGACACCACTTCGCCGGTGGGTTGGGGGTCCGTCTGCCGTAGCTCGACCACTTGCTGCTGGGGCGGCGGCGGCAGCAGGACTTCCTGCAAGGGGGGCAGCGGCGTTACGTCGGGCGGCGGCGGCGGAAGCGGGCCCACGGGCTGGATCGTGCCGACCGGCTGGCCGTGGAGGAACGGATAGCTTTCCCCCGGAAGCACGCCCCAGACTGCAGGATCGAATCCCGCCGGCAGGCCGGAGTTGAACTGCGCAGTCGTCAGGCCCGTGCCACCGTCGCTGCTCGTCTGTCCGGTGGTCTGCTTGTCCCAGTATGAGAACGTGACCGTGCCGGTCTCGGTAGGCCCGCCGAGCGCGGCAGTCACGCTGGCGGGGCCACCACCGTCACTCAACAACCCATCGGGAACCACGAAGGTCGCAGAGTTCACCGCGATGAGACCGCCCGTCGTGCTGCCGGGCCCACCCGTCACCAAGCCGGTGGCATAGGTCTGGTCGACGGTGCCGCCATTGTCGGCGACGAGACCGCCGACCGTGCTGCCGGCACCGCCGGTCGCTGCCCCGGTCGCGTACGATTGCGAGATCGTGCCGCTGGCGACATCTCCGCTGAAGCCCGGGATCGCGTAGTTCACGCCGACAAGACCGCCGACATGACTGTCGTCGCCGCCGGTGACGGCGCCGTTAGCGAAGCTGCGCGACACCGTGCCGAGGTTGGCGGCAACGAGTCCGCCGGCAATGCTGCCGTCGCCGCCGCTCACCGAACCGCTCGCAAAGCTGTCTTGGATCAACCCAGCAAGGTTGAGGCCGACGAGGCCGCCGACCATGCTCCCATGGCCGCCAATGACCGTGGAGGTTGCCGCCGCCAGGGTGATCCGGCCGTGGACGTTGCGCCCCACGAGCCCACCGACAGAGCTGCCCTCGCCGCCGCCGACAATACCGGAGGCGGTGGATTCACTGATCAGCCCGGGATTCTCGCCGACCAACCCGCCGACTACGCTGCCGACGCCGCCGGTCACGTTCCCGGTCGCCTGCGACTTTGCAATGCTGCCAGGCGCCGACGACACGGACGCGTTCTGGAGCGCGATGCAAGCCGCCTGGGTGCAGGTCGCGAAGATCGAGGGAAGCCCCGGGATCGAAGTCAGCCCGCCATTCCTGCCCACCAGCCCGCCGACGACGCTGTTTTCCCCGCCGATCACGCTCTGACTGGCCGTGAGGCCGCTGATCGACCCGCCGTTGTCGCCGATCAGGCCGCCGACGTGACTGCCGGGCCCGCCGCTCACCGCGCCGAACGCCAAGGATTGGGTGATCGTGCCGACCGGGAAGCTCGAGCCGTTGAGGGTCAGTCCGGGCGGAATGCCGAGGAGCGCCACATTGGCGCCGACAAGCCCGCCGACGGAACTCAGGGAGCCGCCGATGACGCTGGCCGACGAGGCGGACAGATTGATCGTCCCCGCGTTCATGCCGACGAGCCCGCCGAGGATAGACCTGGTCCCAGTCCCGGTCACCGACACGCTCGACAGCGCAAGCGATTGCTGGACGTTGCCGAGATTGATTCCGACCAGGCCACCGGCGTAGCTCTGGGACGCCGCGGTGACGGCTCCCGCGGCCCTTGAGCCGGCGATGGTGCCGAAGCTCACGCCGACCAGCCCACCGACGACGCTGTGAATACCGAGCCCGCTGACCGAACCGTGCGCCTGCGAGTTGGTGATCGTGGCGCCCACGTCGACGACGCCCACGAGGCCGCCGATGACGCTGTCGTTGCCGCCGCTCACCGCGCCGGTGGCGAACGTGTTGGTCAAGCTGCCGCTGTTGCTGGCGGCAAGCCCACCGAGCAGGCTTCCCGAACCGCCGGTCACGCTGCCGCCGGCGTGGGAATCGGCAATCCGCGCCTCATTGCTGTGGCCGTCGCCGATGATGCAGCCCTGGCAATCGGACGCGCCGTTGTCGCCCACCAGGCCGCCGGCCGTGCCGTGATCGCCGACCCGCACGTTGCCGAGCGCGAACGAGCGCAGGATCGTGCCGCTGTTGTCGCCCACCAGGCCGCCGGCCGTGAGGAACGCCACGCCCGCAGACCCGACCTCACCGCTGGCGCCGGAATCCGTGATCGTGCCCTGGTTGGTGCCGGCAAGCCCGCCGAGATGGGTATGGTGGCCGTTGTCGGGACCGCTGTCGGGAAGTCCCGCAGCGCCGGTCACCGCGCCGGTGGCAAACGAGGTCGCGATGGTGCCTCCATTGAAGCCGACGAGACCTCCGCCGTTCCCGTGCGCGCCGACGCTCACCGCACCGCTCGCGCCGGTGTTGGTCAGGATTCCGTAATTGATGCCGACCAGGCCGCCCGCGTCGGTGGTCTCGGTCTCGCTGCTGGCGTTCGCGAGCGAGGTCACGCTGCCGGAAGCCTGAGAATTGCTGATGTGGGCCCCGACACTGTTGTAGCCGACCAGCCCACCGATGGCGGTAAAGAGCCCGTCGGACGTCACCGCACCGCTGGCGCTCGAATTGGCGATGAAGCCGCGGTTGAATCCAACGAGACCGCCCGCATTGCCAAACGTGCCGAGGGCGACGGCCCCGCTTGCGCTCGAATCGGTGATCTGGCCGCCCGCATTGTTGTTGCCGACGAGGCCGCCCAGCATGACAAACCGGCCGTCGAAACCCGAGCCGGACACTAAGCCCGACGCGCTCGATGCCGAGATCATGCCGTCGTTCAGGCCGACGAGGCCGCCCGCCGATCCGAGCCCGCCTTGCACCGTGACCGCCGCGACCGAATGGTCGATGCTGCCGGCGTTCTGTCCGACCAGCCCGCCGAGGTTGAGCACATCGGTGCTCGTCCCGAAGAGACCGATCGCAACCGAGCCGGAGGCGCCGCTGTTGTGAATAATGCCGCCGAGAGCATTGAACCCAACCAAGCCGCCGGCGGTGCTGTGGTCGCCATCCACCATTACCGTGCCGTCGGCGCGAACCTGCCCGGGATTGGTTCCGGTGATCGTGCCGCTGTTGAACCCGACCAGTCCGCCGGCATAGACGAAGGAGCCGACGACCGTCGCCGCTGCGCTGGAATCCTGCACTGTCCCGTGATTGATGCCGACGAGGCCGCCGAGCGAAGCATATGCGCCGGCAAGGCCCGAGCCGGACACCGTGCCCGACGCGCTCGAGGCCAAAATCAGGCCGTCGTTTAGGCCGACGAGGCCGCCGGCCGATCCGAGCCCGCCTTGCACCGTGACCGCCGCGACCGAATGGTCGATGCTGCCGGC
>JBJMSU010000229.1:0-12729 GCA_045801465.1 Xanthobacteraceae bacterium | reverse complement strand
CGTTGCGCACCAGCGTGAAGTTGCCGCATTCCCCGCAGGACTCGCCCTCGTAACCCTTGGCTTTGGCTTCGGCGCGCTTTTCGGCGGCCGCAGCGCGGGCTTCGGTCTTGCTGTCGGTCTTGGTGTCGGCCTTGGCCCAGGGCAGGGCGTCGAGCGCCTGCGTCGGGGAAAGCTTCTGCTCCGGCTCCAGCTTGAGCGCGGTCGCGCCCGCGGTTTCGGTGCGGTGGCTCGAGAGCGAGGTCACCACGCCACCGCGGGCTTCGGCCGACCCTCCCCCTGCCGGTGAGGGAGAAGCATGCGAACTCATCACCGTCAGCTTGTCGGTGCGGCTGCGCGTCAGGCCCTTGGAGAGATACTTGGTCGCCGGCGCGGAGGCCTTGCCCTCGTCGACGCCCTTGCCGAGCGCATCGAACGCGTTCTCGCTCGGATCGACATGCGCAAGGTCGTAGCGCGACAGGTACGACACCGCGAGCTCGCGGAAGATGGAGTCGAGGATCGAGGTCGCGTTCTTGATCGCCTCGTTGCCGCGCACCGGACCTGCTGGTTCGAAGCGCGTGAAGGTGAAGGCGTCGACAAACTCCTCGAGCGGCACTCCATATTGCAAGCCCACCGACACCGCGATCGCGAAGTTGTTCATGAGCGAGCGGAATGCCGCGCCCTCTTTGTGCATATCGATGAAGATCTCACCGAGACGCCCATCTTCGTACTCTCCAGTTCTTAAATAGACCTTATGACCGCCGACCACGGCCTTTTGCGTGTAGCCCTTGCGGCGGTCGGGCATGCGCTCGCGCTCGCGCAGCACCACCATGCGCTCGACCACCCGCTCCACCACCTTCTCGGCCAGATTCGCGGTGCGCGCCGCGGCCGACTTCTCGATGAAGGCTTCGAGCTCGTCCTCGTCCTCCTCGTCGGCGATGAGCTGCGACTGCAGCGGCTGCGAGAGCTTGGAGCCGTCACGGTAGAGCGCGTTGGCTTTGAGCGCGAGCTTCCACGACATGAGGTAGGCGGCCTTGCAGTCCTCGACCGTCGCCTCGTTGGGCATGTTGATGGTCTTGGAGATGGCGCCGGAGATGAACGGCTGCGCCGCCGCCATCATGCGGATATGGCTCTCGACCGAGAGGAAGCGCTTGCCGGTGCGCCCGCACGGGTTGGCGCAGTCGAACACCGCGTAGTGCTCGGGTTTCAGATGCGGCGCGCCTTCCACCGTCATGGCGCCGCACACATGGATGTTCGCCGCCTCGATCTCGCGCCGGGTGAAGCCGACGTGGGCGAGCATGTCGAAAGTCGGGGAGGCGAACTCGGCAGCCGCGATGCCCAGCACGTCGCGGCAGAACTCCTCGCCCAGGGTCCACTTGTTGAAGACGAACTTGATGTCGAACGCGGTGGGCAGCGCGGCGTCCACCTTGGCGATCACCTCGTCGGTGAAGCCCTTGGCCTTGAGCGTGGTGTGATTGATGCCGGGCGAGTTGGCGAGCGAGCCGTGGCCGACGGCGTAAGCCTCGATCTCGGCGATCTGGTGCTCCGGATAGCCGAGCACGCGCAACGCCTCCGGCACCGCGCGGTTGATGATCTTGAAATAGCCGCCGCCGGCGAGCTTCTTGAACTTCACCAGGGCGAAGTCGGGCTCGATGCCGGTGGTGTCGCAGTCCATGACCAGCGCGATGGTGCCGGTGGGGGCGATCACGCTCGCCTGGGCATTGCGGTAGCCGTGCTGCTCGCCGAGCGCGATGACGCGGTCCCAGGCGCGCTTGGCGTGCTCGATCAGGGCCTGGTCCGGGCAGGCGCGGTGGTCGAGCGGGACCGGCGGGGTTGCCACCTTCTCGTAGCCGGTGCGCTCGCCGTAAGCGGCGCGGCGATGGTTGCGCATCACGCGCAGCATGTGGTCGCGGTTCTTCTTGAACCCGGGGAACGCGCCGAGCAGGCCCGCCATCTCGGCCGAGGTGGCGTAGGAGACGCCGGTCATGATGGCGGTGAGCGCGCCGGCGATGGCGCGGCCGGCTTCCGAGTCGTACGGGATGCCCGCCGACATCAAGAGGCCGCCGACATTGGCGTAGCCGAGGCCCAGCGTGCGGTATTCGTAGGAGAGCTGCGCGATCTCGCGCGACGGGAACTGGGCCATCAGCACGGACATCTCGAGCACGATCGTCCACAGCCGCACCGCGTGCTCGTAGCCGACCACATCAAAGCCCGTCATTCCGGGGCCGGCCGCCGGCCGGAGCCCGGAATCCATGACCACCGCGGAGGATATGGGTTCCGGGCCCGCCGCCGCGCGGCGTCCCGGAACGACGTTGATAGGTTTGCGGAACGCCAGCAGGTTCAGCGAGGCGAGATTGCACGCCGTGTCGTCGAGGAACATGTATTCCGAGCACGGATTGGACGCGCGGATCGGCCCCGACGCCGGGCAGGTGTGCCAGTCGTTCACGGTGGTGTGGAACTGGAGGCCGGGATCGGCGCAGGCCCAGGCGGCATGGCCGATCTTTTCCCACAGCTCGCGCGCCTTCACGGTCTTGGCGATCTTGCCGCTCTTGGTGCGCCAGAACAGATCCCAATCGGCATCGGACTCCACGGCTTTCAGGAACTCATCGGTCACGCGCACCGAGTTGTTCGAGTTCTGGCCGGACACCGTGAGATAGGCTTCCGAATCCCAGTCGGTGTCGTAGGTGGGGAAGTGGATGTCGGTGTAGCCCTGCTTGGCGAACTGGATGACGCGCTGGATGGCGTTGTCCGCCACATGGTTCCGGCGCGCCGCCTTGATCTCCCGGCGCAGCACCGGGTTCTTGTCGGGATCGAAGCAGTCGTCGCCCGACCCTTCGCAGTTGACGCAGGCCTTCAGCACGGCGCGCAGGTGCTTCTGGTTGATGCGCGAGCCGGTGACCAGCGAGGCCACCTTCTGCTCCTCGATCACCTTCCAGTCGATGAAGGATTCGATGTCGGGATGGTCGGCGTCGACGATGACCATCTTGGCGGCGCGCCGGGTGGTGCCGCCGGACTTGATGGCGCCGGCGGCGCGGTCGCCGATCTTGAGGAAGCTCATCAGCCCCGACGACCTGCCGCCGCCGGAAAGCCTCTCGCCTTCGCCGCGCAGGCGGGAAAAGTTGCTGCCGGTGCCGGAGCCGTACTTGAACAGGCGCGCCTCGCGCACCCACAGGTCCATGATGCCGCCCTCGTTGACGAGGTCGTCGGCGATGCTCTGGATGAAGCAGGCATGCGGCTGCGGATGCTCGTAGGCCGACTTCGATTTCATCACCTTGCCGGTCTTGAAATCGACGTAGAAGTGACCCTGGCTCGGCCCGTCGATGCCGTAGGCCCAGTAGAGCCCGGTATTGAACCATTGCGGCGAGTTGGGCGCCGCCATCTGCATGGCGAGCATGAAGCACAATTCGTCGAAGAAGGCGCGCGCGTCGCTTTCGGAGTCGAAATAGCCGCCTTTCCAGCCCCAATAGGTCCAGGTGCCGGCCAGCCGGTCGAACACCTGCTTGGCCGAGGTCTCGCCGATGAAGCGGGCCGGCTCGTCGAGGAGCGCGAGCGCTTCCGGATCCGCCGCCGAGCGCCACAGCCATGACGGGACGGTCTCTTCCTCGATCTTTTTCAGGCGTGCCGGGACGCCGGCCTTGCGAAAATACTTCTGCGCCAGCACGTCGGAGGCGACCTGCGACCAGAACGCCGGCACCTCGACGTCGTCGGCCCGGAACACGGTCGAGCCGTCCGGGTTGCGGATCTCGCTCGAGGTGAGGCGGAACTCGATGTCCGCGTAAGGCGATTGTCCCTCTTTGGTATAGCGCCGCTCGATCCGCATCTCGTCACCCCTTTTTGCCGCTTTCTCCGTGCCGGCCGCCGTCTTGGGCTGCACGGACTCTTCCGCCTGCGACGCGGACAGGCCCCTTAAGCCCGCGTCGTTGCCAAAAACGTCCACTCGTTTCCCTGTTCGACGTCCAGTTACTGGTCTTTCCGGCGGCCTCCTTGAGGCGCGCCGGCTTATTGGCGGTGGTCCCTCGAGACTCGGACGGGCGTCCCGGCTGACGTGCCGGTGAACCCCTCGCGAGCCTTTCGGGAGTGTCCGGCGAGGACTTGAACACCACCGCGCCGCACGGTCCGAAGGCTAGGACAAGTTCGTCGCTACAGTCAATACGTAGTGTGACCTTTTGAAGATAGGTCTAAATCTGGTGATTGCCATGTGAATTTTGGGGATAGTCGTGGTGCGGCGCGGCAAGCACCGGAGACTCCATCCGGATTCAGACCGGCCCCGGGTTACCGTGCTGTCACCGGTCCGTCGTCGAGTCGACATGAAGGCCTTGGTCAAACGAAAAAGTTCGTTTGTCCGCGACAAGAACAGGCAGCGCGCGGCGAGTCGAAGCGCGTGTCAAGACAGATCTCTGGCGCTCCGCCGGTGTCCCAAAGCCGGCAAGATCGATTCCTGGCCAGTGGATTCGCGCGTGATTCTCGAATCCAGATTGAAGATGCCGCTAAGAGCCGCCACGCTAGGCGAAGCCTGCGAGCGAGGAGGAAGTCCGCCCATGCGCATCACCGTCCTTGTCTTACTGCTGCTGTTGGCCGCGCGGCCGGCCATTGCCGATGACGCGAGTGATGCCAAGAACGTCGTCGGCGTGTGGCGGCTCGTCTCGGTCGTCTACGAGGATGCGGAGACCAAGGAGCGCACGCCGGTGCTCGGCGAGCACCCCAAGGGCCGGCAGATCGCGACGGCGCAAGGCCATTGGCTCGCCTTGGTCACCGCCGACGGCCGCAAGGTGCCGCAGAACGATGCCGAGCGGGCGCAGGCGCTGCGCACGATGATCGCCTATACGGGCCGCTATCGCGTCGAAGGCGGCAAGGTCGTCACCAAGGTGGAGGCGGCGTGGAACGAGGCCTGGGTGGGCGGCGAGCAGGTGCGCTTCATCCGCTTCGAAGGCGACCGGCTCTTCATCGAGAGCCCGCCCATGCCGCACCCGAACGTCGGCGGCAAGGTCGTGCGCGTCATCGTGATCTGGGAGCGGGAGAGCTAGCGCGAATGGCCGTTGCTCAGACCCCCTACGTCGTCATGCCCAGTCTTGTGCCGGGCATCCACGTCTTCCCGAGCGAGTCCAAAACAAAGACGTGGATGGCCGGACGACCCTCGCGATCGCTGTTGCGATCGCTCGCCCGGCCATGACGATGGGATAGGGTCGAACCCGGAAAACGAAGTGGCGCGCCGATCTTTTAGGATCGGCGCGCCGTGAGCGCCCCACAGGGATCTTAAGACCCCTCTCAGCCGAATGGGGCTCTTATTTCGCTCAGACGCCCCAGTAGGGCGGAACCTTGTAGTATTCGTGCAGGCGTCGCTCCCGTTCGCGATCACCCCAGTCGAATTCGCTGCTGGTGCCGTAGGACGGGGCGGCGCGCAGTTGCTCGTCGGGAATGTTGAGCTCGTAGCCTTCGAGCGCGGTGTTGTACCGAAGGGCATCCCACGGCAGCGGATGATATTTCTCTCCCATGCCGAGGAAGCCGCCGAACTTCATCACCGCGTAAGCGACCTTGCCGCTCACCTTGTCGATCATCACGCGCTTGATCTCGCCGACTTTCTCGCCGTTGGACCGGCGGACCGCCGTGCCCTCGACACGGTCGCTGGGAATCAAGGTATGCGGCTTGTGATCGGCTTCCGTTTCGACTGCTGCAGTGCGCATCGGACCCTCCCGCGCGTTGCCGAGCACTTCTAGAACGTCCGGGCGGTGGCTGGGTTCCGTCCAGTTCTGGACAGACCGGAGGGGAGGTGGCATGAAGCCTCACCCCTTCGACTGCCGGAAATGGTCATGAAAACTTTCCTGCTGCGGTTCCTGACGTGGTGGAACGGCCAGACGTTCGGTACCCAGCTGTGGACCTGGCTCTATGGCGAGCTCGTCGGCGACGACGAATTCGGCAACCGCTACTACCGCACCCGCGGCGGCAAGATCGACAAGGCGCTGAAGTGGGACCGGCGCTGGGTGGTCTTCAACGGCTATACGGAGGCCTCTACCGTGCCGCCGAGCTGGCACGGCTGGCTGCATCACACCGTCGACGTGCCGCCGACGCAGGAGAAATACCATTCCCACTCCTGGGAGAAGCCGCACCGGCCGAACCTCACCGGCACGCCCGCCGCCTACCGCCCGAGCGGCTCGACCCTGGCGCAAGGACGTCGTCCGCGCGCGACCGGCGATTACCGGCCGTGGCGACCCGGTGAGTAAACCCGTGTTTCCGCGAAAGCGGAAACCTGTGACCACCGGTCTCGTGACTGAGCTCTGATGGTGTTCATGGGTCGCCGCCTACGGGGCACCCCGCCGCGTTGCGCGGCGGGGATCCCTCGCGGGGACGACGCGCTCAAGCCCTTTCTCCGCCGTATTCCCCGTGTTAACCAGCTTGACCTCGGGCAGGCGCGCTGCTGCGTCACATGGGCCGAGCGGCGCCAATGGATCGACTGAGATTGCTCGTCACGCTGACGCTCGTCGCCGCCGCCGGTCCGGCGGCGGCCCAGTTCAATCCGTTCGAAGCAATTTTCGGCCCGTTCCGGCCGCCGGCCGACGTTCCCGGGCGCTCGCCCCCGCCTGATCGCCTGCCGCCCGGCCCACCGCCATCGCGTCAATATCCGGACCAGTATCCGCCCTCCGCGCGGCTGCCGCCCGGCCCGCCGCCGTCGCAGCAATATCCGCGACAGTACCCCGATCAATATCCGCCGGCGGCACGTCTGCCGCCCGGACCGCCGCCGGGCGTGCAGCGCGAGGCGCTGCCGCCGCCGCCCGGCGCCAGCCCGGCGCCACCCGGCGCCGGATCGGCGCCGCAGCAAGGAGGGCGTCCATCCCAGGCGGCGCGACCGCCCGGCGCGCCGGGGACGGGCGCACCGCAGCAGAATGGCGAAATCGTCACGCCGTCGGCAACGAAGATCGTCAATCCGACCGCCGTGTTTTCCGGCCTCGACAAGATCACCGGCCGCATCATCAGCTTCGACGTGGCGGTCAACGAGACGGTGCAGTTCGGCGCCCTGCAGGTGACGCCGCGCGCCTGCTATACGCGTCCGCCCAGCGAGAGCCCGCTGACCGACGCTTTCCTCGAGGTGGACGAGGTGACGCTGCAGGGCGAGGTGCGGCGCATCTTCACCGGCTGGATGTTCGCGGCGAGCCCCGGCCTGCACGCCGTCGAGCACTCGATCTACGACGTGTGGCTGGTCGACTGCAAAGGCGGCTCGACCGTCGTCGCCGAGACCCCGCCCGACGCCGCGCCGCCGGCGCCGGCACAACGCCCGCCGCAACAGCGCCAGCAGCGCCCACGTCAGCCTCCGCCGCCGGCGGCGGAACCAGGCGCTCCGATTATTCGCTGAGGCGCCCTTACCTGAGTCGTTCCCGCGGCCTCGGGCGATATTCTCCGATGGTGTTGATCGGTCCCCGCTTCGCGGGCACGCCGTATTCAGCGTCGCGTCGCGCGCGCCAGCGCTTCCGCTCCGCTCATCGGCTCGGCAATCGGCAGCGCGGCGAAATCGGCGTGGATCGCCAGCGCGGCTTCCAACAGCTTGTGGTACTGGCGCCGCGATACCGCGACGGCACCGAACGTCTTGAGATGATCGGTGACGAACTGCGTGTCGAGCAGCCGATATCCGCCTGCCTTCAGCCGCGCCACCAGATGAACGAGCGCAACCTTCGAGGCGTCGCGCGCGCGATGGAACATGCTCTCGCCGAAGAAGGCGCCGCCCAGCGTGACGCCATAGAGGCCACCAACGAGCGTCTCCCCGTCATAGGCCTCGACGCTATGGCAATGACCGAGCTGATAGAGCCCGCGATAGAGATTGCGGATGCGCGTGTTGATCCAGGTGCGCTGGCGGCCCGGCTGCGGTTCGGCGCAACCGTCGATCACGTCATCGAAGGCTCGATTGCACACCACGGTGAAACGATCTGAGCGGACCGTGCGCGCGAGCCGCCCCGGGATGCGGAAGCCCTCGAGCGGCACGACGCCGCGACGTTCGGGCTCGATCCAGTAGAGCGCAGGATCCTCCGCGCTCTCGGCCATGGGAAAGATGCCGCAGGCATAGGCCTTGAGCAGCACTTCCGGCGTGATCTCGATGAGCGCGCTGTCCCGGCTGGCCATTGCTGGTGGTGCTTAGTTATCCGAATTTTAGATCGTTTAGAGCATGCGTCCGTTCAAGTCCAAGAAGACGGCGTTCGAAGTGCGGGGAGCTGCCGGTCACTCGGTTAACCCTAGGCGCAATCATTCGATCGCGACCGATTTTGGCAACGAATTGGTAATCATGTTGGCGCGAAACTGGCGAAAATTGCGAACAAGTCGGGTGCCACGCGCGTTACCTCCTCGAGACTGCCGAACATGTCGGGTGAGCGGCCGGAGTCGGTGCCATGATGGAAGCAAATCAATCGTGCGGAGCCAAGGTCCTCGTGGTGGAGGACGAGGCGCTGATCAGCGAGATGATCGGTGAAGCGCTGTCCGATTCAGGTTTCGAGGTTTGCGTGGCGGCGGATGCCAGCGAGGCGCTCGAGCATTTGGCCGAAGGATTTGAGCCCGACGTGCTGTTCACCGACATCGGCCTGCCCGGCGACATGGACGGCTCGCTGCTCGCCTTCGCGGCGCGCAAGCTGTGCCCCGATCTTCCGGTCGTGTACGCCTCGGCCGCTTGGGACGCGCTCAATAACATCCGCACGGTGCCGGGATCGGTGTTCGTGCCGAAGCCCTACAGCCCGCGCAACATCTGCTCGCTGCTTGCCCGGATGACCTCGGCACCCGTGGCGGCTTGAGCGAGAGTATAACCAAAGAGCGCCCTCGATTGTTCGTCATGCCCGGCGTTGCGGGCATCCACGTCTTTGTCACCGGTCGAATCAAGACTGGATGGCCGGGACAACCCTCGCCGCTTATGGCGGCTCGCCCGGCCATGACGACGGTGTCAGCTCTCCATCCCGCCCGTGGCGAGGAAGTGCTCGAGCCAGTGGATATGATAGTTGCCGTCGATGATGTCCTGCTCGCGCACGAGCGCGCGGAACAGCGGTAGCGTCGTCTCGATCCCGTCGACCACGAATTCGTCGAGCGCGCGCTTGAGACGCATGAGGCATTCGCCGCGCGTCTTGCCGTGGACGATCAGCTTGCCGAGCAACGAGTCGTAGTGCGGCGGGATGGCGTAGCCCTGGTAGACGGCGGAATCGACGCGCACCCCGAGCCCGCCCGGCGGGTGGTAGTGCAACAGCTTGCCGGGCGAGGGCCGGAACGACACCGGGTTCTCGGCATTGATGCGACATTCGATGGCATGCCCGAAAAACCGGACGTCGCTTTGCGCGATCGCGAGCTCGGCGTCGTCGGCCACCCGGATCTGCTCGAGGACGAGATCGATGCCGGTGATCATTTCCGTCACCGGATGCTCGACCTGGATGCGCGTGTTCATCTCGATGAAGTAGAACTGCCCATCCTCGTAGAGAAATTCGACGGTGCCGACGCCGAGATATTCGAGCTTGCGCATGGCTGCCGCCACGGCTTCGCCGATGCGATCGCGCTCCTCCGCATTGATGGCCGGGGAGGGGCCCTCTTCGAACAGCTTCTGGTGACGGCGCTGCAGCGAGCAGTCGCGCTCCCCCAGATGAATTGCGCGGCCCCTGCCGTCGCCGAGCACCTGGAACTCGATATGGCGCGGGCGGACGAGATATTTCTCGAGGTAGACCGCATCATCGCCGAACGCTGCCTTGGCTTCGGCGCGCGCGGTCGCCAGCGCCATGCCGAGCTCAGCCTCGGCTCTCGCGACCTTCATGCCGCGTCCGCCGCCGCCTGCCGCCGCCTTGACCAGGATCGGGAAGCCGATGTCCTGGGCGATGGCGCGGGCTTCGGCGTCCGACGTCACGCCGCCCTCGGAACCGGGAACGACCGGAATTCCGAGGCGCTGGGCGGTGCGCTTGGCCTCGATCTTGTCGCCCATCAGCCGGATGTGGCTTGCCCGCGGCCCGATGAAGTGGATCTTGTGCTCCTCCAGGATTTCCGCAAACCGCGCGTTTTCCGACAAGAACCCGTAACCCGGATGCACCGCATCGGCGCCCGTAATCTCGCAGGCGGAAACGAGCGCGTAGATGTTGAGATAACTGTCCTTGGCGGCGGGCGGGCCGACACACACGCTCTCGTCGGCAAGGCGCACGTGCATCGCGTCGGCATCGGCGGTCGAGTGCACCGCAACGGTCGAGATGCCCAATTCCTTGCAGGCGCGCAGCACGCGCAATGCGATCTCGCCGCGATTGGCGATCAGGATTTTGTCGAACATGGGTGTCATCCCGGGCGAGCCGCCAAAGCGGCGAGGGGCAGCGCAGCGCCTAAAGCGCGTTTACGCGCGTCTTCGACGCGCTTTGGCGGTGCGCTGCACAACCGGGATCGTACAAAACTCGGGGCGGTGTTCATGGATCCCGGCTCTCCGCGGCGCTTCGCACCGCGTCGGCCGGGATGACAGCAAGTGTTCATTCGATGATCACCAGGGGCTCGCCGAACTCCACCGGGCGGCCGTCTTCGATCAGGATCTGCGTCACCTTGCCGGCGCGCGGCGCCGGGATCTGATTCATGGTCTTCATGGCTTCGATGATCAGCAGCGTGTCGCCCGCATTCACGACGCTGCCGACATTGATGTACGGGCGCGCGCCGGGCTCCGGCGCGAGATAGGCGGTGCCGACCATGGGCGAGGTGACCACGCCCGGATGCTTGGTGGGATCGGTCGGCGCCTCCAGCACCGCCGGCGCCGGCGCGGCGACGGGCGGCGGCGGCACGTGCGAGGCGGAGGCCGCGGCCGCATGCACGAACGGCCCCTGGCGTCCGACGCGCACGCGCAATCCCTTCTGCTCGATCTCGATCTCGGTCAGGCCCGTCTCGTCGAGCAGCCGCGCCAGCGCGCGGATCAGCTCATGGTCGACGGGCGAGGGGGGCATGTCGCTCCTACCCATCCGCGGCTAGCCCTTCGCCGCGACGCCAGCGAGTGCGGCAAGGCCGGTGATGGCGAGCGCATAACCATCGATGCCGAAACCGCACAGCGACGCCTTCGCAACCGACGCAACGGTGGAGCGGCGACGAAAGCTCTCGCGCGCGAAGATGTTGGAGATGTGAACCTCGATCACCGGCAGCCGGACCGCCGCGACGGCGTCGTGGATGGCAATCGACGTGTGCGTATAGCCGGCGGCATTGAGCACGATACCGGCCGCATTGCCGCGGCCAGCCTCGTGGATCCAGTCGATGATCTCGCCCTCGTGATTCGATTGGCGGAACTCGACCGTGAGGCCGAAACGCTCGGCCGTAGCGCGGCACAGCTTCTCCACGTCGGCAAGGCTCGCGTGGCCGTAGATTTCCGGCTCGCGGGTGCCGAGCAGATTGAGGTTCGGGCCATTGAGGACGTAGATGGTCGTCATGCCGCCGCCGGTATCGAGTGCCCCGCTTCCGAAGTTCGTGATGGCTGGCAGCACCCTCTGATACGAACTTCGGAAAGCAAAGGGGCACTCGCACGTCTATGCTCCTAGTGCCGCTTTCGATGTGAAGTTCCTAAAACGAGCTTGCGGCAGGCGCTGTAGGAATTTCAAATCGGCGGCACTGGGGTGCGTTGCTTATAGGCACCTTGCCGGCAAAGGAAAAGGCTCGTGGTGATCAGCACGTCGCGGTCTTGGCGCAGGCGCGGGCCGATTCGACCTTCTCCTTCAGCGCCTCGAAGCCGACGGCGCCGACCACGACATTGGGGCCGACCACGTAGCTTGGGGTGCCGTTCAGCCCGAGCTTCTCGGCGAGCTGCATGCTCTCTTCCAGGCTGGCGCGGATTTCCTCGCTCGTCATGTCCTTCTCGAGCCGCGCCATGTCGAGGCCGATCTCCTTGGCGACCGCGAGCGCGCGCGTGCGATCTGCTTGGCCGCGACCGCTGAGCAGCTTCTGATGGAACTCGAGATATTTCTTGCCCGTGCGGTCCTGCATGCGCACCGCGGTCGCGACCTGCGCGGCCTCGACCGAGCCCGGTCCGAGCACCGGGAACTCCTTCAGCACGACCTTCAGCTTGGCATCGGCCTTCATCAGGCCCATGAGATCCGACAGCGCGCGCTTGCAGTAGCCGCAATTGTAATCGAAGAACTCGACGAGGGTGACATCTCCCTGCGGATTGCCCGCAACGATCGAGTGCGGCGCGTTGTGCAGAGCATCCTTCGAATCGCGCAGTGCCGAGACGGCTGCGGCACGCTGAGCCTCCGCCTGACGCTTCTCGAGCTCTGCGAGCGCCTCCTGGAGGACCTCGGGATTCTGGATCAGATATTCCCGGACCACCTCGCCGATGGCCTTGCGCTGCTGCTCACTGAAGAGCGAGCTCTGCGCGGCGGCGGCCGATCCGAGACAAAGCAGCATGCCGCAGGCGGTGAAGGCTTTCTTGAGCGTCTGAACACGCATGGTCGCTTTCCAGGAGTGAGATCAGTTATCTTTGGTCGGGCGGTAATTGAGGATGTCTTCGGCCTTCAGGTAAGCCGGAGAGCCCGGCTTCAGCTTCGCCATGGCACGGCTCGCCTGTGTCTGAGCGTTCTGTATATCGGCCGCATTGAAGAAGGCTTGCGCGGATGCGAGTTCGGCTCGGCCGATGTCGCCCTTTCGGCCGTAGGCCATGGCAAGGAAACGGAAACCGTCGGGCGATTCCGGCTCCCGCTGGGTCGCGACGCTGAGTTCCCGGATCGCCGCATCGGCATCCCCGGTTGCAAGCAGGGCTTGGCCGAGCATTGCCCTGATCGGCACACCGCTCGGTGCAAG
>JBJMSU010000228.1:0-20376 GCA_045801465.1 Xanthobacteraceae bacterium | reverse complement strand
TAAAAAACCACGTCGTCAATCAATAAGGCAACCAGTGCTCTGCTGGCCCCGGCACCAGTCCCAAGTTTTCGACGATTGGTGAACTACTTGCGCGCGCCCGCCGCCTTGTCGATGGCCTTGGTGAGGCGCTTGGCCTGCGTGTTGTTCTTGACGGTGAACTGGAAGGCGCGGCCGCGGCCCTGCTTGTTGGGGATCTGCGTGCGCGCCTATGGGCGCATTCCCGACAAGCGCCTGCGCCGCGCCGTGGTGGCGCTGGTGGAGCGGCTCGCGCGCGATCGGGGGCGGTGAGGCGCCGCGTTTCCCGGATGCGGTGCACCCCCGGGTTAAACCCGGGGGGAAGCTCTTCCGCAGCGGTGCACCGCTGGTCCGGGATCGTACGAAACGCTGAGCCTGATCTTTTCCGAAAACCGGTGTCCACTTTTCGGGATCATGCTCTAGGTCCGCACGATCAACATGGGACGATGGGCGATGTCGCGGCCCTGGCTCATCATCTCGGCGTTGATGCCTTCGCGCGCCGAGACGTAGGAGATCGCCATGCCGTTGTCGGCGGAACCCGCGGCGACCTTCAAGAGCATGCCGAAGTTTTCACTCGGCGTGCTCGCCCAAGCCTGCACCAGCCGCGTCACGTCACAGTCGACCCAGCCGTCGCCGCCGGCCTTCACCGTGAGCACCGCCGCGGGCTCGCCGTCGCGGTCGCCAGGCACGCCGTTGCAGCCGGGCGACCGCCATGCGAGCAACGGCACAGACGGCGCTGCAATGACGCCGTCGAGCCCCTCGAACCAATTGAGGAAGTCGGCGGCCCGCTTGCCGGCACGGTTGGCGAGCCCGTTCATGCTCGGACCGCTGACGTTCTTGCGGTTCATGACGTTGGCGGCGTCGTCCCAAGCCGCGCTCACGCCGGCGATCAGATCGTTGATGAGGTTGATCAGCGTTATCCGATAGGTGGTCGCGCGGCCCGCGGTCGCCGAGCTCGGCGCCAGGACCAGGCTCGTGCCCTCCACCGCGCCGCGCAACATCGCCGTCAGCCGATCCGACCAGACCGAGCGGCGGTCGCGTACGAATTGCTGCACCGCATTGTTATCGATGACCCGTCCCTGCTCATCCGGCCTGGTCCTGATCTTCGAGGCCAGCGAATAGAGATCCGTCTGCAGATCGCGACTGTGCTTGTCGATAAGCTTCCGAAAGCTCCTCACCGAGTCGGGCGTGTAGATGGCGCCATTCAAGGCCGGGCAATTGCGATCCCACCAGCTCGCGCCGCCGAGCCCGATGACGCTCGCCGGCACCTTCGTGTACTGGTTCGGCTGCTCGCCGCTGCCCCAGCCCCACGGCGTCCGCACGCGGTACACCTCGATCTGCGTATCGGGTCTGCGCGGCGCGTTGGCGCTGCAGTAGAGGCGCAAGGTTGCGGCGGCGACTTTGGCGGCAGCCGGGATGTTGCGCGTCTCGTCGACATTGTCGGCGAGCTCGAAGCGCAAGAGCGTCGCGATCGGCTGGTCGGCGTGCCCGAGCGAGAGCTGCCCGCGCGCCGGATAATAGGCGAATCCGGGCTCGACCAGGGTGAGATCGATCGTTCCGGAATACGCCGTGTACGCCCGTTCCTTAGTCCCACTGGCATCGGTGGCGTACAACAGGGTGTCGGTATAGTCGGTGCGGAATTCGTTCTGGAAGTAGTACCAGCCGCGGAAATGCGCATACCAGCGCATTGTATTCATGAAGGCGACCGCCGAGCCATTGGCGATCCCGCCGCGGAAGTATTGGCCGAGCTCGGTGTCGAACAGCGAGGCGTCGCTGCCGCTCTCCTGCTTCTTGCGCAGGGCATAGAACTCCGGATAGGCAAATCTCAGAATGACCTCGGCCACGCTGCTGGAAACCTTCAGGGCCGGCACCGAGATCGGGAACGACAGCACCTGTAGCCATTGCTCGATGAAGTTGCGGCCACGCTTGACGTCGTCCGGCGAGATCGTGGGCTTGCGTTCGAGCTCGCCGTAAACATTGGCGACGTCACCTTCGATCGGCAGCGATTCCAACCTCTGGATGACGTCGTCGGAGTGCTTGACGTAGGTGGGATAGGCCGCGGTGACCAAATCGCCCAGCATTTCCACGCCGGGATGGTCGGTATCCTTTCCGACCTCGGCCTGATAGACGGCGATGTCATCGTCCAGCGCGGAGGCGAGTTCGAGGCCGGGGAGGGCGTCCCCCCGAGCGGCCGGACTGACGTTCAAGTAGCGCAAGTCGGGCTGCGGATTCGACTGGCCCTTGAAGTGGAAGGCCAGATCCTGAATCTCGTGGCAGCCGAGGCCCAGCAGGAAAGCGATCTTGCGCTGCTGCTCGTCGCTCCATTTTTCGCCCGGTATGTTTCGACGCAGGAGCAGCGAGAAACGCTTGATGAAAGGCTGCCAGTGCTCGGGCTCGTCGGGCATTTCCGGCGGCGGCGCCTCGAGGGCGGAAAACTGCTTCTTGAAGACCTGCGTCAACACCAAATTGAGCGCCGGGAACGCCCCTTCGAAGATTCTCATGTATTCGGCAATCTGGCGCGCCGTCACGGCTGCATGCGTCCAATCCGGGAAGGCCGCGCCGTAGATGTAGGCTGCACCATTGCGCGCAAGAAGCTCGCTCAATCCCGGCATGAATGTGAGATCCTGGGCGTACGTCCCGAGCATACGACCGGCAACCTCCATGTGTGTCCGCATCCCCGACATCATTTCCTCCCGCGTTATCGTTGGCGATCTTTGCGAAACCGGCTCCACTCTGCGGGCACACGTCGGCAGACGGTCGAATGAACGACCGTCGGCGAACGCTCGCGCGCAGCTATGAGGAGAGTAGCGCACTATGATGCGCACGACCTCTCGTTGCAGTCAATAGTTTTGCGCGGTCAGTCCCATGCCCAGTGATGCTGCAGCGCCCGCCTCGTTTTGCCGGATGCGGTGCAGCACCTAAACCGCGTTTACGTGCGTCTCGACGCGCTATGCGTAGCGGAGTGGTGTACCGCTTCGCGCTGCACCGCACCCGGGATGACAGCGGAGGGATTTCCGGCAGGATGACAAATCGAGCGTCAGCGGTTCTCGTCGAGGCGCTCGGCGAGCGACCGCCACGGGATGCGGTTGAAGCCCTTCTTGCGGCGGGCGCTCCTCCAGCCGAAGGTGCCCTGGCCGATCTCGATCGTCCCCAAGAGCTCGTCGTGCTCGTGCACGCGCAGCGTCAGGGCGGCGCCGGCCTTGGCGATGTCCCAGGCCTTGAGCGAAATATCGACCGCATAGCGCGGCGCGAGCGTCTTGCGCTTTCTCGCCATGAATGCCTCCGGGCGCGTGTCGAATCAGGAGCAACGGCATGATACCTACGGTCATTCGCCATGAGCCACCGCGTCGTCATGGCCGGGCGAGCCGCCATGAGCGGCGAGGGTTGTCCCGGCCATCCCGCTCAGGGACGCACCGCATTGCCCAGGGAAGCGGGATCACCGGGTCACGGCGCTTCGCGCCGGCCCGGTGATGACGATGGGGAGAGGCTTTGCGCGGAGAGCAGTGCCGTGCGCAGATGAAGGTCAGGCGGCGTCGCTGCTGCCGGGCTGGGTGCCGGACGGGCCGAACCGCGCCGCCGGGTTCACGCGCGACTGCAGGTCCTTGAGCACGAACAGCCGCACGGCCGACGACAGATTGCCCTCACGATCGTCGTCGATGCGGGTGATCAGCGCCGAGACGCTGACCCGCTCCCGCGCAGCGATCTGCTTGAAGCAGTTCCAGAATTCAGCTTCGAGGCTGACGCTGGTCTTGTGCCCGCGAAGCATCACGGAGCGCTTGAACATCCTTGATTTCATGGGCCCGACGCGAATGGCAACAACTTCACGGAAAGCGACGTCAACCGCGCTGGCAACCGGCGAGGGGCGGTGGCCCAGTGACTGTTCCGATACAACTCTGACCAGGAGGTCGAAACAGAATCAACCTGTTTTGTCTCGCCCACACGCGCTTGTGAAGACGCGGGCGGCCGTGATGTATCAGCGACGGCAAATCGGCAGGACGGTAGCGGCATCGGCCATAGCGAAAGGAGCGCCACGGCTGTCCGGACCGGCTTGCGCCTGGTTAAGATGCGGCCGTGCCGAGCATTGCCGACCCGCGCGCCTTCATCGTCGCCAACACGCAGCTCAAGCCCGTGCCGCACGTGCCGGAGATCAAGCTGCATGTGGCCGACGAACCGGTGCCGCTGTGGGAAAAGACCGAGGACGAGCTGCGCGAGCTTGGGCTGCCGCCGCCCTACTGGGCGTTCGCCTGGGCGGGCGGGCAGGCGCTCGCGCGCTACGTGCTCGAGCGTCCCGAGCTGGTGAAGGCGAAGCGCGTGCTCGATCTCGCGTCCGGGTCGGGTCTCGTCGGCATCGCGGCGGCGAAAGCGGGCGCCGTGCCGGTGATCGCCGCCGAGATCGACCCGTTCGCGCAGGCCGCCATCGCCCTCAACATGGAGGCGAACGGCGTCTATCTCGACGTCGTGACGCACGACCTGCTCCGGCACCCGGCCCCGCTGGCCGCCCGTTACGACGCCATCCTGGTCGGCGACTTCTTCTACGAGGACGCGCCCGCGGCGCGCACCTTCGCCTTTCTGCGGCGCCACGCGGCGGTCGGCACGCGCGTGCTGGTGGGCGACCCCGGCCGCGCCTACCTGCCGCGCGAGCGCCTCGAATGGCTGTGCGAATACAAGGTGCCGGTCACGCGCGCACTGGAAGATCAGGACATCAAGCACACCAGCGTGTGGTCGCTCGGCGCATGAGCGGCACCTCGGCGCCGTAGGGTAGGTTGAGGCGCCGCGCTCGCCCTACGAACGGAACCGCTGCAAGTCGCGCCGAAACCCACCAGCGGGAAATGATGACGGTGGGTTTTGGCGCGCGGCGCTGTGACACCATTGCCAAGCCTCGCAACGCGCCTCAACCCACCCTACGAAGCTGCCGCGGAGGCGCCGGCGCGCAGGTGCTCGACCAGCTGCCGGGCATGAGTCGGCAGCTCCTTGAAGCTGCGCACGCAGATCGTGAGATCCCGCACCGCCCAGGCATCGGTGAGCGGGACGGCTGCGATCGCCATGGTCTTGGTGGCCCAGCGCGCCGTCGTTTCCGGCACGATGCCGATGCCGACGTTGCATTCGACCAGCCGGCACACGGCATCGAAGCTGCGCAGCTGGACGCGCAGGCGCAGCGGCTGGCCGGCGCGCACCGCCTTGTCGGCAAGGAAGCGCTGCAGCGCGCTGGCGCGGTCGAGGCCGACGAAATCGTGCTCCAGCACCTGCGCGAACGCGATCTTGCTGCGCTCCGCCAGCGGATGGTCGCGCGCCACCACGAGCACGAAGCGGTCGCGGCGGAACGGGAACGTCTCCAGCGACCCGGCATCGACGGTGCCGGCGATGATGCCGAGATCGGCGACGCCTTCGGCGATGAGGCCGACAATCTCGTCGCTCAGCCGCTCCTCCAGGTCGACGCTCACATGCGGATGCGCCGAGAGGAACGAGCTCAGCGCTTCGGGCAGGAACTCGGTGAGGGCGTTGGTATTGGACAGGACGCGGATCTGGCCGGCGAGCCCGCCCGCGTAGGCGCCGAGGTCCTCGCGCAGGCGCTCGGCCTGGCGCAGGATGGTGCGCGCGTGCTGTAAGAGCGTGCGGCCCGCCTGGGTGGGCGTGACCCCCTGGCGGCCGCGCACCAGCAGGGCGGCGCCGACCGACTCCTCCATATGGCGGATGCGGGTAGAGGCGGCGGCGAGCGCAAGGTGTGCGCGCTCGGCCCCATGCGTGATGCTCCCGGCCTCAACCACGTGGCGGAACAGGCTCAAGTCGGCGAGATCGAAGCGCACCGCAGCCATCCTTCGTGCTTCACGAAGGAACATTACGTCAATGACGCATTGCGCTCAATCTTTCTGGTGATCATGTTTCGTCATGGACGAAGCATGGCACGCCGGGGATCGGGTTTGCGGCGCGTTGCGGCAGACCAGTGCCCCGCTTCCGAAGTTCGTGATACATGGCAGCACCCTCTGACAGCGGATTCGGAAAGCAAAGGCGCGCCAGCAAGTCCATGGTACGAGTGCCGCTTTCGGCGGCACTGGCGCATGGTCTAGGAACCGGTTCACGCTCGGACGATTCGAGCAGCATTGGAGCACCGATGGCCGACACCAAGGCACGCGTCGCGCGGCCGCTGTCGCCGCACATCCAAATCTACCGCTTCATGTTGACCTACGTGATGTCGGGGGTCCACCGCGTCACCGGCGCGGCGCTCTACTTCGGCATCGTGCTGGTCGTGTGGTGGCTCATGGCCGCCGTCTCCGGCCCCAACGCCTATGCCAAGGTGCAATGGTTCATGGGCACCTATATCGGTCGCCTGGTTCTCCTCGGCTTCACCTGGGGGCTGATCCACCATACGCTCGGCGGGATCCGCCATCTCATCTGGGACACCACCCACGGCTTCGGCCCGAACGAACGCGAATGGCTCGCCCGGGCGACCATCGCCGGTTCGATCAGCTTGACGCTGATCGTTTGGATCGTCGGTTACCTGGTGATGGGCGGAGCGGAATGATGGACCCCACACACGCCACCATGAAGACGCCGCTCGGCCGCGCCCGCGGCCTGGGCGCCGCGCGCGCCGGCACCGAGACCTTCTGGCATCAGCGGCTCACCTCGGTCGCCGGCGTGCCGCTGACGATCGCCTTCATCGTCATCGTCATCGCGCTGCTCGGGCGCAATCACGCCGGCGCGGTGCAGATCCTCGGCTCGCCGCTGGTCGCCATCCTGATGCTCCTGTTCATCATCAACACCGCCTACCACATGTGCATCGGGATGCAGGAGATCATCGTCGACTACGTGCACGACGAGATGTGGAAATACCTCGCCCTGATGGCCAACACGTTCTTCGGCTTCGCGGTCGCGCTCACGTCCACCTATGCGATCCTCAAGCTGAGCTCCGGAGTGTAAGGCCATGGCGTCGAACGGCCCGAACGGCGCTCCGGCGGTGAACGGCCGCGCCTATCCGATCGAGGACCACACGTTCGACGTGGTCGTCGTGGGGGCGGGCGGCTCGGGGCTGCGCGCCGTGGTCGGCTGCGCCGAAGCGGGCCTGCGCACGGCCTGCATCACCAAGGTGTTCCCGACGCGTTCGCACACCGTCGCGGCGCAGGGCGGGATCGCGGCGGCGCTGGGCAACATGGGCGAGGATGACTGGCGCTGGCACATGTACGACACCGTCAAGGGCTCCGACTGGCTCGGCGACCAGGATGCGATCGAGTACATGTGCCGCAACGCGCCGGAGGCGGTCTACGAGCTCGAGCACTGGGGTTTGCCGTTTTCCCGCAAGGAGGACGGCAGGATCTACCAGCGCCCGTTCGGCGGCATGACCACGCACTACGGCAAGGGCACCGCGCAGCGCACCTGCGCGGCGGCCGACCGCACCGGCCATGCCATGCTGCACACGATGTACGGCCAGTCGCTGCGCCACTCGGCACAGTTCTTCATCGAGTACTTCGCGATCGACCTCATCATGGACGAGGAGGGCCGCTGCCGCGGCGTCGTCGCGCTCTGCCTCGAGGACGGCTCCGTGCACCGCTTCCGCTCGCAGATGATCATCCTGGCGACCGGCGGCTACGGTCGCGCCTATTTCTCCTGCACGTCGGCGCACACCTGCACCGGCGACGGCAATGCCATGGTGCTGCGCGCCGGCCTGCCGTTGCAGGATATGGAGTTCGTCCAGTTCCACCCCACCGGCATCTACCCGGCCGGGTGCTTGATCACCGAGGGCGCGCGCGGCGAAGGCGCCTATCTCGTCAACAGCGAAGGCGAGCGCTTCATGGAGCGCTATGCCCCCTCCGCCAAGGACCTTGCCTCGCGCGACGTGGTCTCGCGCTCGATGACGATCGAGATCCGCGAGGGCCGCGGCGTCGGCAAGAACAAGGACCACATCTACCTGCACATCGATCACCTCGATCCCGAGGTGATCGCCGAACGCCTGCCCGGAATCTCCGAGTCGGCGCGCATCTTCGCCGGCGTCGACGTCACCAAGGAGCCGATCCCGGTGCTGCCGACCGTGCACTACAACATGGGCGGCATCGCCACCAACTATCACGGCGAGGTCCTGACCAAGAAGAACGGCAATCCCGATTCCGTGGTCCCGGGGATGATGGCGCTCGGCGAGGCCGCTTGCGTCTCGGTGCACGGCGCCAACCGGCTCGGGTCGAATTCGCTGATCGACCTCGTCGTGTTCGGACGCGCGGCGGCGCAGCGCTGCGCCGAGATCGTCGCGCCCGGCGATGCCCAGCCGGAGCTGCCGAAGCATTCCGCCGACCTCGCGCTCTCCCGGCTCGACAAGTTCCGCAACGCGGGAGGCGGCACGCCGACGGCGCAGCTGCGCCTCAAGATGCAGAAGGTGATGCAGACCAATTGCGCGGTGTTCCGCACCGGCGAGGTGCTGCAGGAAGGGCACGAGCTCATCCACGACGTGTTCGGCGGGGTCGGTGACCTGCGCATCACCGACCGGTCGCTCATCTGGAACTCGGATCTCGTGGAGACGCTGGAGCTCGACAATCTGCTGGCGCAGGCCGTGGTGACGATGGATTCGGCGTTGAACCGGACCGAAAGCCGCGGCGCGCACGCGCGCGAGGACTTCCCCGACCGCGACGACAAGGACTGGATGAAGCACACGCTGGCGTGGATGGACCGCACGACCGGAACGGTGACGCTCGATTATCGCCCGGTGCACACCTACACGCTCAGCAACGACGTCTCCTATATCGAGCCGAAGGCGCGGGTGTACTGACCATGGTCGAATTCACGCTGCCGAAGAATTCCCGGGTCACCGAGGGCAAGACCTGGCCGCGGCCCGACGCCGCCGACAATGTCCGGGAATACCGCATCTATCGGTGGAATCCGGAGGACGGCAAGAATCCGCGCCTCGACACCTACTATGTCGATTGCGACGATTGCCCGCCGATGGTTCTCGACGCGCTCATCTGGATCAAGACCAACGTCGACCCGACGCTCACCTTCCGCCGCTCCTGCCGCGAAGGCGTGTGCGGCTCGTGCGCGATGAACATCGACGGCACCAATACGCTCGCCTGTACGAAATCGATGGCCGAGATCCAAGGGCCCGTGAAGGTCTATCCCTTGCCGCACCAGCCGGTGGTGAAGGATCTCGTGCCGGACATGACGAACTTCTATGCGCAGTACGCCGCGATCGAACCGTGGCTGCACACCGCCTCGCCGACGCCCGAGAAGGAATGGCGGCAGAGCCGCGAGGATCGCGCCAAGCTCGACGGCCTCTACGAATGCATCCTGTGCGCCTGCTGCAGCACGTCATGCCCGAGCTACTGGTGGAATCCCGAGCGCTATCTCGGCCCCGCGGTGCTGCTGCAGGCGCAGCGCTGGATCAAGGATTCGCGCGACGAAGCGACCGGCGACCGGCTCGACCATCTCGAAGACCCGTTCCGGCTCTACCGCTGCCACACCATCCTCAACTGCTCCAAGGCCTGCCCCAAGCACCTCAACCCCGCGAAGGCCATCGCCGAGATCAAGAAGGCCATGGTGGACCGGAAGGTGTGAACCGCGTCTCAGCCTTGCCGTGACGGGCGCGAGGCCGCTAGCACCATCGGCAATTGCTGGTCCTAGGATCCGCGTGACCTCTTCCTCCACGGTCCCTCTCATCCGCTTCATGCCCGATACCGTCAGCGACCGTTACGCTGCCCTCGTCGCAGCCGGGGAGATCGAGCGCGATGCGGCACAGGAAGCCGTCGCGGCTCGCCTCACGCGCCTCAATGCGCGCCTCGGCGAGCATCGGCTGGCGCGCAAGTCCTCCGCCCTGGGCTGGATGTTCGGCCGCAGCGAGAACGGCGCCGGGCCGCCCAAGGGCCTCTACATTTTCGGCGATGTCGGCCGCGGCAAGACCATGCTGATGGACCTGTTCTTCGCCGCGAGCCCTGTCGTTCGCAAGCGCCGCACCCATTTTCACGAATTCATGCTCGAGGTGCACGAACGCGTCCACCAATGGCGCCAGCAACTCAAACGCGGCGAGGTCAAGGGCGACGATCCGATCGCCCCGCTGGCGGCCGCGCTGGCCGAGGAATCGTGGCTGTTGTGCTTCGACGAGTTCCACGTCACCGACATCGCCGATGCGATGATTCTCGGGCGCCTGTTCGCGCGGCTGTTCGAACACGGCGTAGTAGTGGTCGCGACCTCCAACGTGCCGCCCGACCAACTGTACAAGGACGGTCTCAACCGTGACCTGTTCCTGCCGTTCCTCGACCTCCTCAAGGAACGCATGGAGGTGGTGCGGCTGACGGCGCGCGTCGATTTTCGCCTGGAGAAGCTGTCGGGCGTGCCGGTCTGGTATGTGCCTCCCGACGAAAGCGCCGAGGTTGCGCTCGACATGGCGTGGGAGCGACTGACCGGCGCCTTCGCCGGCGAGCCGCGCGACCTCGCCGTGAAGGGGCGCACCATTCGCGTGCCGCAGGCGGCCCGCGGCGTGGCCCGCTTCACGTTCCATCAACTGTGCGGGCAGCCCTTTGCGGCCAGCGACTACCTGCGCATTGCGCACGAATTCCACACTATCCTGCTCGACCGCATCCCCGTCATGGGCCATGCGCAACGCAACGAAGCCAAGCGTTTCATCATTCTTGTCGATACGCTCTACGACCGCGCCGTGAAGCTCGTCGCCTCCGCCGAAGCGGAGCCGGATGCGCTGTACCAGGCGAGCGAAGGTTTCGAGGCGCTGGAGTTTCGCCGCACCGCCTCGCGCCTGATCGAGATGCGGTCGCAAGCCTATCTGGGCCTGCCGCACGGCCGGCGCGCCACCGACCTGACGCGCGGGATCGCCGAAACGTGAGATCAGCGGTTTTGCACGCTGACTCACCGCGTCGTCGTTGCCGGGCTCGTCCCGGCAATCTCGCTTAGGCGGGGAAGGCGGTGTGAAAACTAAGCGGGATGGCCGGGACAAGCCCGGACAAGCCCGGCCATGACAAGGGCGTCAACGTCCGGCGAGGGCGCGAATACCGTCAAGCGCGCGTTTCAGGCCGCGCAACGGCGCGGTGAGCCGCCAGCTCGTCGATTCCTCGAAGTCGCGCAGGCGGTCCTGCAGGCGCTGGAGATCCGTGACCGCATCCGCATGTCGGCATCCGGGATCGGCAAGAAGATCGATCGCGCGCTCCACATCGAGCCGCGACCCGAGCTTCTCGGCGAAGCGCTCGGCGGTGTCGAGGGCGATATCGTTCAGGCCGTGCAATTCCAGGATGATCATGACCTTGATCATGTGGTCGACGCTGACGGCACGACACGGCGTCGTGTAGTTCTCCGCGTGGTCGGTCTCATCGATGAGGTCGCGACAGAACAGGACGTTGAAGGTCCCCGGCCGCCCCAGCATGTTGTGTCCGCCATCGACGGCGAGTCCTTTGCGCATCAGCGCGCGCTGAAAGCTGGCGCGCGGCAGGCGGTTGAAGCCGAGATCGAACAGCAGGAGATGGTGCTCGAGCACGATCTCGGCGATGGTGGCGAAATGGCCCTTGGGATACGCAGGGCTGATGCCGAAGCTCGTCTCCGTCTCGACGCCGAGCACGCCGGCCGCCAGCAGGTCCCGCGCGCCCTGGAAGACGTCCTTCTCGAATCCCTCGACGTCCACTTTGAGGAAATCGCAGCGGGGGATCACCCCTTCGGCAAGCAGGCCGTCGAGGCGGCGCACCGGAACTTTGCGCACCTGCGCGCGCGGTTGGCCGCCAAATCGGCTTTCGCCCTGCTGGAACATCGAGCTCGAGAACGGATTCGCCGGGTTGAAATAGAAATCGCGCTCCCCATCGGAGGCACCGAGCGCGATGTTGTGAAAATGCCGGTTGGGCCGGCCGGCATTGCGTTCCTTCAAGCCGGCGACGACTTCCGCAATGGCATCGAAACCATGCAATATCAGATAGTCGCCCAAGATGTCCCAGCGCACATTGGCGCCGCCCTGCACCCCGACGTCGACGACCACGAACGGCTCGCGCAGCAATCCCTCGCTCGTGACCCATCGGGTGAATGCGGCCCGGTCGTTGAAGCAAAGATCTTCCACCGTAATCTCCGGACGGACGAAGCGAGAAACTGCGGAGTAACGAGCGATATCGGAATTCCAACCGAACCGGCCCATGCTCTAAATGGCCTGGGCATTCGGCGCAATGAGCGCCGCGACCGATCGGGAGCGGATGCTGCCGACAGCGGCTTGAACGCCCCGCCTGAAAGGGCTAATCACGCCCGCGCACGGCCTTTTTTCGTGGCCGCCCGCATTCGCGAAGGACATCCTCCCACATGGCGCGCAACAAGATTGCATTGATCGGTGCTGGCCAGATCGGCGGCACGCTCGCCCATCTCGTCGGCCTGAAGGAGCTCGGCGATGTGGTCATGTTCGACATCGCTGAAGGAATTCCGCAGGGTAAGGCGCTCGACATTGCCGAATCTTCGCCGGTCGACGGTTTCGATGCCCGCTTCGTCGGCACCAATTCCTACGAGGCGATCGAAGGCGCATCGGTGTGCGTCGTCACCGCGGGCGTGCCGCGCAAGCCCGGCATGAGCCGCGATGACCTTCTCGGCATCAATCTCAGGGTGATGGAGCAGGTGGGCGCCGGCATCCGCAAATATGCGCCCAACGCTTTCGTGGTCTGCATCACCAATCCGCTGGATGCGATGGTGTGGGCGCTGCAGAGATGCTGCGGCCTGCCGAAGAACATGGTCGTCGGCATGGCGGGTGTGCTCGATTCGTCGCGTTTCCGCTACTTCCTGGCCGACGAGTTCAACGTCTCGGTCGAGGACGTCAGCGCCTTCGTGCTCGGCGGCCACGGCGACACGATGGTGCCGCTGATCCGCTATTCGACCGTCGCCGGCATTCCGCTGCCGGACCTGATCCGCATGGGCTGGACGACCCAGGCGCGGCTCGACGCCATTGTCCAGCGCACCCGCGACGGCGGCGCCGAAATCGTGAACCTGCTCAAGAGCGGCTCGGCCTTTTATGCGCCGGCGGCTTCCGCCATCGCCATGGTGGAGAGCTACCTGCGCGACAAGAAACGGGTGCTCCCGTGTGCGGCCTGGCTCGGCGGCGAATACGGCGTGCGCGACATCTATGTCGGCGTGCCGGTGGTAATCGGCGCCAAGGGCGTGGAACGCATCGTCGAGATCCAGCTCAACGGGCCTGAGCGCGACATGCTGGAGAAATCCGTCGCGTCCGTGCAGACCCTGGTCGATGCCTGCAAGAAGATCGCGCCGGACTTGGGAAAATGAGAGCCTGTGCCCGCGTGCCGCGCGGCGGCTCGCTCCGCGCCGCATGCCTGTGGCAGTTCGCCGGCTAGGCCGGTACGGGAGGACGGTATGAACGTCCATGAATATCAGGCCAAGACGGTGCTGGGGGGCTTCGGCGTTCCGGTGCCGCGCGGCATTGCGGCGTTCAGCGTCGACGAGGCCGTCAAGGCCGCCCAGGATCTCGGTGGCCCGGTCTACGTGGTCAAGGCGCAGATTCACGCCGGCGGCCGCGGCAAGGCCGGCGGCGTCAAGGTCGTCAAGTCGATCGACGAGGTGCGGCAGGCGGCCGAGCGGATGCTCGGCGCGACGCTCGTCACGCATCAGACCGGGCCGCATGGGAAAATTGTTCACCGCCTCTATGTGGAGGAAGGCGCGGCGATCGAGCGCGAGCTCTATCTCTCGGCCCTGGTCGACCGCGGCACCTCGCGCATTGCCTTCGTCATCTCGACGGAAGGCGGCATGGACATCGAGGAGGTGGCGCGCAGCAATCCGGAAAAGATCGTCACGTTCAGCGTGGACCCGGCGACCGGGATCATGCGGCATCATGGGCGGCGGGCCGCGCTCGCGCTCGGGCTCTCCGGCGAGCCCGCCAAGCAGGCCGAAGGCATTATCGCCAAGCTCTATCAGGCGTTCATCGCCAAGGACATGAGCCTGCTCGAGATCAATCCGCTGATCCTCACCAAGAGCGGGGCGCTGGTGTGTCTGGACGCCAAGGTGTCGTTCGACGACAACGCGCTCTACCGCCACCCCGACGTGGTGGCGTTGCGCGATCTCACCGAGGAAGACGAGAAGGAGATCGCGGCGTCGAAATACGACCTCAACTACATTGCCCTCGACGGCACGATCGGCTGCATGGTGAACGGCGCCGGCCTCGCCATGGCGACCATGGACATCATCAAGCTCTACGGCGAGTCGCCGGCCAATTTCCTCGACGTCGGCGGCGGTGCCACCAAGGACAAGGTGGCGGCGGCGTTCAAGATCATCACCTCCGATCCGCAGGTGAAGGGAATTCTCGTGAATATCTTCGGCGGCATCATGCGCTGCGACGTGATCGCCGAAGGCGTGGTCGCCGCCGTCAAGGAGGTCGGGCTCAAGGTGCCGCTCGTGGTGCGGCTCGAAGGCACCAATGTCGAGCTCGGCAAGCAGATCATCGCCAAATCGAAGCTCAACGTCCTCTCGGCCGATGACCTCGACGATGCCGCGCAGAAGATCGTCAAGGCGGTGCGAGGTGCCTAGATTAGTGACCAAAGCCATTCGTGAAGCGACATTGGCCGGCTTGGCACTCGCTTGTGCCGCCGGCGCGCATGCCGACGAGCGCAGCGCCGCGATCGTCGAAGCGTTTCGCGCCGCGTGCGTGGCGGAATTGCCGAACTTTGCCCGCATCGACGCGAAGGCCATTGCAGAGAACTTGCCGGTCAACATGGATGCCGGAACGCCGAGGCAGGCAGAAGGCCCGTTCAACCACATCAAGTCATGGATGGTCAGTCTGGCGACCGGAACGCACGAGCTGAGCGCGGTCGAGGCTCGCGGCCCTGCCGGCGAGGTCGCGTCCTGCGCCGTCACGGTGGCCGACGCGCAAGGCGAGGAGGTCAAGCGCGAGCTGATGAAGGCGCTTGATCTCGGGCCGGCGGAGCGCGAGGCGGTGTCTTCCGACGGAGCGCGGCGTTCCAGCGCCTGGCGCGTAAAGGTCCAGGGCGAAGGCGTGATCTTGCTGCTGATGGATGCCTCGCCGACTAATGGCCCCGGCGCCTATCTGAATCTCACGCATCGATTGGTTGCAGGGTCTTGAACCGCCATGTCCATCCTCGTCGATCGCAATACGAAGGTCATCTGCCAGGGCTTCACCGGCAAGAACGGCACGTTCCATTCGGAAGCAGCGATCGCCTACGGCACGACCATGGTCGGCGGCACCTCGCCCGGAAAGGGCGGCACGATGCATCTCGGCCTGCCGGTGTTCGACACGGTGGCGGAAGCGCGCATGGAGACGGGCTGCGACGCCAGCGTGATCTACGTGCCGCCGGCGGGCGCCGCTGATGCCATCTGTGAAGCGATCGCGGCGGACATGCCGCTCATCGTGTGCATCACCGAGGGCATCCCGGTCATCGACATGGTTAGGGTGAAGCGCGCGCTCGACGGCTCGAACTCGCGTCTGATCGGCCCCAATTGTCCCGGCGTGATGACTGCCGGCGCGTGCAAGATCGGCATCATGCCGGGCAACATTTTTCAGCCCGGCAAGGTCGGCATCGTATCGCGCTCGGGCACGCTGACGTACGAAGCCGTGTTCCAGACGACGCGAGCGGGCCTGGGCCAGACCACGGCCGTGGGCATCGGCGGCGACCCGGTGAAAGGCACCGACTTCATCGACGTGCTCGACCTGTTCCTCGCCGACGACGAGACCAAAGCCATCATCATGATCGGCGAGATCGGCGGTGCGTCGGAAGAAGACGCCGCCCAGTTCATCAAGGACGAGACCAGGCACGGCCGCGCCAAGCCCATGGTGGGCTTCATCGCCGGGCGCACGGCTCCGCCCGGACGGCGCATGGGGCACGCCGGCGCCATCATCTCCGGCGGCAAGGGCGATGCCGAATCGAAGATCGCCGCCATGGAGGGGGCGGGCATCCGCGTGTCGCCGTCGCCGGCGCGGCTCGGCAAGACCCTGGCGGACGTGCTCAAGGGCTGAAACGCTACTCCTTGCCGTTTCATAAATCCGGCAATCGCACTAAATAAGATGGGAGACCGGCGGCACTGCGGTCCGAGTGGTCCGATTTTTGCTCGACCCGTGATTGCGGGTTCAGGAGATAACGATGGGTGTGGCCTATGCGCGGGTTAAGCTCGCAAATCCGAGATTACCCGAACTCGCCGCCGTCGAGGTCGACGCGCTCGCCAATACGGGCTCTGTTCATCTGTGCATCCCCGAGCACATCGCGATTCAACTCAATCTCGAGGAGGCCGATCGTCGGGAAGTGACATTGGCCGACGGATCACGGCAGACCGTCCCGTATATGGGCCCAATTTTACTCTTCATCGCGAATCGGCGGGGGTTTGCTGGGGCGATGGTCCTCGGCAATCAAGTTCTTCTTGGCGCCATCCCGATGGAAGACATGGACTTGGTCGTCAATCCGAGAACGCAGCAGGTGATAGCGAACCCGGTGAACCCTAACATTGCCGGCTCAATCGCCATGGGGTCGCTGGCGTGCCCCTCTCCGAACGCCACGTCGACGAACACCCAAACAACCGAGAACTAAACAATGTCTCGTCAAGACGCCAACGCGGCCTTTGCCCTCACGTCCTTTCTCTACGGCGGCAACGGCGCCTACGTCGAAGACCTGTACGCGCGCTACGAGGCCGACCCGAACGCGGTCGACGCCGAGTGGCGGGCGTTTTTCGAGAGCATGAAGGACGATCCGCGCGACGTGGAAAAGATCGCGCGCGGTCCCTCGTGGAAGCGGCCGGACTGGCCGCAACTCGCGCGCGGCGAACTGGTGGCCGCGCTCGACGGCGACTGGGGCGGAGTCGACAAGGCGGTCGGCGATAAGCTCAGGGCCAAGGCGCAGGTGAGAGGCGTCGATCTCAACGCCGCCGACGTTCAGCGTGCCACGCGCGACTCGGTCCGCGCGCTGATGCTGATCCGTGCCTACCGGGTGCGCGGTCACTTGCACGCCAATCTTGATCCCCTGGGGCTGGAGCCGCGGGGCGATCACGAGGAGCTCGATCCGCGCTCCTACGGCTTCAGCGAGGCCGACTACGACCGCAAGATTTTTCTCGACCACGTGCTCGGGCTCGAGTTTGCCTCGTTGCGCGAGATCGTCGCCATCCTTCGGCGCACCTATTGCCAGACGTTGGGGTTCGAGTTCATGCACATCTCCGATCCGGCCCAGAAGGGGTGGATACAGGAGCGTATCGAGGGACCCGACAAGGAGATCACGTTCACGCGCGAAGGCAAGCGCGCGATCCTCAACAAGCTGGTCGAGGCGGAAGGATTCGAGAAGTTCAGCGATGTGAAATTCACCGGCACCAAGCGCTTCGGTCTCGACGGCGCCGAGTCGATGATTCCGGCGCTCGAGCAGATCATCAAGCGCGGCGGCGCGCTCGGCGTGAAGGAGATCGCGTTCGGCATGGCGCATCGCGGCCGCCTCAACGTGCTGGCGCAGGTCATGGGCAAGCCGCACCGCGCCATCTTCCACGAGTTCAAGGGCGGCTCGATGCAGCCGGATGACGTCGAGGGTTCGGGCGACGTGAAATACCACCTCGGCGCCTCGTCCGACCGCGAGTTCGACGGCAACCAGGTGCATCTCTCGCTCACCGCCAACCCCTCGCATCTGGAGATTGTCAATCCGGTGGTGCTGGGCAAAGTGCGCGCCAAGCAGGACCAGCATGGCGCCACCCCGGAGGACCGCACGATGGTCATGCCGCTGCTCATCTCCGGCGACGCCGCCTTCGCCGGCCAGGGCGTGATCGCCGAATGCTTCGGCCTCTCCGGCCTGCGCGGGCATCGCACCGGCGGCTCGGTGCACTTCATCGTCAACAACCAGATCGGCTTCACCACTTATCCGCGCTACAGCCGCTCGTCGCCCTATCCGTCCGACGTTGCCAAGATGATCGAGGCGCCGATCTTCCACGCCAACGGCGACGATCCCGAGGCGGTGGTGTTCGCCGCCAAGGTGGCGACCGAGTTCCGGCAGAAGTTCCAGAAGCCGGTCGTCATCGACATGTTCTGCTATCGCCGGTTCGGCCACAACGAAGGCGACGAGCCGTCGTTCACCCAGCCGCTCATGTACAAGAAGATCCGCTCGCATCCGACGACGCTGGAGATCTACGGCAAGAAGCTCGTCGGCGAGGGCGTCGTCAACGAAGGCGAAATCGAGAAGATGCAGGCCGACTGGCGCGCGCGGCTCGATGGCGAACTGGAGGCCGCGCAGGGCTATCTGCCGAACAGCGCCGACTGGCTCGACGGACGCTGGGCCGGCTTCAAGGCTGCGCGCGACGCCGAGGAGCCGCGCCGCGGCGATACCGGCGTCGCGGTCGAGGAGCTCAAGGAGATCGGCCGCAAGATCACCGCCGTGCCGAAGGATTTCCACGTGCACCGGACCATCCAGCGCTTCCTCGATGCCCGCGCCAAGACGATCGAGACCGGCGAGGGCATCGATTGGTCCACCGCCGAGGCGCTGGCCATCTGCTCGCTGCTCGCCGAAGGATTCCCGGTGCGCCTGTCCGGCCAGGACACCGAGCGCGGCACGTTCTCGCAACGCCATTCGGTGCTGATCGACCAGCAGAGCGAGCAGCGCTACATCCCGTTCAACCACCTGACCGAGCGCCAGGGGCGCTTCGAGGTGATCAATTCGATGCTGTCGGAGGAGGCGGTGCTCGGCTTCGAGTACGGCTACTCGCTCGCCGAGCCGAACGCGCTCACCATGTGGGAGGCGCAGTTCGGCGATTTCGCCAACGGCGCCCAGGTCGTATTCGATCAGTTCATCTCGTCCGGCGAACGCAAGTGGCTGCGCATGTCGGGCCTGGTCTGCCTGCTGCCGCACGGCTATGAAGGTCAGGGACCGGAGCACTCCTCGGCGCGGCTCGAGCGCTTCCTGCAGATGTGCGCCGAGGACAACATGCAGGTGGCGAACTGCACGACCCCGGCCAATTATTTCCACGTCCTGCGCCGGCAGCTCAAGCGGGAGATCCGCAAGCCGCTGATCCTGATGACGCCGAAAAGCCTGCTGCGCCACAAGCGTGCGGTCTCGCGGCTCGACGAATTGGGATTTGGCGCCACCTTCCATCGGGTGCTCTGGGACGACGCGCAAATGCTGCCCGACGCGAAGATCCAGCTCGTTTCCGACGACAAGATCCGCCGCGTCGTGCTGTGCTCCGGCAAGGTCTATTACGACCTCTATGAGGAGCGCGAGAAGCGCGGCATCGACGATATCTATCTGATGCGCGTCGAGCAGCTCCACCCGTTCCCCACCAAGGCGTTGGTGCAGGAGCTGCCGCGTTTCAAACAGGCGGAGATCGTGTGGTGCCAGGAAGAGCCGCGCAACATGGGCGCGTGGTTCTTCGTCGACACGTTCATCGAGTGGGTGCTCAATCAGATCGGCGCCAAGCACAAGCGGCCGCGCTACGCGGGGCGGCCAGCGTCGGCCGCCACGGCGGTCGGTGTGATGTCCAAGCACCTTGCCCAGCTCAAGACTCTGCTCGATGACGCATTGAATTGATCAGGCATCGTGCCCGGCGTCGCGGTCGCGTAGACGTGTGCGAATTCCTCTCAGGGTGTGCATTCCAGGGCCGGATGCGAGCGAGAAGGGAACAGGAACATGGCTGACATCCGCGTCCCCGCGCTGGGCGAGTCGGTGACGGAGGCGACGATCGGCCGCTGGTTCAAGCATCCGGGCGAGGCGATTGCCGCCGACGAGCCGGTGGTCGAGCTCGAAACCGACAAGGTGACGATCGAGGTTCCGGCGCCGGCGGCGGGCGTTCTCTCCGACATTGCCGCCAAGGATGGGGAGACGGTCGCGGTCGGTGCCCTGCTCGGTCACATCAATGAGGGGGCGGGCGCCAGTCCCACCGGTAAGCCGGCGGAGAAAACCGGCACGACCAAGCCGGTCGGCGCCGGACCGGAGGAGCCGAAGCCGAAGCCGGAACAAAAGCCGCCGCAGCCTGCCAAGGCGGCGCCGTCGCCAAAATCGGCTGCCGCCGAGGGGCCGCTGGCGCCCTCGGTCCGCAGGCTTTCCGCCGAGTCCGGCATCGATGCCGTGACCGTTCCGGGCAGCGGCCGCGATGGCCGCATCACCAAGGGCGACATGCTCGCCGCCATCGAACGCGCCGCCGCGCAGCCGACGCCGGTGGCGCAGCCGGCGGCGGCCGTGCAGGTGCGCGCCCCGTCGCCGCCCGACGATGCCGCGCGCGAAGAGCGGGTGAAGATGACGCGCCTGCGGGCGACGATCGCGCGCCGGCTCAAGGACGCGCAGAACAACGCCGCCATGCTGACGACCTTCAACGAGGTCGACGTGAGCGAAGTGATGAAGCTGCGCAATCAGTACCGCGAGGCGTTCGAGAAGAAGCACGGCGTCAAGCTCGGCTTCATGGGCTTCTTCGTCGCCGCTTGCGTGCAGGCGCTCAAGGAACTCCCCA
>JBJMSU010000074.1:0-7512 GCA_045801465.1 Xanthobacteraceae bacterium | reverse complement strand
GGCTTTGCTGGCGCCGTGGGCGATAAGCGACGTGCTGCGACAGGAGCGCCACGCCGCGGAGTAGGCCTTCATCATCCGCTTTCAGGCTGCCGATGCCAACAGTTGCATACTTTCTCGGGATTTCGGTGCGGATGTTCTTCCGCCGCATTTTCATGTCCGGTACCAAGGCTTCCGTGCCCGGGTCCGTAGTTCCGACGGCGGGTAATGGATGGCAGGCTATCTCCAACCGTCACGCGGCTGGTGAAAGAATGGACGGCTTTACCACGAGTCAGATCACTTACGCGAAACTGGCAGGCAGCACGATCTGACCGCCAGTTGGAACGGATCGCAGGCCTCGAATGATGATCGACGTGATTGGCGTCCGCCCAGTCGGCGAACACAAGCTCGAAATCGAGTTCTCGGACGGCACCATCGGCGTCCACGATTTCTCGTCCGTGGCCGAGAAGACTGGCCCAATGGCCGAACCGCTGAAAGATCCGGCCTATTTCGCGCGCGTATTCATCGAGGATGGGGCGCTGACGTGGCCGAATGGTTACGACTGGGACTCGATCGCATTGCACGACGCGATGAAAGAGGCAGGCCTTCTGAGGCATGCTGACGCCGCGGAGTAGCCCTACACATCCACCTTGAGCGCGGCGATGAAGGCCTCCTGCGGGATGTCCACCTTGCCGAACTGGCGCATGCGCTTCTTGCCCTCCTTCTGCTTCTCGAGCAGCTTGCGCTTGCGCGTCACGTCGCCGCCGTAGCACTTGGCGGTGACGTCTTTGCGGAAGGCGCGCACGGTCTCGCGCGCGATCACCTTGCCGCCGATCGCCGCCTGGATCGGGATCTGGAACATGTGCGGCGGGATCAGCTCCTTGAGCTTCTCCACCATGGCGCGCCCGCGCGTCTCCGCCCGCGTCCGATGCACCAGCATCGAGAGCGCATCGACCGGCTCGGCGTTGACCAGGATCTGCATCTTGACGAGGTCGGCGGGACGGTAATCGGTCAGGTGGTAGTCGAACGAGGCGTAGCCCTTCGACACCGATTTCAGCCGGTCGTAGAAGTCGAACACGACCTCGTTGAGCGGCAGGTCGTATTTCACCATGGCGCGACTGCCGACATAATTGAGGTCGACCTGACTGCCGCGCCGGTCCTGGCACAGCTTGAGGATCGCGCCGAGGTAATCGTCCGGCGACAGGATCGTCGCCTGGATCCACGGCTCGTTGATCTCGCGGACTTTGACCGGGTCCGGCATGTCGACCGGATTGTGGATCTCGATCTCGTTGCCGTTGGTCAGCGTGATCTTGTAGATCACCGACGGCGCGGTTGCGATCAGGTCGAGATCGAACTCGCGCGTCAGCCGCTCCTGGATGATTTCCAGGTGGAGCAGGCCGAGGAAGCCGCAGCGGAAGCCGAAGCCGAGCGCCGCGCTCGTCTCCATCTCGTAGGTGAAGCTCGCGTCGTTGAGGCGAAGCTTGGCGATGGCCGCGCGCAAGGCTTCGAAATCGGCGGCATCGACCGGGAACAGGCCGCAGAACACCACCGGCTGCGCGGGACGAAATCCCGGCAGCGGCTTCTCGGTCGGCTTGCGGTCGTCGGTGATGGTGTCGCCGACGCGCGTATCGGCCACGTCCTTGATCGAGGCGGTGATGAAGCCGATCTCGCCCGATCCAAGCTCGTCCATTTCCTGCATCTTGGGCGTGAACACGCCGACGCGGTCGACCTCATAGACCGCACCAGTCCCCAGCATGCGCACGCGCTGGTTCTTCTTGAGCGTGCCGTCGACGACGCGCAGCAGCACCACCACGCCGAGATACGGGTCATACCAGCTGTCGACCAGCAGCGCCTTGAGCGGTGCCGCGCGGTCGCCCTTGGGCGGGGGCAGGCGATGCACGATCGCCTCCAGCACCTCGGGTACGTTTTCGCCGGTCTTGGCCGAAATCCGGATGGCGTTCGAGGCGTCAAGCCCGATCACGTCCTCGATCTGCTGCTTGACCTGGTCGGGCTCGGCCGCCGGCAGGTCGACCTTGTTGAGCACCGGCACGATCTCGTGGCCGTTGTCGATCGCCTGATAGACGTTGGCGAGCGTCTGCGCTTCGACGCCCTGGCTGGCGTCGACCACGAGCAGCGAGCCCTCGCAGGCGGCGAGCGAGCGGTTCACCTCATAGGCGAAGTCCACGTGCCCGGGCGTGTCGATCAGGTTGAGCACGTAGTCCTTGCCGTCGCGCGCGCGATAGCTCAGGCGCACCGTCTGCGCCTTGATGGTGATGCCGCGCTCGCGCTCGATGTCCATGGAATCGAGCACCTGCTCGCGTCCGGCCATCTCGCGCTCGGTGAGCCCGCCGGTAAGCTGGATCAGCCGGTCGGCCAGCGTCGACTTGCCGTGATCGATATGCGCGATAATCGAGAAGTTGCGGATGTTGTCGATCGAAGCCGCCGTCATGCGCGCGGCTTATCATCCGACTCCCCATGCGGCAAGCGCGGCGGCGCGATCCGCCCGAAAGCGTGCCGCATGGCGGTATTGCTTTTGCCACGCTCTGTCGATTAGGTGCGATGCGGGATTGGACAGGCGGGTGACCGTCAGAGGTTTTTGATGAAGCGTTCAGGAATATTGCTGGCCCTCATCCTTTTGGGTGCACTCGGAATCAGCGCGCCGCGCGCACAGCAGGATCCGGGCGGCGCGACGCAAGCGGCGCAGTGCGATCCCGGCGCGGGCTGCGGCATCCGTCTCGCCGCGCGCGAGAAGGCGCGCAAGAGCAAGACCAGCAAACAGGCGCAGCCCGCGGCCAGCACGCAGGAGCAGAAGAAGCCTCCCGAGCGCACCACCTATGATGAGCAGGACCGCGAGGCCGCCGTCATTCCCGGCCTGCCGGGCGTGCGCTTCTGGGCCGATTCGCTCGGTTCGTTCGCCGACGCGCTGCCGCGCGACAAGGGCACGTGGCTCATCCTGTCGAGCGGCGGCTCGAGCGGCGCTTATGGGGCCGGTGTCCTGGTCGGGCTGTCGCAAGTCGGCAAGCGGCCCGAATTCTCCGTCGTCACCGGCGTGAGCATCGGGGCCGTCATGGCGCCTTACGCCTTCCTGGGCGCGAAATACGACGATCAGTTACGCGACAGTTTCCTCGACCTCACCTCCGCCGACGTGTTCGAGGACGCGGTGCGCGCCGACAGTCTGGTCGATACCTGGCCGCTCAAGAATTCACTGGCGAAGCGAGTCACGCCCGAGCTCCTCGCCGACGTCGCGGCCGAGCACCACAAGGGCCGGCGACTGTTCGTCGTCACTGCCGATCTCGATTCGGAACGGCCGGTGATCTGGAACATGGGGGCGATCGCGGCCCACGGCACCGACGCGGCGCTCAAGCTGTTTCGCGACGTGCTCCTCGCCGCGTCCGCCATTCCCGGCGTGTTCCCGCCGGTCTATATCGATGCCGAGGCGCAGGACCGCAAATTCCAGGAGATGCATGCGGACGGCGGGGTATTCGGCCCGTTCTTCGTCGCGCCCCCGAGTTGGCTGATCGAGGGTGCGAGCGAGCAGCTGCCGACCGACAAGCTCTACGTCATCATTCACAGCAAGCTCGTCCCCGAATTCGACGTGACGGGGCCGGAGAAGATCTTCATCCTGGGAAGGACGATTTCGGCGGCCGTGAAGGCCGGTGCGCAGGCCGAGCTCGCCCTGCTCTCGGCCGCCGCCAAGCGCGACGGTATCGAGCTCAACGTCGCCTACGTGGACGGCTCGTTCCGCCAGCCGGCGCAGACCGCCTTCGATCAGAAGCAGATGACGGCGCTGTTCAATTTCGGGCTGGAGCAGGCCAAGAACGGCACTGCGTTCCGCACGCAGAATCCGGCAGGCCAGGCACAGACCAAATAGCCCGGCCTGTGTCCGCGGTCGCGCCCCACGGTGGGCGCTGCGGTGCTGTTGCGCAGACTCGCGTGCGGATCGCCTTCGGCGGGCGAAACACCCGGAAATCGCCTGAAACGCGGCCTATCGGACGCTCGCGGATCGCGATGCACCGCTTCGCGTGGTCGCGCACGCGGTCATGGATGGGTGGCGCCGCCGTCGACGGTGATCGCCTGGCCGGTGAGGAAGGCCGAGGCGTCGGAGGCGAGAAACAGGATCGTGCCGATCAGGTCCTCGGGCGTTTCCGGCCGCGGGATGCACTGCATGGAGACGATGCGCTGCTTCTGTTCCGGCGTGACCGTCGCCCGCGCGATTTCGGTGAAGGTCGCGCCGGGCAGAATCGCGTTGACCGTAATGCCGTCGGCACCAAGCTCGCGCGCGAGCGCCCGCGTCATGCCGTCGAGCGCCGCTTTCGACGTGATGTAATGCAGATAGTTCGGGCGTCCGAGCGTGACGGCGCCCGAGGCCATGTTGATGATGCGCCCCCATTTGGCGCGGCGCATCGCCGGCACCACGGCGCGGGCGCACAGGAACGCGCCGGTGACGTTGACCTTGAGCACCGCCTCCCATTCGGCGAGCGGGATCTGCTCGAACGGCCGCATCTCCAACGTGGAGAAGATCGCGGCATTGTTGATCAGGATGTCGATGCGGCCGAACGCATCGTCCACCGCACGCGCCATGCGGGCGACCGAATCCGGATCGGCCACGTCGGTCGGGATTGCGCGGGCGCGGTTGGCCGTGCTCGCGATCTCCGCCGCGACCGCTTCGGCGCGTTCGCCATCACGCTCGGCAATGATCGCAATGGCGCCGGCTTGCGCCAACGCCTTGGCGAAGGCGCGGCCCAATCCCTGACCGGCGCCGGTGATCACCGCGACGCGATCGCTCAGGCCTGGAAACACCACGTTGCGATCGACCACCTCCTCCATCAGGGCCTCAAGCGGCCGCCTGCGCGAGGCTCTGCAGCGCCACGCCCGCATCCCACGGCTGCCACCACGGTGCGATCTCGAGGTCGCCGGCGATGATGCCGGCCGCGATATAGCCGGCGCCCCCGGAAATCGCGCCGCCCGGATGACAGGGTGAGCCTGCCATGTACAGATTCGCAATCGGCGTGCGATAGCCGAAATGGTTGTACATCACCTGCTCGGCGTTGAAGGCGCCCATGAAGATGTCGCCGTCGCGCATGTTGACGAGCTCAGCCGAGTATTCGCGCGCCGTGTAGACGTATTGCCCGATGATGTTTTTGCGCGTCATGTTGGGGCAGTACTGCGCCCACGTCTCGATGATCTTCTCCGCGAACTCCTGCTTGAAGCTCTCGTGGCTCTGTCCGCCGAGATCGAGGTTCAGCGGCATCACGTGCCACGCGTAGTTGGTATGCCGGCCCGGCGGCGCCTGGGTCGGATCGATCACGCTCAAGGGGCCGGCGCCGAACTGCACGATGCCCGGAACGCGGCCGGCGCGCACGTCCTCGTGGGCGGAAAACAGCTCCTCCATCGTGTCGGCGCCGATGCTCCATTTGAGCGCCCGGTTGATGTTCGGCTCGAAGCTCGCCGCCGCGAAAGCGGGGCTTTCGTGCAGCGCGAGGTGCAGTCCGAACAGGGTCCACGGCGTGTACTGAAAGCCGTCGAGCTTGCGGCAGAAGGCGTCGGGAAGCTGATCGCGGCCGATCATCGTTTCGAACGTCTGGTGCACGTCGATGGTGCTCGCCACGAACTGGCGCGCGCGCACGGTTCGCCCATCGGCGAGCACGATCCCGGCCGCGCGGCCACCCTCGATCAGAATGCGGTCGATGGTCACCTGCGGTTGATACGTGCCGCCCGCCGCGATGAACGTTTCCATCAGGCCGCGGGCGAGGTTGAACGATCCGCCCTGGCACAGCTGATACCCGGTCTTGAGGTCGAAGGCGCGGATCACCGAGCCCATCGGACTCGTCTTCGACAGCGTGTCGGTGAGCCAGGTCCCGAACAGCGAAATCTTGAACAGCATGAGAAGCTGCACGTGCTCGTTCTCGAACAGCTCCTTGACGACATCGAGCGGCTGCCGGCGCGTGACCGCGAGAAAATCGCGGCCCGTTGCCGTGCGCGACAGAAGATCCTCACGCTCGCGTTGCGGCAACGGCTCGGCGAAACGCTCAGGGATCAGGATCCGCGCGGTGATCTCTTCGGCACGCGCGTTCCACTCGCGGAAGGTCGCGGCATCGCGGGGCGAGAACCGCGCGATATTTGCGACCGTCTCGTCGAGCTCGCGCCCGAGCACCAGCGCGGTGCCGTCGCGGTGCGCCTGGCCGAACTCGTAGCGCGGCGTGATGTAGGTGACCTTGTCGTCGAGGCCGAGGTCGCGGAACCAGGGCGCTTCGCTGATCTGGAAATGATTGATCGAATGGAGGTTGTGATAGAAGCCCGGCTGCGTCACCTCGCGCGTCGAAAGCCCGCCGCCGTAGGTGAGCCGGCGCTCGACGAGGAGCACGTCGAGCCCGGCTTTGGCGAGATACGACCCGAGGATGAGGCCGTGATGGCCGGCACCGATGATGATGCCGTCATAGCTTCGCTCCAGCGGCTTCGGCACGCCTCAGTACCGATACTGATCCGACTTGAACGGGCCTTCGGCGGGGACGCCGATATAGGTCGACTGCTTCTCGTTCAGCCGGGTGAGCTTGGCGCCGATCTTGGCGAGGTGCAGCCGCGCAACCTTCTCGTCCAGGTGCTTCGGCAACGTGTAGACCCGCCGCTGGTACTTGTTCGGATTGGTCCACAGCTCGATCTGCGCCAAAGTCTGGTTGGTGAACGACGACGACATGACGAAGCTCGGATGGCCCATGGCGTTGCCGAGATTTACCAGCCGTCCTTCCGACAGCAGGATGATGCGCTTGCCGTTCGGGAACTCGATCTCGTCGACCTGCGGCTTGACGTTGTGCCACTTGAAGTTCTTCAGCGCGGCAACCTGGATCTCCGAATCGAAGTGACCAATGTTGGCGACGATGGCGCGGTCCTTCATCTGCCGCATGTGCTCGATCGTGATGACGTCGACGTTGCCGGTCGCGGTGACGAAGAGATCGGCGCGCGGCGCAGCGTCCTCCATGGTGGTGACCTCGTAGCCCTCCATGGCGGCCTGCAGCGCGCAGATCGGGTCGATCTCGGTGACGATCACGCGCGCGCCCTGGCCGCGCAGCGAGGCCGCGCAGCCCTTGCCGACGTCGCCATAGCCGAGGATCACGCACGCCTTGCCGGCGAGCATCACGTCGGTGGCGCGGTTGATGCCGTCGACGAGCGAGTGGCGGCAGCCGTAGAGGTTGTCGAACTTCGACTTGGTGACGGAGTCGTTGACGTTGATCGCCGGGAACAGCAGCGTGCCGTCCTGCTGCATCTCGTAGAGGCGATGCACGCCGGTGGTCGTCTCCTCGGTGACGCCCTGGATGCCCTCACCGAGGCGCGTCCACCTGGTCGGGTCCTCGGACAGCGTCCGCCCGAGCAGCGTCAGGATGACCTTGAACTCCTCGTTGTCGGTCGAGTCCGGGCTCGGGACGGCGCCGGCCTTCTCGAACTCGGTGCCCTTGTGGACGAGCATGGTGGCGTCGCCGCCGTCGTCCAGGATCATGTTCGGCCCGTCAACGCCCGGCCAGGTCAGGATCTGCTCGGTGC
>JBJMSU010000071.1:0-14665 GCA_045801465.1 Xanthobacteraceae bacterium | reverse complement strand
AAGCCGCCGAGCTCGTGCTGGGCGAGGAGCTTGAAATTCCAGCACACCGGCTCGTAGGCGCCTTTTGTCAACGGGCTGTTCTCAACGACGGTCATGCTTTTCTCCTTGGGTTTCCGCCACCATCATGGTGCATCTTTTTCCGTTCGTAGTTTGGTCAGTGCCGTCTCAACCGCCCGCTCCAGCGGGGCAAGATGCGTCGTCACAATCTGCCAAATGACCGCGGGGTCTACCTCGTCGTAGTCATGTCGCAGCACATTGCCAACGGCGCGAATCTGCATCCAGGGCTGATCGGGCAGGATCAAATCGACCACACCCTCCAGTTTCTTTGCGGCTTCGGAGATGCGCAGCAAACAACGCTCGACGGCATCATGGCATTGGGTGTCTAAAAGGAAATGATCGAAGTCCAGGTCTCTTGTGTAGCGTTGAATTCGATCGATGTTGTCAAGAATGTCCTCGAGACGGAGTATCGGCTTCTCAGAAGGCAACGGTGCGATCCCTGTCAATCCTACGCCGCAGCCGATCCTTCCGTATTGGTTCGGTGAGAACATCGACGGGCCGTCCCAGAATGGCTTCCAGCCGGCGCGTGAGCTCCTCGATTCGTCCGAAATAGCCGAAACCGCGATACTGCGGGTCATCCGTGAGCCGCACAACGACATCGATGTCGGAATCGTCCTCCGCATCTCCACGCGCAAAAGATCCGACCAAGGACAAGCTCAAGACGCCCACTGCCTTGAGCTCCGGTTCATGAGCGCGTAGTGCCGCGATAACATCTTCTCGGGTCATGTCGGACATTTTACAAGGTCGATTGGCTGCCCGAAAGGGCACCCAATCGACTCGCATGGACTTCACCGCGGTGAGGCGCCTTGCTCACGCGCCCATGCGCGCCTTCTCCATGAAATCCGGCCGCAGTGCCTTGCTCCAGTCGGGAATGGCGGAAATCTTCTTCTCCTTGCGCAGAATCTCCGCCTGCTCGTTCATGTAGGCATGCAGATCGGAGGGGAAGCCGGGGTTCACGTCGACGGTTGAGAGCGCCTTGCGGAACGTCTCCTGCGACATCGTATAGCCCTTCGAGGTGTAGAACGCGTAGATCGCGTCCGCCACCTTGTTGGGATTGTCCGTGAAGTCGCGCGCCACGTCGAGCCACGCCTTGAGATAGGCGACGACGGTGTCCGGGCTCTTCTGCACGAAGTCCGGCGTCGCCGCCATGAACACCGGCATCTTGTCCACATCCCAGTAGTTCATGATCTTGCTCGCCAAGCCGTCGGCCTCGGCGATCGCGTTGTAAGGCTCGACATTGACCATGACGTCGACCGTCTTGGCGGCAAGTGCGGCGACCATGTTGTTCACGTCCATGCGGACTTCCTGGTAGTCGCCTTTCTTGAGCCCGGCGGCGGGCGCGATCTGGTCGACGAAAATGTTTCCGACCGACGACCCGGTCTGATTGGCGATCTTGAGCCCCTTGAGCTCGCTGATCTTGGTGATGTTGAGGTCCTTGCGCACCATCACGCTGGCGGTCTTGCCGACGTTCTCGATCACGGCGATGCCGATAAGGCCGCCCTTGTCGTGGCCGATGATGAAGGAGGGACCGGCATAGGTGCCTAAATCCACCTGGCGCGCCACCATCTGCTGCATGGTGAGATTGCCGGACGGCACGGCGAACTCCTCGAACTTGATGCCGCGCTTCTCGAGCGCGCCAGATTTGAGGAGATAGTAGGTGGGCATGCCCCACATGTTCGTCTGATAGCCCTGGCGGATCGTCTCCAGTGCATGGGCGGAGCGCGCCGGCAGGAGCGCAGAGGTAAGAAGGGCGCCGGTTGCGGCGAGGGTGTGACGACGGGTGATTGCGTCATGCCGGGTCTTCATCTCGTGTCTTCCTCCTTCAGGGATTGCAGCGGTTCTTAGCCTTCTGATCAGGCGTTCGCGGCCTGCTGGCCGAGGTGGCTCAAGAGCTGCTTCTGATAGTCGAGAAACTCCACGCTGAGCGAGTCGCGCGGCCGCGGCAGCCGGATCGGGACTTCGCTCTTCACCCGACCGGGATGCGGCGTCATGACCACCACGCGATCCGCCAGGTAGACAGCTTCAGCCACGTTGTGCGTCACGTAGACCACCGTCTTTCGCGTCTCCCGCCACACGTCGGCGACGAGCCGCTGCATGTCGTCGCGGGTGAGCGCGTCGAGCGCGGCAAACGGCTCATCCATCAGCAGCACGGAGGGATTGTAGGCCAGCGCGCGGGCGATGGCGACTCGCTGCTGCATCCCGCCCGAGAGGTGATGCGGATAGGCATGGGCGAATTTCTCAAGCTTCACCAGCTTGAGCTGCTCAAGCGCGATCCGCTCACGCTCCTCTTTCCCCATGCCTTTCATTTCCAGGCCGAAGGCCACATTGCCGAGCGCCGTCCGCCACGGAAACAGCTGGGCGAAATCCTGGAATACGATGCCGCGGTCCATGCCGTGCCCGGTGATAGCCTTGCCGCCGATGCGGATCTCGCCGGCGGTCGGTGGCAAAAAGCCGGCGATGATGTTGAGCAGGGTAGACTTGCCGCAGCCGCTCGGGCCGACGAGGCAGAGGAACTCGGAGGCCTCGATGCTGAACTTCGCGCCTTCGACGCCGGGGACGCGCCCGGCCGGCGTGTCGTAGACGAGCGTGACGTCGCAAACTTCGATGTGCGGCATCGGCCCTTCTTACACCCAACGGCTCTGGCTCGTGATCCGCTGATCGTCATTGCCGGGCTCGTCCCGGCAATCGATCCCACTGCATCAATTCATGCTTCTTGATGGATGCGCGGGTCAACCCTCGCCGCTTATAGCGGCTCGCCCGCGCATGACGAGTCAAAATCACCGTCGGCAGTATTAGATCCGGCTCACGCTTCGAACGGCAGCCCGACATATTGCTCCGCCAAGGAGGCCTGGGCGTGCACGGAGCTGTGCAGATAATCGAACTGGTTCAGCCGCATCTGTTGGTCAAAAGGGGTCTCGGCGGGAAAGCGGTGCAACAGCGTCGTCAGCCACCAGGACATGCGTGCCGCGCCCCATACGCGACGCAACGCCATATCGGAATAGCAATCGAGATAATGCGTTCTCCCCGTGCGGTAGAACTCGGTCAGTGCGCGGGACAGATAAAACACGTCCGAGACCGCCAGGTTAAGTCCCTTCGCCCCGGTCGGGGGGACGATATGGGCGGCATCGCCGGCCAGGAACAACCGGCCATAACGCATCGGCTCGGCCACGAAGCTGCGCAACGGGGCAATCGATTTTTCGATCGACGGGCCGGTGACGATGCTGTCGGCCATGTCCTGCGGACAGCGCGCCTTGAATTCCTCCCAGAAGCGGTCGTCCGGCCAATCCTGAAGGCTCGCGTCGAGCTCGCACTGGATGTAGTAACGGCTCAGCATCGGATTGCGCATGGATGCCAGCGCGAATCCGCGGCTGTGATAGCAGTAGCAAAGGTCCGGATATGGCGGTGTCTCCGACATGATGCCGAGCCAGCCGAACGGATAGCTCTTCTCATAGGTCCTCAGCACGGAGGCCGGTATGGATGGCCGGCTCACGCCGTGATAGCCGTCGCAGCCGGCGACATAATCGCAGTCGACGCGCCGGGTCGACCCGTTCTTCTCGCAGATCACGTAGGGTCGGTCCGACGTGAGCTCGTGCAGTCGGACGTTGCCGGCTTCATCGATGATCTGTCCGCCGGCCGCATCACGGGCCGCATAGAGGTCTTCGGTGATCGCGGTCTGGCCATAGGCCATCATTGCCCGGCCGGTGAACTTCCTGGTGTCGATGAAGAAGCGCGGCCGTGCCTCCCAGGCAATCGCCGAACCGTCATGGGGGTGCCCCTCGCGATCCATTCGCGTGCCCAGTCCAACCGCACGCAGAAGCTCGACGGTGCCCGCCTCCAGCACGCCGGCGCGAATCCGCTGCAGCACGTGGGCGCGGCTTTGCCGTTCCAGCACAATGCTGTCGATGCCGTTTCGATCGAGAATATGCGACAGAAGCAAACCGGCCGGGCCGCCGCCGATGATCGCCACTTGCGTTCGCGTCGCCGTTTCCACCGTCGCTCGAGCTTAATTAATGGACGTTGCCGGTAGGAAAGGCTCAGCCGGGGAAATTGGCAAGCGCGTTCCGGCACGGGGCGTGATCAAGCTCTACGCCTCGCGAGCACTTGCGTTCCTTCCGGGTGGAGAATGCGGATACTTTTTGCCGGTCACGCGTCCGCTTTCGCCGGGTGCCGACGCGGCTCCGTCACCGGAGACCGTTGCTCGAGCTGTTCCATGTCTGCGTCGCTCGCGCGCAGCTCGTAAAGGATGAAGGATTCGAACAAAATCGAGCGCTCGGCCACCAGGCGAGCACGAAAGCCTGCCCGCGCGATGAGCGTCCCGAGCACATTGAGGTCGGAATCCGACGACAGCAGGACGTACAGGCGGCCGCCGGGGCTAAGCCTCTCGCGCGCCTGATCGAACAGCGACGCGATATCGCGATAGCCGGGTCCGGCATGCCAGGCGCGGTCGGCGAGGTCGCGCGGCTCGCCCGGGAAGGACGGCGGGCTCGACAGGATCACGTCGAAGAGCGGGCGCGGCGCAATGGCCGAGAGCAGGTTCGAGCAAACGCCCGTGACGCGGCTGTCCAACCCGTTCGCCCGCGCGTTGGCGCCGGCGGCCCGCGCCGCGTTGGGATTGATGTCGATCGCCACCACGCGGGCGGCGCCGGCCTTGGCGGCCGCAAGAGCGAGAATTCCCGAGCCGGTGCCGACTTCCGCAACGTGCTTGCCGGCGAGATCCAGCCGTTCGAGGAAGCCGGCGAAGAACTCGCTGGTGATGAAGATGCGGGGATGAAAGACCGTGGGTGGAACGGTCAAGCGGAAGCCTGCGGCGCGCGAGACCGTGGTCGTGCGGCGGGTCAGAACGAAGCGATAGGACAGAAGATGAATGGTGCTGCGTAACAGCCGCCGCAGCGGGCCATGCGGCGGTGACGGTCGGCCGAGGACATTGGTGATTTCGACTGCTTCGACCACGAGGTGCCTTTCGTGCTGCTCGTAAATGCCCTGGGCGGCACTTAGTTGCAGGCTTTCGAGCCAGGATCCCGCCAAGGGGCGCCGGTTTTTCAGAAAACCTTGCGCCAACAATAATCTAGGGCCCGATGCCGATGCGAGGAAAATCCTCCCGTTCTAACCCTTGGCGGCGCGCACCATACCCCAGCGCAGGACCGTGGCCTGCTCCAGCGAGCCGAACACCAGCCGTTCGAAGAGGAAGCCGATGGCGCCGATGACGACCAGCGAGGCCACCATCACGTCGGCGTTGAGGAATTCCTTGGCATCGAAGATCACCCAGCCCAATCCCCAATTGGAGGCTGCCAGCATCTCGGCGCCCACGACGGCGATCCAGGACCGCAGGAAGGCTTGGCGTAGGCCGGTGATGATGAAGGGGGAGGCGCCCGGAATGATGACCTTCCAGAACAGCGCCTGTTCGTCGGCCCCCATGGCGCCGGCGGCACGCAGCCATAGCGGGTTGACGGCACGCACGCCCGACCAGGTATTCAGGAGCAGCGGGAAGGTCGCGGCATAGAACACGATGAGGATCGAGGTGATGTCGCCGAGGCCGAACCACAGGATGAACATCGGCACCCAGGCAAGCGACGGTATCGGCATCAGCGCGCTTGCCAACGGCAGGACGAAGTTCTCCACCGGGCGAAACCGCGCCATCATGATTCCCAACGGGAGCGCGACCACGATCGCCATGCCGAAGCCGAACAATACGCGGTAAAGCGTGTGAAACGCGTGGCGGAGCATCGTCCCGTCGGCGATCGTCGCAACCAGCGCGCGTGCCACTGCCGGCAATGTGGGCAGCAAGGCCGGCGGAAAGAAACCGCTGCGTGCGACGGCCTCATACACCGCGGCGGTCGCGGCGAGCGCCAGTGCGGCGCGCCAGATGGATCGGCTGCGTTCCGTGGCGATCACGTCATCATCCCCCAGCGCACGACGGTGAATTCTTCGATCCGCTGGAACACCAGCTTCTCGAGTGCAAGCCCGATGATGCCGATCACGGCCACGCCGGCCAGGATGACGTCGGTATTGAGGAACTCGCGGGCGCCGAAGATCAGCCAGCCGAGCCCCCAGGGAACCGCTGCCAGCATTTCGACCCCGACCAGGATGCGCCACGCCTGGGCGAGGCCGAGACGCAGTCCGGTCAGGATGTAGGGCAAGGCTCCGGGAAGGATCACCCGACGAAACAGCCGCCGGTCGTCGGCACCCATGGCCTGCGCCGAGCGCACCCAGATCTCCTTTACGGCCTTCACGCCCGTCCAGGTGTTGAAGATGATCGGGAACGCGGACACGAAGGCGACCAGGAGGACGGCCGACAGATTGCCGAGGCCGAACCAGAGCAGGAACAAAGGCGCATAGGCGATGCCCGGAATGGGAGCGCCGATGCTCACCAGCGGCAGCAGGACGTCTTCGGCGAGGCGCGACCGCCCCATGGCGATGCCGACCGCCACGCCGGCAACGGCGGCGAGGACGAATCCGGTCAGGAGTCTGATCACCGTATCCAGCGCGTGATGCGGCAAGATTCCCTCGGCGGTCAGACGGACGCAGGCTGACGCGACTTGCTCGAGAGTTGGAAACAGTCGCGGCGGGAAAATACCGAGGTGCGCCACGAGCTCCCACAGCGCCCCGACAACCAGGAACGGAAAGGCGGTGCGGGCGGCGATCCGCCAAACCGGCTCGCGCGCCGGCCGGGTGGCGAATTCGACCGCCTGCGCGGGTGCAGAGACAGCGTCGTGCATTGCAGCCGGAATGGTGGTGATCGACAGGTCGGGCAGAATAGGGCGGCGCGGCGGGCCGCGACAAGCAGCCAGGCGAGGGCTCCTTCGTCGGGCTCGGCGCCCCGCCGTTAACTCATTCTCAACCTTCGTTAATCTATCCTTAATCTAAATTGCTTGGGTGAAACAAAGCAGGAAATCAGCTGGAAACTTCTTCCCGCTATACGGGAACGAGCCTCGATGGGAATCAATAATGACCGGCAGCCGCCTCCTTGCCATTTTCCTTGCCGCCTGTGCACTCGCGGCATCTGCCTTGATCGCGCTGCCGCTCGACGGCGCCGAGCCCCCCAGCGCCACCGTCGCGCTGCCGGGGCCGGACAGATTTTATGACCTCTCCGCGCGGCCGAGCCAGGCGACGACCGAATCGAACGACGAGACGCATGCGGCGCTGCCGCGGCTCTGGCTCGGCAGCCCGGTCGCGCGCTGACCCGCCTCAGTGAGCGGGCTTACGTATCGCCCTTGATGTTGTTCTCGCGCGCCACGCCGCCCCACACCTGCATCTGCTCGGCCACGAATTTGCGCAGCTCCTCGGGCCCGCCGAGCAGGAGCGAGACTTGCTGCGTGTCGGTGAGCTGCTTGGCCACCCGCTCCTCACGCAGGCACGCCGTCATCTCGGCGCCGAACCGCTCGATCATCGGCTTCGGCGTTCCAGGCGGGGCGAACACGCCCCACCAGGCATAAGCCTCGAAACCGGGGAAACCGCTCTCGCTCACCGTCGGCAGCTCGGGCAGGGAGGCCGAGCGCGCCTTGCCGGTTTGCACGACGGCCCGGATCTTGCCCGCCTGCACCTGCGGAATTGACAATGCTGTGCTGCCGACGAGCAGGTCGACATGGCCGGCGACCGCGTCGTTCATGGCCGGACCGCCGCCGCGATACGGAACGTGCGTGAGCTTCACGTTCGCCTGTTTCGACAACAGCACCATGGCCAAGTGGCCGATGCTGCCGCTGCCGACCGAGGCATAGCTCACCGCGTCGGGAGCGGCCTTCGCCGCCGCGATCACGTCGGCCAGCGTCTTGAACGGCTTCATGGCGCCGGTGCTGACGAGGTAGGGCGCCGTGCCGATGAACAGTACCGGGTCGAGGTCCTTCTCGGTGTCGTAGGGCAGGCTGGGCATCACGAACGGATTGGCGGCGTGATTGTCGAAGACGATGAGCCAGGTGTTGCCGTCCGGCGCCGATTTTGCGACCGCGGCGGTGCCGACCGTGCCCGATGCGCCGGCCCGGTTTTCGATGATGATTGTGGCGCCGAGCCGCTGCTGCAGCGTCGGTTGGACCAGCCGCATCATGGCGTCAGTCGATCCCGCCGGCGGGTAGGGCACCACGAGCCTGATCGTGCCCGAAGGCCAGCTTTGCGCCCGGGCCACGACCGGCGCCGCCACGGAGGCGAGCACCAGCGATCGTCTGGTCAGCCTGACCACGTTTGTCCTCCCATTCCCTCACCGGCGCGCAACGCCGTATGTCCGCCTGCGCGGTAGAGCAAGGCTGGCACGCGCGAAGGGCGCAAGGCAACGGCATCGTGATCTGTTCTGTCGGGAACGGAACAGACCGGCCCGCATTGGCCGGATAGCCTCAAGGCTCACGGGGAGTTTGTGTGTCGCCGGAAAGCTTGCCTGTATCGCCGCTGCGTCCGAGTTGCGCCGCGTGCCGCATCAAGATGCGGCTTGTCGCGGTGGAGCCCCACCCGGAATTCGGCAGCGCCTTCGAGGTGCATGGCTTCGCCTGCACGAACTGCGGCCGCACGCAAAGCTACACGCTGCGACGACCTACGACATCGAACAGGTTGGCCACACGCTCGAGCGCCGACCGGCGCCTGTCACGGCTTCCCCGACAACGCCCTTGATCCGTTTCGGACCGCTCGGCTAGACCATCTCCGGCGACGGGGAGATCGGTCGAACATGCAGAAAATCTATCCGGACGCGCGGGCGGCGCTCGACGGGCTGTTGAAGGACGGCATGACGATCATGGCCGGCGGCTTCGGGCTGTGCGGCATTCCGGAAACGTTGATCCACGCGATCCGCGAATCCGGGGTCAAGAACCTCACCGTCGTCTCCAACAATTGCGGCATCGACGGCGTCGGCCTCGGCCTGCTGCTCGACACCAGACAGATCAAGAAGATGATCTCGTCCTATGTCGGCGAGAACAAGACATTCGCGCAGCAGTATCTGGCCGGCGAGCTCGAGATCGAATTCAACCCCCAGGGCACGCTGGCCGAGCGCATCCGGGCGGGCGGCGCCGGCATCCCGGCCTTCTTCACCCGGACCGGGGTCGGCACCATGATCGCCGAGGGCAAGGAGGTGCGCGCGTTTGACGGCGAGAAATACGTCATGGAGCGCGGATTGATCGCCGATCTGTCGATCGTCCATGCCTGGATGGGGGACACCGAGGGCAATCTCGCGTACCGAAAGACGGCGCGAAACTTCAATCCGATGATGGCGACGGCCGGAAAGGTGACGGTGGCGGAAGTCGAGCATCTGGTGCAGCCGGGCGACATCGACCCCGACCACATCGTCACGCCGGGCGTTTACGTGCAGCGCATGATCCACGTACCGAACGCCGCCAAGCACATCGAGCAACGCACCACCCGCAAGCGGATGGAGCCGGCGATCCCGGCCGGAACCGGGCAGGAGGTTTGATGCCTTGGAGCAGAGACGAGATGGCTGCGCGCGCCGCCAGGGAGCTGCGCGACGGGTTCTACGTCAATCTCGGCATCGGGATTCCGACCCTGGTGTCGAACTACATCCCGGAAGCGATGACCGTGCAGCTCCAGAGCGAGAACGGCATGCTCGGCACCGGCCCATTCCCCTTCGAGGGCGAAGAAGACGCCGATCTCATCAATGCCGGCAAGCAGACCGTCACTGAATTGCCGACCACGAGCTATTTCTCCAGCGCCGACAGCTTCGCCATGATCCGCGGCGGTCACATCGATCTCTCGATCCTCGGCGCCATGCAGGTGGCCGAGAACGGCGACCTCGCCAACTGGATGATCCCGGGCAAGATGGTGAAGGGAATGGGCGGTGCCATGGATCTCGTGGCCGGCGTCAAGAAGGTGGTCGTCGTGATGGAGCATTCGGCCAAGAACGAGCCGAAGCTGTTGAAACGCTGCACATTGCCGCTCACGGGGGCCGGCGTGGTCGATATGGTGATCACCGATCTCGGCGTGTTCACCATCGACAAGAAGGGCGGCCGCGGCATGACGCTGGTCGAGGTGGCCCCGGGGACGAGCCTCGATGAGATCCGCGCCAAGACCGAGGCGAGCTATTCCGTGGCCTCGGGGTTGAATTGAACAAAAGCGCGGGCGCGTGAGCGCGTGGGACGGACATCTTGGACCGGTTTCGAGCGACCATGCGCCGGCTTGTCTTCCTCCTCGCTGTTGCCGTGAGCGGCTGCGCCGGCGTCGATGGACCCTCGCCGGAAACTGCGCGTGCGGCGCGGCTCTTTCCCGCCAACTACAAGGCCGAGCTCATCGCCTATCTGCGCAACTTCCTCAACGATCCCAGCAATGTCCGCAACGCCTATGTGTCCGAGCCGGTGCTGACAAAGATCCAGGGGGAGGAGCGCTACGTGAACTGCGTGCGCTTCAACGCCAAGAGCGCATCCGGGGGGTATCGCGGCAACCGCGATCACCTGGCGCGCTATTTCGGCGGCAAGCTGGAATACTTCCTCGAATTGCGGCCGGAAGCGAACGACGACCGCTGCCGCGGCGCCGATTACCAGCCCTTCCCCGAACTTGAACAGCTCGGACGACGGTAGACAGGGGACAGTGGTCAGTAATCGGAAGAAGGGCAGCGACCCTTCCCAAGCGCGCTCATTCCGTTTGCTGCTTTTCTGATTCTGAAATCAGGCCGCGACCGGCACCGGCTCCGTCGTGTCGACGCGCTGCTGCTGGGGCGGCGCCGCCGGGATCGTCTCGCTCGCCGCGAAGGGCGGCGTGACCACGATGGCATCGTCGGCAACGAGCCCATCGAGGAGCCGCGTCAGGTAGTGCTTCACCGCTCCGTCCGTCGCACTTGGGCTGCGCCAGACCTTGACGCCGGCCTCGGGTCGACGCGCCGGACCGATGGGAGTGACCAAATAATTCGTGACAAGGCCCATGGTGCGCGCAATTTCGAGCTTCTCGGCAATGCGATCGTGGTGGATGAAGCTGCCCATGGATGTCCGCTTGCCTCCCGCGCCTCGCACTAATTCCGAAGTTCGATATTGGTTCCCTCATCAGGCAAAAAAAGTGCACACCTGGGGAGCATGGACGGTCTTCGATCGCCCACGAGGCAAAAACTGGTTGAACACAATGGATCGGCGCGTTGAGTTCGTTCAGCTTTCGGCGCGAACGAATCAGATTGCAGTTGATTTTCAGGTGAGGTCGCCCGCAACCACACAGGAGTCAGCTACCGCACGCAGAAAAATTTCGTCGGCATTCGGCTCCGTGCATCGTTCGCGACGAATTGGTGCCGGCTGAGGGATTCGAACCCCCGACCCCCTGATTACAAATCAGGTGCTCTACCAGCTGAGCTAAGCCGGCGCGCCGCGCGATTGCGGTTACGGCGCTTTCGATATCTTGCCGCGGCGCCAAGGTCCACAACGGAGTATGGCGCCCGTCGTTCGATGGACGGCGGCTTTCCTCGCCTGACCTAGTCTTGCGCCAAGCCGTCATCTTGCGGAGTGCCGGTCCTGGGTGCTCTCAGCGCACCCGGGCGCATTAATGTTACCGCGCAATTTCGGCGACCAATCAAGCACCTCCATCCGCCGTTTCATCTAAGATGCGGGTTGGAGAGCGCAATGGAATCACGGGCTCGTCCATCCGTCGTCTCGATCGCGTGCCGCGCCGGCATCGCGTGCCGCATGGGTATTGTCTGCATGCTTGGCGCCGCGTTCCTCGTCGGCGACCGTCCGGCCCTTGCCGATCATCAACCCGTCATTGCCGTGCCGGGCAACTGGCAGGTGCCGGTGATCGTCGACGGGTTTCCGGCCGGCGGCGCCATGATCACCGGCGACTGGGGTCTTTATGCGCCCGGGCGCGTGACACCCGAAATCATCGGGCCGGCGTTCGAGCCGATCTCTTACGAGCGCGGCTACTACCCGCGGACCGGCAAGCGCCCCCGGTATGGCCGCCAGGAGGTTTTCCTTCCGCGCCGCCTGCCGCCGCCGGCCCCGAGCTTTTATCGCGCCTGGTCCACCGAATCCGGGCGCGCACCGGTCACCGAATATCCGCCGTTCGACCCGCCGCCCATCATCATGGCGCCGCGGGATGCGCGGCGTCCGCGTTGAGCCGTTTCGCCCGACCAAGCGGCGGGGAGGGCGGAGCCAATCGGGGAGCTGTTCCCCAGTCAGTGCTTCCTCATCGAGGAGGCTGTTGTAAGGAGCGTAGCATGCCTGGACGAACACTCCGTCTCTTCGCCGCAACCGCGGCACTTACGTTGGTGTCTCTCTCGCCCGCCGCCGCCGGCTGGTTCGACGGCGGCTGTTGTAACGCTGCGCCTGTTGCAGTGAACTGGGGCTGCGCCAGCTCCGGCTGCGCGCCGCTGCTGCCGCGCTTCTACTACGGGCAGAATTGCTGCGCGCCGGTGCGCTGGGGCTGCGGCGATGTCTGCGGATACGGCGGCCTTTCGTACGCGGTCTCGCAACCGGGTTACGATTACGACGTGGCGCCCATCCACGTGGTGCCGCAAGGCCCGCTCTATTCTCCGCCGCTGACCGGCTACACCTACCCGGTGATGCGCTATGCGGGGCGCAGCGACTATCCGTATGTGTCCGGCTACGGCTCCGGCTACTACGGCTATCGGCACCTTTACCGCCCGTACGTCCGCCCTGGCTACCGCCATGGCTGGCGTCAGCGCTATGCCGGCGGCCGGGACGGTCATTGGGGATACAGCGTGCGCCACGACGGGCCGCGCTACGGCGGCTGGCATCGCATGCATCACCGCGATTATCCCCTGCGCGTGCGTGGCCAGGCGTCGCCCGACGCGATGTACAAGTGAGGAGCAGAACGAGACGGCAGCGCGGCGGGCCAACGGCCCGCCGCGTCGCTTACGCCGGACGGGAGCCGACCCGCGCGGTCGCAATATAGAGTGCGACCGCCGCTGCGTTCGAAACATTGAGGCTCTTGATGGCGCCCGGCAGCTCGAGCCGGGCAATGACGTCGCATGTCGCACGCGTCAGCTGGCGCAAGCCCTTGCCCTCGGCACCCAGCACGAGCGCCAGCGGCGTCTTCAGCTCGACGGAGCCGAGATCGACGTCTCCCTCGCCGGCAAGGCCGACGACAAGGAATCCCGAAGCTTTGAGCACCGCGAGCCCGCGCGCGAGATTGGTGACCGTGACAAGCGGCACCGCCTCCAGCCCGCCGGAGGCTGACTTCGCCAGCACGCCCGTCGCCTCCGGGCTGTGGCGCGCCGTCGTGACGATCGCCGCAACGCCGAACGCCGCGGCGGTGCGGACGATGGCGCCCACATTGTGCGGATCGGTGATCTGATCGAGCACGAGCACGACGCCGTCCTTGAGCTCCTCGATGTCCGGGGCGGGCAGGGGATCGGCCTCGGCGAGCAGGCCCTGGTGCACGGCGTCGCCAGGAAGGCGCGCGGCAATCGCGTCCGGCCGCACCAAGTCGGTGTGGCGCGGGGCGGCGATCCCGTCGTCGGCGAGGCGGCGCAGAGCATTCTCGGTCGCCCACAGGCGGCGGATCTTCCGCGCCGGATTTCTCAGCGCGGCGGCGACCGAGTGCCAGCCATAGAGGATCACCGGAGCGTCCGCATCGCGTGCGGGCTTGCGGAAGGCGTGGGACGGACGGCGTCCACCCTTCGGCGCAAACGACCGAGAACGGTTCCGCTGTTCGGACTTGTCCGGCCGCTCGCGCATGGCCCTGCTTCTGTCACGGCCATCCGGCTCCCGCAATTGGTCCACGCGACGTGCGGCCTAACTGTGCCATCGCGGTCGCGGCGCACGCGCCGCCGGTTGGCGTACGGCGCTGCGACACTTATCTCAGCGGCAGGCGTGTGGGACTTTTCGGTTGACTCCGGGTGACCCCGTCACCATACACCGGCCGGTCCCTGCGCCGGCAGGTCCCATATGCCTGATCCGGGTTGCGGGGGAGTGTCCCGAGCGGCAAAGGGGGCGGACTGTAAATCCGCTGGCTTAGCCTTCGTAGGTTCGAGTCCTACCTCCCCCACCACTTTGTTCAGTAGTCGGTAATTGATCGCTAGTAATCAAAGACCGATGCGGGTGTAGCTCAATGGTAGAGCAGAAGCCTTCCAAGCTTACGACGAGGGTTCGATTCCCTTCACCCGCTCCAACTTCCTGAATGGGTCGTTTCTACGAAGAGTTTGAGGTCGGGCAGCGCTTCGAAACGGGCCGCCGCACCGTGATTGAGCCGGACATCGATGCATTCGCCGGACTGACCGCCGACTTCAATCCTGTGCACATGGACGAGGTGTTTGCGGCACAGAACGGCTTCAAGGGCCGCATCACCCACGGACCGATGATCGTCGGCATGGCTTTCGGGCTTGCCTCGCGCGCCGACGTGATGGACGGCACCGTGCTGGCGCTGCTCGAAATCGGCTGGAAGTTCGTCAAGCCGGTACGTCCCGGCGATACCATCTGGGCGGTGTTCACCGTGCTCGACAAGCGGCCAAGCCGTACGCCCGACCGCGGCGTCGTCACGCTGCAGATCGAGGTGCTCAATCAGCACGGCGCGGTCGCGCAGACCGGCAGCGCGAAGGCACTTATCCGGCGCAACGCGAAGGTCTGCTGAGGACTCGCCACGCAAAAGAAAAGCCCCGCCGAAGCGGGGCGTGAGGAGTTGGCGTGGGGATCTCCTTACTGCGGGTTCGGCGCCGGTGTGGCAGGCGGCGTTGTCGCTGGCGGCGCAA
>JBJMSU010000233.1:0-17306 GCA_045801465.1 Xanthobacteraceae bacterium | reverse complement strand
TGCGCGGGAACGACTTGAGTGCTTCACTCCGGCGGAAAATCCAGGCCCATTCCGCGATAGCGCTCCGGATCGTTGCCCCAGCCCTCGCGCACCTTGACGAACAGGAACAGGTGCACCGGCGCCTCCACGATGGCGGCGATCTCGCGCCGCGCCTCGGCACCGATCGCCTTGATGGTCTGGCCCCCCTTCCCCAGCACGATCTTGCGCTGGCTTTCGCGCTCGACATAGATCGTCTGCTCGATGCGCACGGCGCCGTCCTTCAGCTGCTTCCATTGATCGGTCTCGACCGTGGACTGGTACGGCAGCTCCTCGTGCAGCCGTAGAGTGAGCTTCTCGCGCGTAATCTCGGCCGCCAGGCTGCGCAGCGGCGCATCGGAGATGTCATCCGCCGGATAGTGCCACGGTCCGGGCGGCACCTGCGCGGCAAGCCATGATTTCAGGTCCGCCACGCCGTCACCGGTGAGCGCCGAGATCATGAAGGTGGCGGCGAATTCGGCGCGCCCGTTCAAGGCGGCAGCAAGCGCCAGCAGGCTCGGCCGCGCGACCAGATCGATCTTGTTGATGATCAGCACCTTACGTCCCCGCACGTCGGCCAGCCGGGCGAGGATCGCGTCCGTCTCCTCATCGCTGCCACGCCCGGAATCGGCGATGAGGCCGACGATGTCGGCATCGTGCGCGCCCCCCCAGGCCGTCGCCACCATGGCCCGATCGAGCCGGCGCTTCGGCGCGAAGATGCCGGGCGTATCGATGAGCACGAGCTGTGCGGAGCCTTCAATCGCAATGCCGCGCACGAGCGCACGCGTGGTCTGAACCTTGTGCGTGACGATGGAGACCTTGGCGCCCACCAGGGCATTCACCAGCGTCGATTTGCCGGCATTGGGCGCACCGATCAGCGCGATGAAGCCGCAGCGCGGTGCCTCCCCGCCTTCGCGGTCCGCCGGCGGCATGGCGCTGTCGTCTCGCCCGGTCATAGGCCGGCAGGATCAGGTCCGGCGCCGATCGGATCGGCCGGAACGCCTTCGCGCTCGAGCATCGCGGCGGCCGCTGCCTGTTCGGCCGCGCGTTTCGAACGGCCGAGCCCTTCGGCCGGCGCCCGGTCGGGCAATTCGACGGCGACGCGGAACTCGGGGTCGTGATGCGGGCCGGTGCGCGCCACTTCGCGGTAGGTGGGAGCCGGCAGGCCGCGCCCTTGCGCCCATTCCTGCAATACGGTCTTGGGATCGCGCAGCGGTCGCGCCGGGGTGAGCATCCGTTCGCGCCAGAACCGCTCGATGACTTCGGCGGCCGCCGCATATCCGCCGTCGAGGAACACGGCCCCGATGAGCGCCTCGCACGCGTCGCCGAGAATGGTCGTGCGCTGCCGCCCTCCGGCCAGGGCTTCCGAGGCGCCGAGCTTGATGGCAGCGCCGAGATCGATCTCGCGCGCCACGTCGGCGCAGGCGTCCTTGCGCACCAGATCGGCGAGCCGGCGCGACAGCTCCCCCTCGTTGGCGCGGGGAAAGGCTTGGAACAGCATCTCGGATACGACCAGGCCGAGAACGTGGTCGCCGAGGAATTCCAGCCTCTGATAGCTGCCCGTCGGGTTGCGCGGACCGCTGAGCGCCGAGATATGCGTCAGCGCGCGCTCGACCAGGCCGGCATCGTCGAAACGGTAGCCGATCCTCGCCTCGAGGTCGCTCTTCGTGCGGCTGCGCCGCTTCGGCTTGGCGCGGCGGGCGGGCTTGCTGGCAGGCTTGCCTTCGGGCTCGTCGCCGGATGCTTGCGCCTCGGGCCCAGCCTGTGCAGGGGAAGTCGGACGGGAGCTCGGGGTTGCGGTGCGCCGCGGGCTCATCGCACGATGGTGAACAGGCGGGTCCAGCGTACCGCCCACGGCCAGCGCCAGACGGCCCAGGCGTGCTCGCCATCGGCAATGGAGAAGAAAATGATCTCGGCGCGGCCGACGATGTTCTCGAACGGCACATAGCCCACCTGGCTCAGCACCCGGCTGTCGGTGGAGTTGTCGCGGTTGTCGCCCATCATGAAGAAGTGGCCGGGCGGCACATGATAGACCTCAGTGTCGTCATAAAACCCGCGCTCGACCATATCGAGCGTCGTATGGGTCACTCCGTTCGGCAACGTCTCACGCCAGCGCTTAACCCGCGTGGCGCGCCCGCCCTCGTCGTCGATGAAGTCGTCGACGCGGTCGCGCTTGACCGGCTCGCCATTGATATGCAGCACCCCCCCGCGCATCTGGATCGCATCGCCCGGCAACCCGATGACGCGCTTGATGTAGTCGGTCGAATCGTCGCGCGGCAGGCGGAAGACCACGACGTCGCCGCGCTTGGGCTCGGAGCCGAAGATGCGGCCGGAAAAGATCGGCGGCGAGAACGGCAGCGAGTAATGGCTGTAGCCGTATGAGTACTTCGAGACGAACAGGTAGTCGCCGATGAGCAGCGTTGCCTTCATCGAGCCCGACGGAATGTTGAATGGCTGAAACAGGAACGTGCGGATGACCAGCGCGATGATGAGCGCGTGAACGATCACGCGCACCGTCTCGGCAAGGCCGCCTTCCTTGCGCTTCCGCTCGCTCGACACGCTCATCGGCCTCTTGTCCGGTTGCTGAAATTCGCCGCGCGCCCCGGCGCCCTTGTAGCCCGCGGCCGGGGGCCGTGCAATCAAGGACGGAAATTTGGCGCCGGAGCCGGAAGCGAGCGGATTTCCCAGCAGGATGATTGGCTTGCAGGCAGCGCGGCAGGCCGTCGGAGGGGGACCGGGTGGACCGATCGTGCGGTCAAGCCGTAACGCGATGACGCCGGCAAACTCGCCAGCCGCCCCGACCGGATTGGCGGCCACCACCGATCGGATTGCGACCCGCAGGGGCGCCAAGGCGGCCGCAAGGGCCGCCTTGGCGAGGGCTTACTTGGTGATATGCGTCCGGATGATCTCTTGGGCGATCTGCTTGAAGGTATCCGGGATCGAGCCTCCTGGTCGATGAAGCAGCCCTTTTGTCGGTCGGGTCCGCGTTCTATTCAACCTTAGCGGCTGCCACGGTTCTTGGGGATGGGCATCACGCTGGCACCGCTGAACCCCATGAAGGCACTGTATTGGAGCGCGGTGAAATGGTGTTGTTGCCGTGCCCGTTATGCCCGTGATGATGTTGATGACGGCCCGGGCCGAAGTCATGGGCAAATTCACGATCGGCGGGCATAGCCGCCGGCGGCGGCCGGGCTGGCGCTTCTATGCCGCGACTGGCGGCCTACTAAGCTGACGCCGTACCGCTGCTCTATTGCAGCAGCCTTGCCAGGGTAGTCCCGATCGGCTTCGTGCCGAGACCGCTGCAGTCGAGGGCGAAATTCGTATCCCCGGTGAACTTGATCGTATTTCCGATCAGCTTCGTGCAGCCGGTGGTCGTGTCGGCGCCGCCGGCAAAGCTCACGTCGCCCTTCGGCAGGTAAAGCGCGCCCCCAAACACCTGGGTTGCTCCGCCTTCGAACTTGAACACCGTTCCAGCCGGCGCCTTGCGATCGCCGAAGAACACAATCCCGGCGGTAGGGCCAGAGGTCGGCGCCGTCAAATTGATGTTGGCACCTCCGTTGATCGACGCCGTGGCATAATTGGACCCGGTGCTCGAGGTGAAGACGATCGTGACGCCGGTTCCTTTCACGGTTCCTCCGCCGTTTACGCTGAAACTGCCTCGATCGATGTAATAGATGCCCGGATTGAGCGTCAGAGTCGCCCCGGCGTTGACGCTGAGGCCGTTGCAAAAGACCTTGGGGGCGCTAAGCGTCGTATCGCTTTTGACGGTATAGTTATGATAGTCGCACCCCGAAAAGGCTGGAAAGGTAGTATCGGCGTAAGGATCAGCAATCGGAGATATGCCGGTGTCCAGGCCGTCCTTGGTCGTCATCGCCGCCTTGCCCGAGACGCCACCGACCACGCCAACGTACCGAGCCGAAAGTTTGCCTGACCCACTGGCGGTAAGGGCGCTGGTGTTGTTCGAATTATCGTAAAGATCGCAGCCTTTGAGGTTGATATTTGCGGTGCCTGAAATGCTCGTGGCACTGCTGACGGTGGGGTTGAGCGAAAGCACGCAACCGAGCCCGTCATTGGCAGCGATCGCAACCGCCCGAGCGCCGATCGGCATTTGGCTCACATGAACGAGCTGCATGAACGCGGTTTTCACGGTCCCGCTCGCCGTGACGGTCACGGTGGACTTCGCCGGGTCGTAGACCGTCTTCACTTGCGTGATCTTTGTGTTAGACCGATGAAAATCGGCATTGAAATAATCGCTGCCTTTCTGATCAATCTGGCTCGTATTGAGTTTACGGACCTCCTTGGCTACAGCCAGTGCGCTGTCATCAGCTGCCGTCTGCATCTCGGTTCGTGACGAATTGGCCGCGCTGTAGTCGACGGCGGCACCGACGGCACCGAATATTGGTAGGATCGCAAGACCAAAAATGATGGCAACGTTGCCGCGGCGATCCGAGCGCAATCTGCGCCACGTGCGAGAGAGGTTTTCGATGATCCGCATCATATCCATGGCAGCCGCCTGTAGGATGAGTCGAGCTGACCATGGTGGTAGGCCGTACGTATGAAGGCAGGCTTAAGCCGATTGCATAAACTACGTGGTCGCCCGGTTAGGGTTAGTTGGCGGTTGCGGCGATCCTCGACAGTCCTGCGGGATCATGCCCCCCGGCCTCGATCCATCGCCGCCCGCATGGCCCTTACGGCTGCCGCCAGGCCGTCGAACAGCGCCTCCCCGACCAGAAAATGGCCGATGTTCAGCTCGACGACCTCGGGCAATCCGGCAATTCTCTCGGCCGTGGCATAGGTCAACCCGTGGCCGGCATGCACTTCGAGGCCGGCCGCGTGCGCGAGCTGCGCGCCTTTACGGATGCGCTCCCATTCGGCCTCGGCGGCGCTGGCACGGCCATCCGCAATGGCATCGCACCAGGCGCCGGTGTGGATTTCGATCACCGGAGCACCGATACGGACCGCGGTCTCGATCTGGTGCGGATCGGCGGCGATGAACAGCGAGACGCGGACGCCTGCGTCCCTAAGCTGCGCCACCACGGGCGCCAGCACATTGTGCTGGCCCGCCACGTCGAGACCGCCCTCGGTGGTGCGTTCCTGGCGCCGCTCGGGCACCAGGCAGGCCGCATGCGGCCGGGTCCTCACCGCGATGCGCGCCATTTCCTCGGTGGCCGCCATTTCGAGATTGAGCGGCTTGAGGATCTCGGCTTTGAGGCGGGCGATGTCGTCATCGGCGATATGGCGCCGGTCCTCGCGCAGATGCGCCGTGATCCCGTCTGCACCGGCTGCGATCGCACAGTGCGCGGCCCTCACCGGGTCGGGATGGGTGCCGCCGCGGGCGTTGCGGACGGTGGCGACGTGGTCGACATTGACTCCGAGGCGAAGTTTGCGGCTCCCAGCCATACTATTGATCTTGCTGATCTTATCGGAAAAGGTGGCGGCTCGGCTGAACCGCCGGCCTACCCGTTCACCCGCTCCACCTTGGCCACCACGGCCTTGGCGCGCAACTGGGCGATGATCGCATTGAGGTGCTTGAGATCATAGACCTCGAGGTCGATCAGGAGGTCGGTGAAGTCGGGCGCGCGCCGCGTCATGCGGATGTTGTCGATATTGCCATCATGCTCGGCGATCACCTGGGCGATCTGGGCGAGCGTGCCGGGCTCGTTCAGCGACTGGACGGAGACTCGTGCCGGAAAGCGTTGCGGACTGCCGTCGTCGACGTCCCAGCGCACGTCGAGCCAGCGCCAGCGCTCGCTGTCGTCGTCGAATTCCTTCAGCGACAGCGACTGGATCGGATAGATGGTGATGCCTTCGCCCGGCGTCATGATGCCGACGATGCGATCGCCCGGCACCGCCCCTCCATCGGGTGCAAAACTCACCGGCAGGTCGCTGTTGGTGCCGCGGATCGGGATCGCGCAGGCGTCGGCGGTCTCCGGCACCTTGAACTTCAGGGGCAGCGCCTTTTTCAGGCCGAACCACCCGCTGTCCGATTTGGGTGCCGGGGCCAGCGTCGCCCGTTCCTCTTTGTAGTCCGGGTACATGGCACGGGCGACGTCGGCCGCCTTCATCTCGCCGCGGCCGACCGCCGCCATCAGGTCCTCGATCGAGGCGCGCGCCAGCCGCGGCAGCGCCCCTTGCAGCTTCTCGTCGGAGTATTCCTTCTTGGCGCGGGCGAACAGGCGCTCGACGATGCGCCGGCCGAGCCCGGCATATTGGGCGCGAACCGCAGCCCGGGTGGCGCGCCGGATGGCGGCACGCGCCTTGCCGGTGATGACGATCAATTCCCAGGCTGCCGGGGGCGCGATCTGCGCCTTCGAGGTGATGATTTCCACCTCGTCGCCGTTACCGAGCTCCGACACCAGCGGCGCGATCTGGCCATTGATCTTGACGCCCACCGCGGTGTTGCCGACGTCGGTGTGGACCGCATAGGCAAAATCGATCGCCGTGGCCCGGCGTGGCAAGGCGATGAGCTTGCCCTTGGGCGTGAAGCAGAAGACCTGATCGTGGAACAGCTCGAGCTTGGTGTGTTCGAGGAATTCCTCCGAGTTCGACCCTTCCGAGAGGAGCTCGATCGTGTGCCGGAGCCAGGCGTAGGCGCTCGATTCCCGCGACAGCATCTCCGAGGGCGTGCCGTGTCCGTCCTTGTACAAGGCATGGGCCGCGATGCCGTACTCGGCGATCGCGTGCATCTCGGCGGTCCTGATCTGCAGCTCGACCCGCTGATTTTCCGGGCCGATCACCGTGGTGTGGAGCGATCGGTAGTCGTTCTGCTTCGGGATCGACAGGTAATCTTTGAACCGTCCCGGCACCATGGGCCACGTGGTGTGGACGATGCCGAGCGCCCGATAGCACTCCTCGACCGTCTGGACGATCAGGCGGAAGCCGAAAATGTCCGAGAGCTGCTCGAACCCGACCGACTTGCGCTCCATCTTGCGCCAGATCGAATAGGCGCGCTTCTGCCGGCCCTTGACGTCGATCGCGATGCCGCGCTCGGTGAGCTTCTTCTTGAGCTGCTGCTCGATTTCGGCGATCAGGCCGCGATTGCGTTCGGCGAGCGCGGTCAGCCGCTGGGTGACGACCCGGAAAGCCTCCGGGTGAAGCTCACGGAACGACAGGTCCTCGAGCTCATCGCGCATCTCCTGCATGCCCATGCGGCCGGCCAACGGGGCATAGATATCGATGGTCTCCTCGGCCATGCGCCGGCGCGTGTCGGGCGGCGCATGCTCGAGCGTGCGCATGTTGTGGAGACGGTCGGCAAGCTTCACCAGGAGCACGCGAACGTCGTCGGCGATGGCGAGCAGGAGCTTGCGCAGGTTCTCCGCCTGCTTGGCCTCCTTGGTGACGAGGTCGAGCTTTTTCAGCTTGGTCAGCCCCTCGACCAGGGTGCCGATCTCGTGACCGAACAGCTCGTCGATCTCCGCCCGGGTGGCCGGCGTATCCTCGATCGTGTCATGCAGGAGGGCCGCCACGATGGTGGCATCGTCGAGCTTGAGGTCGGTGACGATCGCCGCCACTTCCAACGGATGGCTGAAATAGGGATCGCCGGAGGCCCTGATCTGCGAGCCATGGGCCTTCATGGCATAAACATAGGCCCGGTCGAGCAGCGCCTCGTTGCTGTTGGGATTGTAGCGTCGGACCCGCTCGATGAGCTCGAACTGACGCATCACGCCTGATTTTTTTCGCGGCTTTTCAGGCGCTTCCCGGGTCGTCGCGACATTCTCCGGCAGCGTGTCGACGACGCCGTCGGGCTCGGCGCGGCGGTGCGCCTGGTTCTGCATCCGCGGCAGCTTGGTGCTGGACTGGGGCACGCGCGAGCCTCCCGCCTCGGCGTTTAAGATCGAAGCGCCGTCAGTTCAGGATATCACGCCCATTGCGGATCTCCGCAAGGCCATGCGGCTTGTGGTTGCCAAAAAACAAACGGCCCGGGTCGATCCGGGCCGAAAGCAACGTCGCAGAAACGAGGTTTAAGAGGTGTTAATCCTCGTCGTCCGGCTCCATCGGCTCCGGCTGCTGCTCGGGCGGGGTGAGGCCCTCGAGCCCTCTGAGCAGTTCTTCCTCGGTCATGCGGTCGCCGACGATCATCTCGGTATCGTCCACATCGACCCCGCCTTGGCCAGCGATCAAGGGAACCGCCTCCGGTTCCGGCTCGTCCACCTCGACGTATTTCTGCAGCGAATGGACCAGCTCCTCCCTCAGGTCCTCCGGCGAGATCGTCTTGTCGGCGATCTCACGCAGCGCGACGACCGGGTTCTTGTCGTTGTCGCGCTCGACGGTGATCTGGGCGCCCGACGAGATCGTCCGCGCCCGGTGGCTGGCGAGCAGGACCAGGTCGAAACGGTTTTCGACCTTGTCGATACAGTCTTCCACGGTGACCCGGGCCATGGCCACTCCTCTTAACCAGTGGGTGTTGAGAAAAGCTGCCGTTACGTAGTGCGATTGCGGCGAAAGCGCAAGGTCGAATTTTAAGGCTTGGCGAGACCCCCGGGCCTCTGTTAGCAACGGACGGGAACCCAATTGCGACCAGTCCGTTGTCGGGGTCAGGACAGGACCCGTCAAAAATGCGGACGATATCGTTCCCATTCAGATGATCCACCGCCGCTCCTGGCCGACCGAGGGGGCTGGCGGCGCTTAGATTGTCGACGTGGCATTTGATTACGAGAGCAGCCATGGGCTCCGACACCGAGAAAATCGCGCTGTTCATCGACGGCGCCAACCTCTACGCCACCGCCAAGTCTCTCGGTTTCGATATCGATTACAAGCGCCTCCTGCGCGAGTTCCAGTCGCGCGGATATCTCCTGCGGGCGTTCTACTACACCGCCGTCATCGAGGATCAGGAGTACTCGTCGATCCGGCCGTTGATCGATTGGCTCGACTACAACGGCTACACGGTCGTGACCAAAGCCACCAAGGAGTTCGTGGACCAGACCGGGCGGCGCAAGGTCAAAGGGAACATGGACATCGAGCTCGCCGTCGATGCCATGGAAATTGCCGAGCATATCGACCAGATGGTGCTGTTCTCGGGCGACGGCGACTTTCGCTCATTGGTCGAGGCGATGCAGCGGCGTGGCGTGAGGGTTGTCGTCGTCTCGACGATCTCGACGCAACCACCCATGGTGGCTGACGAACTGCGCCGGCAGGCGGACCAGTTCGTCGACATCGTCGAGCTCCAGCCCAAGATCGGGCGCGACCCGGCCGAACGCGCGGCGCGCGAGGCGCGCGAGCCGCGTCAGCACACGCCTCAGTTCCTCCAGCGCAGCACCGCCCCGCAACGCGCCGGCGCCGACGACGACTTCGAAGACTAAGCCCCATCGGCAGTAGTTCTGTGCGCGGGCGACCGCATGGTGCGGCGCCTTCCATGATCTGCTGTGGCAGTGGTGCGACATCACACACCGCGATAGCGACGCGCTATTTTCCGCGCCGTATTCTCGCCTTGCATATTGCGACATTCAGCAGTCAAATCGCGCATTCCGAACATGCACATGCGCTGACCAGGAGGGGAGAATGAAGCCGGTCACCTGCCGAACGGCCAAGACTTGTTTGTGGGCTGCTGCAGGCTTGTTCGTCGTCGCAGGTTTTGCCACGGACGCCATGGCTCAGGCTCCGACCAAAAGCGGGCCGACGCCATCTGCTCCCGGCGCCGCGGTCTATTTCGTCGGCATCAAAGACGGAGCGACGCTCCCTCCCAAGCCGATCATCCACTTCGGCCTGCGCAACATGGGAGTCGCGCCGGCGGGGCTTGCCCGGGAGAACGCTGGTCATCATCACCTGATCATCGACGTTCCAACGCCACCCCTCGACAAGCCGCTCCCGAACGATTTCAACCACCTGCATTTTGGATCCGGCCAGACCGAGGCGGAGGTGAGCCTCACCCCGGGCAAGCACACGTTGCAGCTGATCCTGGCCGACAAGGACCATATCCCGCACACGCCGCCGGTCATGTCCGAGCGCATCACGGTCACGGTGGTCGAGCCAGGCCAGGCTGCAGCAGTTGCCGGCCGGCGTCCCTCCCCGGCCGACGCCAGCGTCTACTTCGTGAACCTGAAAAACGGTGACTACATCCCGCCGAAATCGGTCGTGCGCTTCGGCCTGCTTAACATGGGTATTGCGCCCGCCGGCGTGGAGAAGCCCAATACCGGCCACCATCACTTGTTGGTCGACACGCCAATGCCGCCGCTCGACAAACCGATCCCCAATGACTTCAACCACCTGCACTTCGGTGCCGGGCAGACCGAAGCCAGAGTGACGCTCACCCCCGGTCGGCACACGCTGCAGCTGCTGTTTGCCGACGAGAACCACGTTCCCCATAACCCGCCCGTCATGTCCAAGCCGGTCAAGATCGTCGTGGGGACCAAGCCGAGAACGAAGAAAAAGCGTCCATTCCGCGGGAGCCGCAGGATTTGACGAATGCGCCCGGGGCGGTCGACCGCAGGTCTAAAGAAAGCGCCGCCGCGCACGAGCCGCCGCACGATTGCCCGCTCTGTCCGCGCCTCGCCGGTTTCCGACAAAGCTTGCGCGCGCGCGAGCCGTCCTGGTTCAACGCACCGGTCCCCTCGTTCGGACCGCGCAACGCGCGTCTGCTGATCGTCGGCCTTGCGCCGGGATTGCGCGGCGCGAACCGGACCGGGCGCCCCTTTACCGGGGACTATGCCGGCGATCTCTTGTACCGCACGCTCAACGAATTCGGCTTTGCCCGCGGCACGTACCAAGCCCGCGCCGACGATCGACTGACGCTCGTGGATGCGCGCATCACCAACGCGGTCCGCTGCGTGCCGCCCGAGAACAAGCCGTTGCCGGAGGAAGTGAGGACCTGCCGCAGGTTTCTTGCATCGACGATCGCCGACATGCCGCGCCTGCGCGCCATCCTGGCGCTCGGACGGATTGCCCATGAGAGCGTCGCGCGCGCCTTCGATGCCCGTCCGTCGGCGATCCCGTTTGGCCACGGCGCACGCCACACCGTCGGCCACGTGGAACTGTTCGACAGCTACCACTGCTCGCGGCAGAACACCAATACCGGCACGCTCACGCCGGATATGTTCCGGGCCGTCTTCGCCGCCATCCGCGCCTATCTCGACGATGCGGCGGAAGCGAAGAGGTAACGCTGCCGGCTAGTGCACCTCCGCGATCAGCACGATGGCGCCGCCGGTGGCGAAATTGGCGATGTCCGTCACCGTCCGCTGCGCTTCCGGAGTGGCCATGACGCTGTTCATGTGCTCCACATCGTCGAAGTAGAGCTCGGCCGTGCGATAGAAGGGGGCGGGCCCGCCGTCGGGCGTTCCCACCACCTTGGCGAGCTCGATGCGGCGGACTCCCTCCATCTGCCCGGCAATCGGCATGTGGGTCTCGGCGTAATATTTTTCGAACTCCGCCGCGCTTTTCGGCTGTCCATAAAGCACAATCAGCTTGACCATCCCCTGCTCTCCCCGGTTGGTGCCATCGGAGCGTAGCGCATGTCCCGGCGAGGTGGATACCGTTTCGCCGACAATCCCGCCTTCGCTGAAGCTTCGACGGGTGCGGGCGGTGCCCGTCGTAGCCCCCAGGGCGAAGACGGGAGAACATGCGGCATTGCAAGGCTGCCAGATGAATGGGCATGGGATATGGTCATGATCTGCGACCGTTGGAGGATGCTGATGAAAGCCTTTGCGGCTGCCCTCGCCCTCGCTGTCTGTTCGCCGGCCTTCGCCGATGACGGCGTGCCCCGGTTCCAGGTCGAGCCGTTCTGGCCGAAGCCGCTGCCGCACAACTGGATCTTGGGCCAGGTCTCGGGCATCGCGGTCGATCGTCATGATCGCATCTGGCTCGTGCACCGGCCGCGCTCGCTGACCGAGCGGGAACGCGCCGCCGAGCAAAACCCGCCGACCGCCAAGTGCTGCGTGGCGGCGCCGCCGGTGCTCCAGTTCGACCAATCCGGCAATCTCATCCGCGCGTGGGGCGGTCCCGCCCCGGGCTACGAGTGGCCGGAAAGCGAGCACGGCATTTTCGCCGACGACAACGATTTCATCTGGCTCGCCGGCAACGGCAAGAAGGACGGGCAATTGCTGAAGTTCACCATGGAGGGAACGTTCGTCCTGCAAGTCGGCAAGTCGGGCGAGGGCAATGACTCGAACGCGACGGAGCGGCTCGGCTCACCGGCCGACGTGGCGGTCGACGTCGCCGCAAGGGAAGTCTTTGCCGCCGACGGCTATGCCAACCGCCGGGTCGTCGTTTTCGATTCCGAGACCGGCGCCTACAAGCGTCATTGGGGCGCCTATGGCAACAAGCCGAGCGACGCCAAGACGCCGACCTACGATCCGGCGAAGGCGCTGCCGCAACAGTTCGGCAATCCGGTTCATTGCATCCGCATCGGCAAGGACGATCTCGTCTATGTGTGCGACCGCACCAACAACCGCGTGCAGATCTTCCGCACGGACGGCACCTTCGTATCCGAGCACGTGTACGAAAAGGCGACGCGCGGCACCGGATCGGTCTACGATCTCGTGTTCTCGCCGGACAAGCAACAGAAATACATCTACATGATCGACGGCATGAACGGCGAAGTGCGCATCATCGATCGTACCAGCAAGGAGACGTTGTCCCGCTTCGGCCGTCCCGGTCGCCAGGTCGGCATGTTCACCGCCCTGCACAACATCGCCGTCGACCGACAGGGCAACATCTACACCGCGGAAGTGAACACCGGCCAACGCGTGCAGAAGTTCCGCCGCCTCGACGCGCAGGATTGACGCAGCCCGCAACTATGTCGCGGGCGCCGCGTATGAAATGAATTCGAGAAGCGAACCGTCAGGATCGCGGAAATAGACGCTCGTCCCGTGGCCTTTGGCGCCGAAGCGTTCCATCGGCCCGCGCTCGATCGTCACGCCGCACTGGCTCAGATGAGCGATGGCGTCGCTGATCGGCCCGTGCCACTCGAAGCACACATCGCTGTTGCCGGGCTTCACCGGCAGCCGCGCCACCTCGGCCGGCGTGAAACCGGGCCCATGCAGGTTGAGCTGGGTGTCGCCGAAGCGATAGGCCCAGCCGACCGGCCGCTGGATCAGCTCCGCTCCCAGCACCTCGCGGTAGAACGCATTCGAGCGCTCCCAGTCGGAGACGTGCACCACGCAATGGTCGAGCTTGATTGGAAGCGTCATGCCATTCCCTGTGCAGCCTCACGGGACCGTCTCTCGAGCGTCGAATCTCAATTCTTTCAAGGGAACACGGCTCTCGTGCGTTCGAATTGTGAATGGTGGGGGCGCGCGACGGCAGGTGAAGGGATGCGGACATTCGACTCGAACCCGTTACTCACTTACCTCATCCAAGGCAACCCCTGCCCGTTGGATCGCCGGTATGAACTCAGAAAGAGTCCGTCCTGCGGCGGGGGAGGACGCGGGACGGAGCCCTAAAGATGGACGAGGACCTCTCAATCCATCCACGCCATATCGAAGGTCTGCCCGTTGTTTGCGCGACGAACGCCGGGCGGCGCCATGCCGTCCATGCCGGGAGGAGGTATGCAAGCCGAGCCCGCGAAGTTGCGCATGAAGCCAGCAAGGCGCGCCGGGGAAGCATCACGTGTTCGTGAGGGCCCGTGGTCGCCGGCATTTGCGAAACGAGCACGCTGCTGTCGAGCGGACAGACGAGAGCGGGCTGTTTACAGACCGAGCTTTGCGCCGACGCGGCGCGCCGTGTGGGCGCGTTCTTCGGTCAATTTCGCGCCGCGTGCCCGCAGCGCGGCCAGGGTCTCGGCAGAAGCCGTTGCCGGTGAACCCGACCTGAAGGGCGGCTCGGGATCGTACTCGATCTGCAACTGGATTTCGCGCGCCACGGCCTCGCCCTCGAGAATCGCAGCCAGCCTCAATGCGAAGTCGATGCCGGCGGCGACACCCGCACCGGTGACCACGTTGCCGTCCACGACGACGCGCTCGGCGACCGGGACGGCGCCGAGATGCGCGAGACATTCGAGCACGGACCAGTGACAGGTCGCGCGCCTCCCCTTGAGCAGCCCGGCAGCGCCCAGCACCAGCGAGCCGGTGCAGACCGATGTCACGTATTGCGCGCGTTCGGCCTGCCGCCGCAGGAAAGCAAGCACCGCGGCATCTTCCATCAGGTCCTGTTGCCCCGCTCCGCCCGGCACCATGATGACGTCGAGTTGCGGACAGTCGTCGAACGGCATGGTCGGCATGATGGTGAGCCCGCGATCGGTGCGCACCGGCGCGAGGCCGTGAGCCACAAGGTGCACGTCGGTATTCGGCATCCGGGCGAAAACCTCGAACGGCCCGGTCAAATCGAGCTGGGTCAGGCGCGGGAACAGCAGCATTCCGATCAGCCGTCGCGAACGCATGTCAGAATCCGGCATTGCTCACCCCTTCACCCGCATCAACCGTGAGCGCTCGCGTTCCCATGAGCGCTTCTTGTCGGTTTCGCGCTTGTCGTGCAGCTTCTTGCCGCGCGCCACCGCCAGTTCGATCTTGGCGCGCCCCTTGTCGTTGAAATACAGCTTGAGCGGAACCACGGTCATGCCCTCGCGCTCCACGGCGCCGATCAGCTTGTTGACCTCGCGACGGTGCAGCAGCAGCTTGCGCGGGCGTTTGGGGGCATGATTGAAGCGGCTCGCCTGCAGGTATTCGGGGATGTTCGCGTTGTAGAGCCACAGCTCCCCGGCGCGCGCGGCGGCATACGATTCGCCGATGTTGGCCTTGCCCTGGCGCAGCGATTTTACCTCGGTGCCGGTGAGCACGATGCCGGCCTCGAAGACGTCGCCGATCTCGTAATTGAACCGCGCCTTCCGATTGTCGGCCACCACCTTGAAGTTTTTTTCCAACTTTGCCGCCATATCTCGTGCCCCGCTTCCGAACTTCGTGATCCATCGCAGCACCCTCTGACACGAACTTCGGAAGCAAAGGGGCACTGAGCAACTCTATCATTTCTCGTGCCGCTGCCAATTTGAAGCTCCTCCACGAGCTTGCGCAACCGCTGTAGGAAGTTCAAATCGGCGGCACTGGTTCTCGCCGTCCGCCTCATGCCCGGGCCTCCGCTGTGGGGCTTCGCCCTCGCGGGTGCGATATTCAAGCTTCCTTCACTCCGATCGCGATATTTCCTTGGCGCAGCTATCGCGTTGTGGCGGGCCGCACTTGCCGGCGCTGTCGCCGACAACGTGGTGCGCCTGCGCCGTTAGCTCCGTTATGCTAGTGCTGCCGCTCCGGGATCTGAATCAGCTCGGCGAGTTGCTCTTGCGACAGCGGCGCCGGGATGTATTTGAACGTCACCGCGTCTGCCATGAGCTCGTCCAGCCCGGAAATCCGATCGGGATCGACGGCATTTTTGGGCAGAAACTCGCGCAGCGACCACGCCGCCGTACCCGGTGAGATGCTCGCCCATTCGGCATAGGCGCGCACGCCTTCCGTCGTCGAGTAGACCCAGGCGAGCGCCTCCCGATAGCCGCGCATGAAGCGCACGAACACGTCCTTGCGCTGCGCGAGCTCGGTCGCATTGGCGATGATGAGCCTGATCGTCTGCTTGTCCAGGACAGGATCGTCCGAGGCCTTGGCGATCACCCGAGCCTTGCCCGTCTCGACGGCGTCGACGCCGAACGGCGCGCCCGCCCAGCCGACGTCGATCTGGCCGCTCATCACCTGCGTATAGGTCGCCGGCGCGGCGCCCGTCTGCGTCGGCTTGAAATCGACTCCGGTCATTTTCTTCAAGGCGAGAACCGCCGTATGCGTCGAGGAGCCGTTGGTGGAATAGGCGACCGTCTTGCCGGCCGCGTCGTGCAGCGATTTGATCGGGGAATCGGCGCGCACGTACCAGAACAACTGATTGCCGCCGGTAAACGTCGAGCCGATGATGCGCAGCGGCGCCCCTTTGGCGAATGCGCCGAGCGTGCCTAGGAAACCGACTGCGACGCCGATCTGAGCGCTGTTGGAAATCACCGCCTGCTGTGTTTCGCCGCCGCCCTGCGTATAGAGTACATCGAGCATGAGCCCATGCTTCTTGAAGATTCCGGCATTTTGTCCCAGCTCCGGGACGAAAGTCTCGCCGACGCCTCTTGCGCCGACCGCAACGACGAGCCGATCTTCCGCCGCAACGCGATCGTGAATCAGCAGGAGGCCGGCGACGGCGAGCAGGAGCAGAGATCTGGAGCACGACATACGCTGGCTCTCCCGGGTGTGGGAGGCTCTACCCTACCGGTCGCCATCGGACAATAGAACATGGCTGCAAGCATCTACGTCGGAGAGCTCGAGATCAAAGGGCTGAGCGATGGCATTTTGCGGACATCACTCGACAATCTGATCGGCATGGATCGCCGGCGGGCGGAGGACCTGGTCGGCCGGACCGAGAACGGCTCGTTTTTCATCCCGGTCAACACCTTTCTCATCCAGCGCGACGGCAACACCATCTTGATCGATGCGGGAGCCGGCAACACGATGCAACCCACGCTGGGACGGCTGCCGGCGAACTTGCGCGCGGCCGGCATCGATCCGTCCGCGATCACCCATGTGGTGCTCACGCACATTCATCCCGACCATGCCAATGGATTGGTGGACGATGCTGGTGCGCCGCACTACCCCAATGCCGAGATCATCGTACACGAGAAGGAGGCGGCGTTCTGGCTGGCGCCAGGGCCGGGCGACGAGCCCGAGAACGTGCGACGCAACCGTGCCCGCGCCAAGATCAACCTTACGCCTTATGGCGACCGCTTGCGGCGCATCCGCGACGGCGAGGAGATTTTAGGATTGACGCCGATCCCGGCTCCCGGCCATACGCCGGGACACACGTGCTGGCGCATCGCATCGGGGAGAGATGCTCTCGTCGCCTGGGGCGATCTCGTGCACTTCTCGGCGATCCAGATTTCGCATCCCGAGACGGCGGTGACCTACGATCTCGACAAGGATCTTGCCCGGGCATCGCGCCTGCGCCTGCTCGACATGATCGCCACCGATCGTCTGGCGATCGCCGGCGCGCATGTCGAGGCGCCCGGCTTCGGCACTATCGTGCGCCGCAACGGCCGCTATGCCTTCGAACCAGCGGCATGAACTCGCGTTGTCGGGCGGGCGAGCGATCGTCACAACGATCGCGAGGGAAATTCGCCCGCGGCAGCGCTGCTCGGTGGGCGTGCCGCCAAAAGCGGCGAGGGACGGCGCGATCGCGAATTGCCCATCATGCAGCGCCAGGATTGCGCGCCCTTTGCCCACCTACCGCACCCGCGCCTTCTCCAGTAATATTCGGGAACGGGATGACTCGGGCGCCTCAGCGCTACGAGCGGCAAGAACCGGGAGGAAGGCCATGACGTTGCGCCGCAAGGCCGTTGCTGCGGTTGCGTGCGC